>NZ_JBFAWD010000027.1:34971-66081 GCF_040680135.1 Nocardia sp. NPDC052112 | reverse complement strand
ACACAATCGCCGAAACGCACGCACCCCCACCACCCACCGCGCGCGACTACACAAATGACCACGCGGAAACATGGCAGCAAACCGCTACACAATCGCCGGAACGCACCCTCCCTGACCTCCAGCGGCATCGTCGGTGGAAACCAGGCCAAAGAGCCAGACCGCCATCACGGTCGAGGCTCCCGTGCCTCAGTGACACCACTGGATGCCCGCCAAACCTCGGTCAGCACCGTGCCGATTTCGGCAAGTCCGGCGCCAGCCGTCATCCGCCAGTGGGTGGTCGGCACCGCGCGGTTGTCCACCGCGCCGTCGGTCACCTCGGCCCAGATGGAGGCGCCGATCGCACCGGTGGGATCGTCGAGCGCTGCGGTGAAGTAGATGACGTCGCCGTGGAACCGAGCCGGGCGATAGGCGTTACGCAGCACGACCGAATGCACGGCCGTGTCCAGGACGCGGGTGAAGCGGTCGGAGCCGAAGGAGGCGAATGGCTCCGGGAGTTCGCCCAGCCGCTCGGCGAGTTGTACCCAGTCCACATCGGTGTCGAAGCCGAGGTCACCGGCCTGTTCGCCGAGCAGGCCACCGATCAGTTCGGCCACCGGTACGGGTGAGCCCGCGCCCTGCGCGCGTTCGTCCGGCGGATCGGCCATATAGCTGTCCATCACCGCGAGGGTCGCCACCCGCTGTCCCGCGCGCTGCAACTGCACCGCGATCTCATGGGCGAAAACACCACCCATCGACCAGCCGATGAGGTGATACGGCCCGTTCGGCTGGACCGAGCGGATCGCCTCGACGTAGATCGATGCCCACTCCTCGATCGTGTCCGGCAGCACAGCCGGTGCGGCCAATGTCGGCGCCTGGATGCCGTAGATCGGCCGGTCGGAATCGAGATAAGCGGCCAGGCCCGCGAACGACCACGCGATACCGGATACCGGATGGATGCAGAACAGCGGCTCATTGTCACCCGTCGCACGCACTGGCAGCACCACATCGAAGGCCACCTCGCCCTCGACCTGCCCACCGGCCCGGCGGGCCAGTTCGGCAATGAACTCGGCCGGGGTCGGCGCGGTGAATATCCGCATCACCGGAATCTTCTCGCCGAGCACCGAACTCAGCCGCGCGGTCAGCTTCGTGGCGATCAGCGAATTGCCGCCGCGCTCGAAGAAGTTGTCGTCCATGCCGAATCGCTCGAGGTCGAGCACCTCCGCGAAGGCGGCGGCCACGGTTTCCTCCATCGGGGTAGCCGGTGCGCGGTATTCCCGTGCCGCGAAGGCGGGTTCGGGCAACGCGCGCCGGTCCAACTTGCCGTTGGGCGTCAGCGGCATGACATCGAGTACCACGATCGCGGCGGGAACCATATAGCCGGTGAGGAATTCGGCCACCTGGACACGCAGTTCATCCGGATCGATGTTCGCACCGGCCGCGGGCACGACATACCCGACGAGCTGATCACCGAGACGCTCCGTCGAGCGAACCAGTACCACCGCTTGGCTGACCGAAGGCTGGGCAAGTAACGCGGATTCGATCTCGCCGAGTTCGATTCGGAAACCGCGCAACTGAACTTGCTGATCGCTGCGCCCGGCGTAGGCCAGTCCGATCACCTCGTCGAAGTGGTGCCAGCGACCGAGGTCGCCGGTGCGGTACATGCGAGATCCCGGTGCGCCGAAGGGATTCGCGACGAAACGCGCCGCGGCCAGACCTGGCCTACCGAGGTATCCCCTGGACAGCTGGGCTCCGGCCACATAGATCTCCCCCGGTGTGCCGACCGGCACCGGGTGCAGGCGCGAGTCGAGCACATAGCCGTCCAAGCCGGGCAACGCACGTCCGATCAGGCTGTCCGGACTGTCCGCGATCAGCTTGTCCAGCGCCAGGAACGAGACGTGCACCGTGGTTTCGGTAATGCCGTACATATTGACCAGGCGCGGCGCATCCGGGTCGTGGCGCTCGTACCAGCGCCGCAACTGCCGCAGATCCAGTGCCTCACCACCGAATACGACATGTCGCAGCGCGAATTCGCCATCGGTATCCGTCGCGGCCCGGTCGGCCTCGATGAGCTGGTAGAACGCCGACGGTGTCTGGTTCAGCACGGTCACCCGTTCGCGGATCAGCAACTCGCGGAACAGTTCCGGTGCCCGCGAGGTCGCGTAGTCGACCACGACCACGGTGCCGCCGGTGGCCAACGCGCACCACAGCTCCCACACCGAGAAGTCGAAGGCGAAGGAGTGGAACAGCGTCCACACATCGGTGTCGTCGAAACCGAACAGCGGCTGGGTGTTCGCGCACAGCTCGACCACATTGCGGTGCGCCACCCCGACGCCCTTCGGCACACCCGTCGAACCCGAGGTGTAGATGACGTAGGCGAGATGATCGGGCAACAGCGGTGCGATGCGGTCGGCATCGCTGACCGGATGCTCGTCGAATTCCGTTGTCTCTTCGAGCAATATCACCGGCAGCTCGCCGACCGGCACCGCATCGCGCTGCTCCGCGGTGGTGAGCACACAGACCGGCACCGCATCGGCGAGCACGAAGGCCAGGCGTTGCGCCGGATAGGTGATATCGATCGGCAGATACGCCGCGCCCGCCGTGAGGACACCGAGCAATGCGACCGGCAGCTCTTCGGTGCGCGCAACCGCGACGGCCACCAGCGATTCCGGTCCGGCACCTGCGGCGATGAGCGCCCTGGCCACCCGGTTCGCCCGCCGCCGCAGCTCGGCGAAGCTCAATGCGGTATCGCCGTAGCGCACCGCGACGGCATCGGGCCGGCGCCGGGCCTGATCGGCGATCAGCGCGGGCAGTGTCGCGGCGGGCACCCACGCACCGCGTGAATTCCATTCGCGCAGTACCCTGGTGCGTTCGTGCGGTGCGAGCAGCTCGATATCGCCGACGGTCACCGCGGCATCGGCGACGACCGCGGTGAGGATGCGGGCGAACCGATCGGCGAAGCCCTGTGCGGTCGCGGCATCGAACAGGTCTGTCGCATAGGTGAATTCGGCCAGCACACCTTGGGTTTCTCCGCGCGGTCCGATCCGCTCGGTCAGCGAAAGCCGCAGGTCCACGGCCATCGGCCCCGTTGCGGCACCGACATTTTCGATCGCGACCTGGAACAGCGGATGCCTGCCGGTCACCTGGACGGGGTCGAGTATCTCGACGAGTTGCGCGACCGGCACATCGGCGTGCGCGAATGCGGCGGCGTCGGCCGAACCGACCGCGGCCAGTAGCTCATCGAAGCTCGCGCCCGGATCGTATTCGGTGCGCAGCAGCACCGTATTCTCGGTGTCGCCCGGGGCCGGTGTACCGATCGCGATATCGGTCGTGCCGGACAGCCGCGCCAGCAGCACCGCGAAGGCGGCATGTGCCACCACGAATACCGAGGTATTCCTGGTCTCGGCGAGCCGACGCAGTTCGTGGTGCTGGTGCACGCCGATCTCGAGCCCGATCCGCCCACCGACCTGGGTGGGCACGCCCGAGCGCGGTCGATCCATGGGCAATGTCAACTCATCCGGCAGGCCTGCCAGCGCGGTGCGCCAGTATCGAACCTGGGTGAGCACATCCGGGCTCGCACCGTCGCGCACAGTCACTACCGAATCCGCTGGCGCGGTGACGAATTCGCCGAGCACCGTGCGCAACCGCTGGGTCAGCGCCGATGCCGCCGAATCCGCGACGGCATCGCCGCGGTACAGCACCTCCACCCGCAGCACGGCCCCCAGTTCGGCCCGGACGGTGACCGGATAGTGGGTGTGGTCGACCGAACTCACCTCACCGATCACCAGCCCGTCGACGGCGCTGCCCGCCTGCCGCAGGCCATCGGCATCGATCGGATACGACTCGTAGGCGACCAGCGTGTCGAACAATTCGCTGCCGCCCGCCAGCGCCTGGACGTCGGCCAACCCGAGATAGTGATGTTCCAGCAGTGCCGCTTGTTCGGCCTGTAGCTCGGTGAGCAGCTGCGAAACCGTTGTCGCCGCATCGAATCGGACCCGCACCGGAATCGTGTTCACGAAGAGGCCGACCATCGCGTCGACGCCGTCGAGCTGCGGTGGACGTCCCGAGACAGTGACACCGAAGACCACATCGTCGCGATCGGCGATACCGGCGACCACCACGCCCCAGGCCGCCTGCAGCACCGTATTGACGGTGACCTCGGTTGCCGCGGCGAAGGACGTCAGCGCGGCCGTCTCGGTCGCCGACAGTTCGAATGTCGTCCGGCCGAATCCACTGTCCGGCACCGCGGGTCGCACCAGCGCGGGCGCGAGCAGCGTCGGCCCGACCTTGGTCAGCGCGGTACCCCACGCGCCGAGTGTGGCGTCGCGGTCCTGGCGCGACAGCCACGCCAGATAGTCGCGGTACGGCCGCGCGGCGGGCAGCAGCGCGGTATCGCTGCTGGTGGCGTAGAGGATCAGCAGATCCTTCATCAGCAGCGGCATCGACCAGCCGTCGAGCAGGATGTGATGCGCCGTCAGCACCAACTGGGTACGCCCGGACGTGGTGCGGTACACCGTGAATCGCAGCAGCGGCGCGAGCGCGGGATCGAATCCGGTGCGCTGGTCGGCGGCGAGTAGATCGGGCAGGTCCGCGTCGGATACCTCGGTGAGCACCCGCCACGGCACCCGGACACCGTCGGCGATGAGCTGCACCGGTTTGCCGTTCGCGCCGAAGGTAAAGGCGCTGCGCAGATTCGCGTGCCGGTCCAGGGCCACCTGCGCGGCGCGGTGCAGCCGCTCGAGTTCGAATTCGCCCGAGAGTTCGGCGGCCACCTGAATGACGTACGGGTCCACCGATTCCGCCAGCATTTCCATCAGGAACAGCAGGCCGGTCTGCAGCGGCGACAGGGGCAGCACGTCGACCAGGCTCGGGTAGTTCGCGCGCCAGGTGTCGAGTTCGTGCTGGCCGACCGATACGAGCGGCACATCCGACGGTGTGAGACCACCGGCGTCCGGCTCGGCCACGTGCCGGGCCACCGCCGTCAGCGCGGTGAGCCAGTCGTCGGCCAGTTCCTGCATCGCCGCCGCGTCCAGGATTTCACCGGCGTACCTGAACACCACATCCATTCGCGGTCCGGCATCGGTATCGATGACGATCGCATTGATATCGACCACGGCCGATGCGGGCAGCGCCGGATCCTGGCCGTCGTCGAGGTCACCCAGATCCCCGGACGGGAGCCAGGCCGGATCGGTCAGCCCCTCCGGTATGCCGGTGGATACCCGGCCCAGATAGTTGAAGCCGATCTGCCCGATATCACCGGCCAGCACACCGGAGGTAGCCGAATTCAGTTGGCGCAGTACGCCGAATCCGATACCCCGATCCGGAATCGCGAGCAATTGCTCCTTCACCGACCGCAACACCGCCGCGGTCTGCTCGGCAATGCCGGTGAGATCGAGTGCCACCGGGTACACGCTGGTGAACCAACCGATCGTGCGGGTCAGATCGGCGCCGGGCACGGCCATTTCCTCGCGGCCGTGTCCCTCCAGGCGAATCCTGGTGACCGGGGCGTCGATTCCGCGTCGCGCCCGCCAGGTGCGCACCGCCATGGCCAGCGCCGCGAGCAGACCGTCGTTGACGCCGCCGCGGTACAGCGCGGGCACCGTGGTCAGGACCGCATCGGCGACGTCGACCGGCACCTCGACCGTCAACTGCCGCACCGTCGCGTGGGTATCGACGGTGGGATCGAGCGCACGCGTACCGAGCAAGGGGTCCGGTGTGGCCAGCACGGTGCGCCAGTAGTCGAGTTCCGCCAGCCGCGACGGCGAGCCCGCGGCCTCGACCAGACCGTGTGCCCAACGCCGGAACGATGTTCCGACCGGCGACAACGCCATAGCGATCCCAGCGCAACGCTGCGCCCATGCGGTGATGAGGTCCGGAATCAGGATCCGCCACGACACCCCGTCGATCACATAGTGATGTGCCGCGACGATCAGTAGATCGCGGGTGTTCGACCTGCGCAGCCAGCTGAACGCGACCATCCGGCCCGCGCCCGGATCCAGTGCCGCCAGCGCGTCGGCCATGGCGGCATTGCCGATTCCCTCGAGATCAGCCCCATAGGGCACCTCCACCTCGGACAACAGCGCCGACATGTCGAGGGTGCCCGGTGCGGCCACCTGCTGCCACCACCGGCCGTCGACCTGCCATACCCGCGCGCGCAGCATGTCGTGGTGGTCGAGTACGGCGGTGAGCGTGGCGGCCAGTCCGGTGCGATCGATGCCCTTCGGCAGCGCCAGCACGAGGGTCTGCGCGAATCGGCCGAACGAACCATGCTCGAGGAAGCCGGCGAGCACGGGTGTGAGCGGGATATCGCCGACCCCACCACCGGGCAGCTCGGCCAGCACGACCGGCGCGGGATCGGTGCCGAGCACCGCGACCCTGGCCAATCCGGCAACGGTCTTCTGCTCGAAGACATCGCGCGGGGTGAATCCGATTCCGACCGCCTTGGCCCGCGAAACCAATTGGATCGAGACGATGCTGTCGCCGCCGATGCCGAAGAAGGAGTCATCGGCACCGACCTGCCGCACGCCGAGAACCTGCGCGAAGAGCTCGGCGATCCGCGACTCGAGCGGACCGGACGGTGCCCGCGACACCGTGGCGGTGAACTGGGGCTCCGGCAGCGCGTCGCGATCGAGCTTGCCATTGGTGGTCAGCGGCACCTCGTCGAGGACGACGACGGCCGAGGGCACCATATGCGAAGGCAGCACACGCGCCGCGAATTCCGTGAGCCGGTCCGGGTCGACGGTGCGGTCCGCGACCGGAAGCACATAAGACACCAGCACCGTTGCGCCAGCGGCTGTTTCGCGGCCGAGGGTGACCGCGAATTCGACGTCCGCATGGCCACCCAGCACCGCGTCGATCTCACCCAGTTCGACCCGGAAACCGCGGACCTTCACCTGGAAGTCGCTGCGCCCCACATAGTCCAGCTCCCACGATCCCGCCGGAGTCGCGTACCAGCGCACCAGGTCGCCGGTGCGGTACATCCGGGCACCCGGTTCGCCCCATGGGTTGGCGACGAAACGTTGCGCGGAAAGCCCGGCGCGGTTGCGATAACCGCGGGCCAGCCCGCCACCCGCCAGATACAGCTCGCCGGTCACCCCAGGCGGTACCGGGTTCATCCGTGCGTCGAGCACCAGTGCGGACATGCCGCGCACCGGAGCTCCGATCGTAATGTGCTGTCCCGCGGTCAATTCCGCATAGGACGAGATAATGGTGGTCTCGGTCGGTCCGTAGCCGTTGTAGTACCGGCGACCCGGCTGCCATTTGGCGAGCAGTTCCGGTGTGGTGACATCGCCACCGACGGAAAGCATTTCGAGGTCGTCCAGACCGGTCGGATCCACCGTGCCCAGGACCGCCGGGGTGATGATGGCGTGCGTCACCTGTTCGCTGCGCAGCAGGTCGGCGAGTTCGTGCCCGCCCGGCACGGTGGACGGCACGATCACCAGCATCGCGCCGACCGAGAAGGCGCACAGCCATTCCAGTACCGACGGATCGAAGCTCGGCGAGCAGATATGTAGGAAGCGGCGGGTGGAATCCAAGCGGTAGAGCTCGATCGCGTGTTGCAGCAGGCCGCCGAGTCCGGCGTGGGTCACCGTGACGCCCTTCGGCATACCGGTCGACCCCGAGGTGTAGATGACATAGGCCGGGTTGTGCAGACGCAGCGGGGTGATCCGGTCGGCGTCGGTGACCGGTGCGGCGGATCGATTGGCGCACAAGGCTTCCGTCGCGGGATCGCCGAGCGCGAGCCACGGCACGTCATCGGGAAGGCCGCCGAGGTATGCGGCGGAGGTCAGTCCGATGACCGCTGCCGAGTCGGTCAGCAGGTACCGGACCCGTTCCAGCGGATGGTTCGGATCGATCGGCACATGTGCGCCACCGGCCTTCGCGACGGCCAAAGTCGCGGCGACCATATCGTAAGAGCGCGGAAATGCCAGCGCGACCAGACTTTCCGGACCGACACCGCGCTCGATCAGCACCCGCGCCAACCGCGACGAGTACCGGTCGAGTTCGCGGTAGCTGATCGACCGGCCCGCATACCGAACCGCGACACGGTCGGCCCCGAGGCGCAATCCGCGCAAGAGCAGATCGGGTAGCAGCCCACCCGCCATCACCTGATCCGGCTGCACCCGGGTGAGGAATTCCACCTCGGAGTCGGCCAGTAGCGGCAGATCCCCCACCGGGGTTTCCGCATTCGCGACGATCGCGGTGAGCAGTCGCACGAACCGATCCGCGAAACCGCGCACCGTCGCGTCGTCGAAAAGGTCGCGCGCGTAGGTGAACGCGGCGAACATGCCCGAACTCGACTCGCGAATCGCGAGCGACAGATCGAATTTCTCGATCACCAGATCGAAATCGACCGGGGCGACCCGCAACCCGGGCAGTTCGAAGGAATTGTCCGGCAGGTTTTCGAAGGACAGCGCCACCTGGAACAGCGGATGCCGCGCCGTCGACCGTGCCGGCTCGAGCAGATCCACCAGACGCTCGAACGGGATATCCGCGTGTGCGAAGGCCTGCAGGTCCACATCCTTGGCGTGGGCCAGCAGCTCGGCGAAGCTGCTGCCGCCCGACACCTGCGTGCGCAGGACGAGGGTATTCACGAACATGCCTACGACATCGTCGAGTTCGGCCTCGCCACGCCCGGCGACCGGCGTACCGATGGCGATATCGTCGGTGCCGGATAGTCGGGCCAGCAGCACCGCGAGCGCGGCATGGACCACCATGAACAGGGTCGCACTGTGCTCGCGGGCCATGTGCACCAGCGACGCGTGCAACTGCGCATCGATCGGGATATCGCACCGACCGCCGACAAACGACGGGACGGCGGGCCGAATGCGATCCGCGGGCAGGTTGAGCTCATCCGGTAGTTCGGCAAGGGTCTGTCGCCAGAACGATACCTGCTGTCCGGCAAGTGAATCCGGATCCGATTCCGAGCCGAGTACCGCCCGCTGCCACAGCGCGAAGTCGGCGTACTGCACGGGCAATGGCGTCCAGGTGGGCGCGGATCCACCGGTGCGCGCGACATAGGCGAGGATCAGGTCACGGGTCAGCGGACCCATAGACCAGCCATCGGCGCTGATGTGGTGCGCCACCAGCACCAGCACGTATTCGCCTTCGCAGCACAGCAATTCGGCACGTACGGGCACTTCTGCGGTGACATCGAAACCGGAGCCGACCAGCTCGACGATTCGTTCCCGCAGCTCATCGGCGGCGATATCCACCACCGTCAGATCCGGAACCGCCTCCCCCACCGGCAGAATCACCTGGTACGCGACACCGTCGCGCGCCGGATAGCTGGTGCGCAACACCTCGTGCCGAGCCACCACATCGGCGACCGCCACCCGTAGTGCATCGATATCCAGTGCACCGGACAGCCGCACCGCGACCGGCACGTTGTACGCGGCCGATGCGGTATCGAACTGGTTCAGGAACCACATTCGCTGCTGTGCCAGCGACAATGGCACCCGATCCGGGCGGGTACCCGCGGCAAGTGGCGGCCGACGACCGGTGCCGACCAGCTGCTCCACCCGGACCGCCAGCGCCGCGACGGTGGTCGCCTCGAACAGCACCCGGACCGGCACCTGCGTATCCAGTGCGGCACCCAGGCGCGCCGCCACCTGGGTGGCGATCAGCGAATTGCCGCCGAGCGCGAAGAAGTCGTCATCGATCCCGACCCGAGGCAGCCCGAGCACATCGGCGAAAACACCCGCGACGATCTCCTCGATCGGCGTCGACGGCGCACGGAAGACTCGGGTCTCGAACTCCGGTGCGGGCAAGGCCTTTCGATCCAGCTTGCCATTCACCGTACGCGGCAGCGCGGCCAGCACCACATAGGCGGCGGGCACCATATAGGACGGCAGCACCCGCCCCAGCGTCGACTTCACCTGTGCCACATCGATATCGACGCCGGTCGGAACCAGATACGCGACGAGCCGATCCCCGGTCCGCTGATCGGCATCGGCGATCACCGCCGCCTGCGCGATCTCCGGCAGCGCGGCCAATGCCGCCTCGATCTCACCCAGCTCGATCCGGAAGCCGCGGATCTTCACCTGGAAGTCGGTGCGGCCGCGATACTCCAGCTCACCGGCGGCATTCCAGGCCACCAGATCACCCGTGCGGTACATGCGCGCACCCGACTCGAACGGATTCGCCACGAACCGTTCCACCGTCAGGTCGACGCGACCGAAGTAGCCGCGCGCCAATTGCGCACCGGCCAAGTACAACTCACCCGAAACACCCACCGGCACCGGACGCAACCGCGAATCCAGCACGTAGACCCGGCTGTTCCACTCGGGTGCGCCGATCGACACCGACACCGCGTCCGCGTCGGTCACCCGATGGCTGGTGACCGACACCGCCGCCTCGGTCGGGCCGTACAGGTTGACCAGTTCCTTCTGCGGATAGGTGCCCCGGAATCGTTGCGCCAGCGCCGCGGGCAGTGCCTCACCGATCACCAGCACCCGCCGCAGGGTGAACGGCAGCCGACCGGTCAGCAGCGCGTCCAGCATCGACGGCACCGCATGCAAGGTGGTCACCGATTCCCGCGCCATCAGATCGTTCAGATAGGCCGGATCGCCATGCCCGTCCGGGTGTGCCAGCACCAAGCGCCCGCCGAATACGGCGGCCGACCAGAACTCCCATACCGACAGATCGAAGGTGGCGGCTGTCTTCAGCAGCACCGCGTCGCCGGGTCCGAGTGCGAATTCGCTGGTCTTCCACAGCAATTGGTTGACGATCGCGGCATGCGATACCGCGACCCCCTTCGGCCGCCCCGTCGAACCCGAGGTGAAGATCACGTACGCGGTATTCGCCGCACGCAGCGGCCGGACCCGCTCATCGTCCGCGATCGGTGTCGCGGCGAGCCGATCGAGGTCGAGCCGGTCCAGTCGCAGCACCGGCGCCAGGTCGGTATCGAAACCCGCTGCCGCATCGGTCAATACGCAGACCGGTGCCGCGGTGCCCAGAATGTAGTCGGTCCGCGCCGCGGCCTGGTCCGGATCCACCGGAACATACGCGGCGCCGGCCTTGGCCACCGCGTACATCGCGACGACCAGATCCACCGACCGACGCAGGGCGATCACCACCCGCGACTCCGGACCGACCCCCCGCGAAATCAAGTGCCGCGCAAGACGGTTCACCCGCGCGTCCAGCTCCGCATAGGTGACCGGTTCACCGTCGGCACCCATCAGCGCCACCCCGCCCGGTGTCGCGGCCACGGTCGCATCCAGCAGCGACACCAGCGTCGCCGCCGTATCCACCGCGTGTTCGGTCGCATTGCGGCCGGATACCAGCTCGGTCCATTCCGCGGCATCCAGCAGTTCCAGCTCACCGACGACGGTGCGCGGTGCCGCCGCGATCTCGCCGAGCAAGCGAGCGAGCCGGACTACGACACCCTGCACCGTCGGCTCGTCGAACAAATCGTGCGCATAGGTGACAGCGCCGCTGATACCCGCGGGCCGACCGGCCTCGTCGTAGTGATCGCCGATGATCCAGTGCAGATCGAACTGCGAGACCGCGGCATCGAAGTCCACACCCGAGATGGTCAGTCCAGGTAGCTCGAGACTCGTCGCGGCCAGATTCTGGAACGACAATCCCACCTGGAACAGTGGATGCCGCGCGGTCGAGCGGGCCGGATTCAGCACCTCGACCAGTCGCTCGAACGGCACATCGGCATTGGCGAAGGCCGCCAGATCCGTCTCGCGTTGCCGCGCCAGCAGTTCGGTGAACGGTGCGGATTCATCGACCCGGGTCCGGAACACCAGGGTATTGACGAACATGCCGATCAGCTCGTCCAGTGCGGCCTCACCGCGACCGGCCATGGGCGTACCGATCGCGATGTCATCGGTACCCGACAGCCGCGCCAACAGTACCGCCAATGCCGCGTGTACGACCATGAACAGCGTCGCACCCTGCGCGCGCGCCAATTCGACCAGCGCACGGTGGGTTTCGGCATCGATATGTACCGGGACTTTGCCACCGGCGAAGGATTGCACCGGTGGCCGTGGCCGATCCGTCGGCAGCTCCAGCTGATCGGGCAGCTCCGCGAGTGCGTCGCGCCAGTAGGCGATCTGCCCGGCCGCAAACGACTCCGGATCGTCCTCACGGCCCAGCAGTTCGCGCTGCCAGATGCTGTAGTCCGCGTATTGCACCGGCAGCGGTGTCCAGCCGGGCACGGAACCGGCCGACCGTGCCGCATAGGCGGTCATCAGATCTCGCGTCAACGGACCCATCGAGGTGCCGTCACCGGCGATATGGTGCACCACCAGCGCCAACACGAATTCGGCAGGTGCATCCTCGACCTCGAACAAGCCGACCCGCAGCGGCACCTCGACGGTTACGTCGAAGGTCGTCGAAAGCAGCTCGCGGACGGCGGATTCGAGCTGTTCGGCCGCGACCGTTCGGACCGTCAGCTCGGGTGCCGATCGATCCGCGGGCAGAATCAGCTGCACGGGACCGGAATCGGTGTCGGGATACACCGTCCGCAGAACCTCGTGTCGCGCGACCAGATCCGCGACCGCCGCCCGCAGCGCGGCCACATCCAGCGCACCACTCAAACGCACCGCGATCGGGATGTTGTAGGCCGCCGATGTGGTATCGAACCGGTTCAGGAACCACATCCGCTGCTGGGCCAGCGACAGCGGAATCGCCTCCGGACGCGGACCGGCAACCAATGCCTTACGGTCACCCGCCCCCGCGTGTTCGGCCACCGCGGCGGCCAGTCCGGCGACGGTCGGCGCCTCGAAGAGCAGTCGTACCGGAATCCTGGCATCCAGCGCCGCACCGAGGCGCGCCATCAACTGGGTGCCGATCAGCGAGTTGCCGCCGAGTTCGAAGAAGTCGTCATCGGCACCGACCGGCGCGTCGAGCGCGAGAACAGCGGCGAAGAGTTCGGCGACTACCGGTTCGATCGCACCCGACGGTGCGCGGAAAGTCTTGGTGCGCAACCGCGGTGCGGGCAGCGCACGCCGATCCAGCTTGCCGACCGGGGTCAGCGGGATCTCATCGAGCACCATGATGGCGCTCGGCACCATATGGGCGGGCAGTTTGCGGGCGGCCAGCTCGATCAGTTCCGCCGTATCGACGGCGACACCAGCGACGGCACGCACATACGACACCAGAATCGTCGCGCCACTGCCCTGTTCGTGCCCGATGGTGACGACGAAGTCGACGGCGTCGTGTGCGGCGAGCACCGCATCGATTTCACCGAGTTCGATCCGGAATCCACGAATCTTCACCTGGAAATCATTGCGCCCCAAGTATTCCAGCTCGCGCTCGGCCGTCCAGCGGACCAGATCACCCGTGCGGTAGAGCCGCGAACCCGGCGCACCGAACGGATCGGCCACGAACCGGGCGGCGGTCAGTCCCGGCCGGTCGTGATAGCCGCGGGCCACCTGCGCACCGGAAATATAGAGTTCGCCGACAACCCGACCCGGTACCGGCGCGAGCTCCTCGTCCAGCACATATTCGGTGATCCCGCGGATCGGCCCACCGATGGTCACCGGCTCGCCCGGCACCAGCGGTGCGCTGATATTCGTCATGATCGTGGTCTCGGTCGGTCCGTAGCCATTGAAGAATTCCCGGATTCGACCATCCGCGATCGGTAATACCCAGCGCTGCACCAACTCCGGTGGGCAGGCCTCACCACCGGCAACCACCACGCGCAATTCGTCCAGCCCGTCGGCGGGCAGCGAGGCGAGCGCGGCCGGAGTGACGAAGGCGTGCGTCACCCGTTCCCGGCGCAGCAGTGCGGCCAGTTCGGCGCCGCCGTACACCGTCGGTGCGGCGACGACCATGGTCGCACCCCGGCTCAGCGCGAGCAGCAGCTCCAATACCGATGCGTCGAAGGAGGGCGAAGCGAAATGCAGTGTGCGCGAATCGGATGTCAGTGTGTAGCGCTCGCGCTGTTCATCACAGAAATTCGACAATCCGGCCTGGGTGACGACCACGCCCTTGGGCGTACCGGTCGATCCGGAGGTGTAGATGACATAGGCCGGATGCTCGGCGCGCAGTTGCCGGATCCGATCCGCGTAGGTGATCGGTTCGGCCGAATACGCCGCGATCCGGCGCTCGAAGTCCGCGGTATCGATGGCGAGCCATTCCGGGCCAACGGGTAGGTCGACCGCGGCGACGGTCAGGCCGAGTGCCGCACCGGAATCCGAGAGCATGTGGGCGACGCGATCGGCGGGATAATTCGGGTCCACGGGGACGAATCCGGCACCGGCCTTGGCGATCGCCCAGACCGCGACGATCGATGCCACCGACCGCGGAATGCCGATCGCGACCAAATCCTCGGGGCCGATACCGCGCTCGATCAGCAAGCGTGCCAGCCGGTTCGACCGTTCATCGAGTTCGGCATAACTCGACTGCGCCAATGTCGCCGTGCCATCGGCGAATACGACGGCGGGTCCGGCCGGATTGGCCTCCACGGCGGTGGTGAGCAATTGCGGCAGGGTCTTGATCCGCGGGCCGCGCGTCCGGTTCGGCCGCTCGCGATTCGGCCGCGTCATGCGCCGAACCCCTGTCGCGCACCGTGCGCGAACGCCAACACACCTTCGAACAAGCCGAGCATTTCCGGAACTACTTCCTAGCGTTTGTCGTTACATCAGATCTCACTCACCCCCCTGTGCACCGTCAGCTACTCAGCTCGACACCACCGGCAGCAGCTCGTCCAACGACACGATCTCGGCCGATTCGGCCACCACGACCTCGGCGTCCGCGACCTCGGTGGCTGGGCCTTGCTCGAGCACCACCGCCCGCAGCTCCGGCAACCGGGCCGTATCGATCGCGGCCAGCGCGGCCCGATCGACGATCAGATGCGTCACCCACTCCTCGGCCAACGAAGCACCCAGGTCGGTCTCGGCAGACGGCACCACGATCAGGCTGGCGCCGGTCGCACCAGCGCTCACCACCTCGAGCAATGCCGCCGCCGAATCCGACCGGCCGTGCCGGAAGGTGCGCGATTCGAAGGTCAGTCCGGTGCGCACACGCAGCCGATCCGCCGCGGTGGCCAATTCGTCGTAGCTCATCCGCACCCCGGTCGCGGCAACGACCAGGGCCGGATCGGACCCGCCGAGCACCCCGGTCCGATTCGCGTGGTTGACCGGTCGCGGTGACTGCGCGGCGATTTCGGCGCTGATCGCCGCATCGTCGAGCCGCAGCCATTCGATGCCGTCACCGAGCGGACTCGCACCGGTGGTCAACCCGATCCGCACCGTCGGCTCATCCGGTACCGAAACCTCGTCCGCGGGCAGCAGTACCAGCGCCGCGCCCGCTTTGAGCACCGCCCACGCGGCCACCGCCCAGTCGACACCACGATCCAGCCGGACCGCCACACCGGTCCCCGGCCCGCAACCGCGTCCGATCAACAGCCGCGCCAGCCGCGAGGATCTGACATCGAGTTCCCGGTAGGGCGTATCCTCCTCGCCCCACACCAGCGCGGGTGCGTCCGGATCGTCCTCCACCGCGGCGGTCAGCAGGTGGGTCAGCTCGGTGCCGTCCGTGGCAGCCGCCGTGGCGTCGGTCACGGTGGGAACCGGATTCTGCTCGTCGACAATATCGATACCGCCGATGCGCACGCCCGGATCGGCGACCACCGCGGTCAGAATGCGCTCCAGCATCCGTCCGAGCCCGCGTACCGTCGATTCCTCGAAGAGGTCCGTGGCGTACGTGAATACCGTGACGAGCCCGTCCGGCTTCCCGTCCGCGCGCAGTTGTGGTTCGACGACCACCTGCAGATCGAACTTCGCGACGGTATCGCCCGCGTCCAATGCCGCGACCGTCAGTCCCGGCAGTTCCAGACTCGGCTGCTCGAGATTTTGGAAAACAAGCATTACCTGGAACAACGGTCGCCCCGGGGCGACCACCTCGACCACCCGCTCGTACGGCAGATCCGCATGCGCGAAGGCCGCCAGATCCGTCGCACGCGTCTGCTCGACCAGCTCGTCGAATGACATGCCACGCTCGACCGAGGCGCGCAGTGTCAGCGTATTGACGAACATGCCGACCAGCTCGTCCAGCGCCCGCTGACCACGCCCGGCGATCGGCGTGCCGATGGCGATATCCGAACCGCCGGACAGCCGGGCGAGCAGCACGGCTAGCGCCGCGTGCACCACCATGAACAGTGAGGATCGATGCTCGCGCGCGATCCGGAGCAGACCCTCGTGTACCTCGGCGGGCACGGTCGAGCCGACCGATGCGCCGCGGCCCGATGGCGTGACCGGACGTTGCCGATCCAGCGGCAGCACCGGTGCGTTCGACAGTCCGGCGAGTTGCTCGCGCCAGTACGCCAATTGCTGTGCGGCCACGGAGTTCTCATCGTCATCGGTGCCGATGACCGCACGCTGCCAGATGGCGAAATCCGCGTACTGCACCGGCAGCGGCGACCAGCCGGGGGCCACACCGGCGACACGGGCGAGATATGCGGTCACCAGATCCCGGGCCAATGGGGCGAGCGAGGCGCCGTCGGCCGAAATATGGTGCACCACAACAACAAGTACATACCCGTCGCCGGCGGCATCGGCCAATAGTCGACCCCGCACCGGAACCTGTTCGGTCACCTCGAATCCGGCCGATACCAGCTCGACGACCCGGCCGAGCACATCGGTGGTGGTCTCGACCTCGAGTCCGGCGGGCAGCACCTGGGCGGCAGGCAGAATCTCCTGGTACGCCTGCCCGCCGGTACCTGCCGTCGGGAACCGGGTGCGCAGCGCCTCGTGCCGCACCAGCACATCCTCGACGGCCCCGCGCAGCGCCTCGACATCGAGCGCACCGGTCAGCCGAATCGCGAACGGCAGGTTGTATGCCGGGGATTGCGGATCGATGCGGTTGAGCACCCACATCCGTTGCTGGGCAAGGGAAAGCGGCACCAGCTCGGGGCGCTCCGCGCGGGTCAGCGGTACCCGCGCGGCGGCCGCCCGGCCCGCCCCCGGGATGATTCCGGCCGCGAGTGCGGCGACGGTCGGGGTCTCGAACAGATCGCGCACCGCGACACTGGGGGGATGGCAGCCGGCGGGGTGGGCAAATGCAGTATCGAGCGCGTCGTTGATGCGCGCGACTACCCGGGTGGCCAGCAGTGAATTGCCGCCGAGTGCGAAATAGTCGTCATCGATGCCGACCCGCTCCATGCCCAGCACTTCGGCGAAGACGGCGGCGACGATCTCCTGCGTCGCGGTAGTCGGAGCGCGGAATTCGCGTGCGGCGAAGGTCGGCGCGGGCAGTGCCTTGCGATCCAGTTTCCCGCTGGTATTCAGCGGAAAGGCGTCCAGCACCACCATGGCGGCCGGAATCATATACGCCGGAAGCACTTCGGCCACCGCGGTCCGCAATTCCTGCGCTTCGACCTGTTGTCCCGGCCGCGGCACCACATATCCGACCAGCTGATCACCGGTCGCCGACTGCGCCACCAGCGCCGCCGCCTGGCTCACCCCGGGCTGGGCGAGCAGTGCGGTCTCGATCTCGCCGAGTTCGATGCGCTGGCCACGGAACTTCACCTGGAAGTCGCCGCGGCCCACGTACTCCAACCGCCGCGGGTCTTCGCGCCACACCACGAGATCACCGGTGCGATACATCCGTGCCCCGGCGGTGAACGGGTCGGCGACGAAGCGATCCGCCGTGAGATCCGGCCGCGAGATGTATCCGCGCGCCAGCTGCGCCCCGGCCAGATACAGTTCCCCGACCACACCGGCGGGCACCGGCCGCAACCGCGAATCCAGCACGTACACCTGCGAATTCCACTGCGGCAGCCCGATCGGCACGGTGGTCCGCTCGATCGCGTCCGCCCGCCATGCGGTAATCGACACCGCCGCCTCGGTCGGCCCGTACAGGTTGTGCACGGCGGCATCCGATACCGCACGCAGCGCGGTCACCGTCTCCGGCGGCAGCGCCTCGCCGATCACGAAGACATCGCGCAGTGTCGGGCAGGACCCGGGAGCCAGGTGGGCGGCGAATACCGTCAGCATGGACGGCACGAAGTCGGTGACCGTGACCCGCTGCGCGGCAATAGTTTCCGCGAGATAGGCCGGATCACGATGACCATCGGGGGTGGCGACCACCAGCTTCGCGCCCGCGCGCAATGGCATGAAGTATCCCCACAGGGATACATCGAATGTGGTGGCGGTCTTCTGGAGATACACATCATCGGGACCGAGCTGGTAGTGCGCGAGCATCCACTCGATCTGGTTATCGATGGCCGCGTGGGTGACCGCGACACCTTTCGGGCGGCCGGTGGAGCCCGAGGTGAAGATGACGTAGGCGGGATTGTCCCGTGCAACCGGCCGCAGCAGTTCGTTCGGCGACACCGGATCCGCCGAGAATGCTGTCAGTTCAACGGTATCCAGGAATACAACCGGGATATCGTCCGATACCGCAACAGCATCGGCGGTCGTGGTCAGCACGCAGACGGGTGCGGCGGTATCGAGGACGTGCGCGATGCGCTCCGCCGGATGATCCGGATCCAGCGGCACATACGCACCACCGGCCGTCACGATCGCATACATGCCGACGACCAGGTCGATCGAACGCCGAACCGCCAGTCCCACCAGGGTTTCCGCACCGACGCCGCGCTGGATCAACAGCCGCGCGAGCCGGTTGACCCGCTCGTCGAACTCGCGATAGGTAAATGCGGTCCCCGCGTAGGCCACCGCGACCGCATCCGGATGTGCCGCCACGGCACGGCGATATCCGTCGAGGAGCAGTTCCGGGGCAACCGGATGCGCGGTGTCGTTCCAGTCCCGCAGCATCCGCTGCCGTTCCGCGGGCGCGAGCAGCTCGAGCTCGCCGACCACCCGGTACGGATCCACGGCGATCGCCGCGAGCACCCGATTCAGGCGCGCCGCGAATCCGGCCACCGTCGCCTCGTCGAAAAGGTCGGTGGCATAGGTGAACGAGGCCGCGAGGCCGTTCGCCGCGCCATGGTCCGCGCGCGGTACCACCGTCAACTCGAGATCGAACTTCGCCTGCACCACTCCCAGATCGATGCCGGATATGGTGAGGCCGGGCAGCTCCAGCTCGGGCCGGTCCATGTTCTGGAAGGTCAGCATCACCTGGAACAGCGGATGCCGCGCCATCGAACGCACCGGATCGAGCAGTTCGACCAGTCGCTCGAACGGCACGTCCGCATGTCCGAAGGCCGCCACATCGGCCCGGCGGAGGTTGCGCAGCAGGTCGTCGAACGATAGTTCGGGGTCGACCTCGCCGCGCAGCACCAGCGTATTGACGAACATTCCGATCACATTGTCGAGTGCGGCCTCCCCACGACCGGCAACAGGGGTGCCGACGGCGATATCGGCGGTTCCCGCCAGTCGGGACAGCAGCACCGCGAGCGCGGCGTGTACCACCATGAACAGCGTCGAATGATGTTCGCGGGCAATGCGTTCCAGCGCGGTATGCACCTCGGCATCGATCTCGAAGGCGAATACCGCACCGCGACTGGACAGCACCGCCGGACGCGGCCGATCGGTGGGCAGGGCCAATTGCGCGGGCAGTCCGGCCAATTCGGCGCGCCAGAAGGCGATCTGCCGTGCCAGCAGCGATTCCGCGTCGTCCTCCGCGCCGAGCACCGCGCGCTGCCAGATCGCGTAGTCGGCGTACTGCACCTCCAGCGGCTGCCACTGTGGCTCCGCAGCACCCGACCGACTCGAATAGGCGGACATCAGATCGCGCGCCAGCGGCCCCATCGAGAAACCGTCGGCCGCGATGTGGTGCACCACGCACACCAGCACCTGCTCGCCCGCACCCAGTCGCACCAATCGCAGCCGGATCGGCGGCGCGACCGCGACGTCGAAACCGGCGACGGCCGCGGCGATGACCAGCTCGGGCAATTCGGCCGCACTCGCGGCGACGATCTCGAGCTTCGGCACCGCGCGGACATCATCGATCGGCAAGACGACCTGGATGCCCTCGCCATCGATCTCCGGATACACCGTCCGCAGCACCTCGTGCCGCGCCACCAGATCATGCGCCGCCGCCCGCAATGCCTCGAGGTCGAGCGCACCGGACAACCGCACCGCCAGCGGAATGTTGTTGACACCGCTGCTCGGATCGAAGCGGTTCAGGAACCACATGCGCTGCTGGGCGTAGGAGAGCGGAATCCGATCCGGGCGCGGCTGAGCGCGCAATGCCTGCGCGGTCGCGGCACCGATCTGCGCCGTCACCCGCTGCGCGAGTTCGGCGACTCCGGGCGCCTCGAAGACCAACTGCACCGGCACCCGGGTACCCAACGCGGTACCGATGCGCGCCGCGGCCTGTGCGGCCAGCAGCGAGTTGCCGCCGAGTGCGAAGAAATCGTCATCGACACCGACGTCGACACCGTCGGCAAGCAAGAGCGTCGCGAACACCTCGGCGACGACCTGCTCGGCCCGCGTGGACGGCGCGCGGAACTCACGTGCCTCGAAAACCGGATCGGGCAGCGCGGCGCGATCCAGCTTGCCCACCGGCGTCAGCGGCAATTCGCCGAGCACCACGATCGCGGCGGGCACCATGTACTTCGGCAGCTTTCGCTCGAGCGTGGCCACGAGTTCGGTGGTATCGACGACGGCATCGGCGCGTGGCAGCACATACGAGACGAGCGCGGTCGTGCCCGACGGCAATGTCTTGCCGAGCGTGGCCGCGAAGTCCACATCTTGATGCGCGGTGAGCGCGTTATCGATCTCCCCGAGCTCGATGCGCAGACCGCGGATCTTGACCTGGAAATCCGACCGGCCCAAATACTCCAGCACACCGTTTTCGGTGCGCCGCACCAGATCTCCGGTCCGATACAGCCGCGCACCCGGCGCACCGGCTTCGGCACCGAACGGGCTGGCCACGAAGCGTTCCGCGGTCAGCCCGGGACGTCCGAGATAGCCCTGCGCCAGCGCGGGTCCGGCCAGATACAACTCGCCGACGACACCCGAGGGCACCGGCCGCAACCGCGAATCGAGCACAAAGGCCCCGACGCCGGCGACGGTGCCGCCGAGGGTGACCGGTGCGCCGGGCTCCATCCGACCGGTCGTGACCAGGACGGTGACCTCGGTCGGGCCATAGGCATTGAAGACAGCGCGCCCGTCCCGCGCCCAGCGTTCCACGAGTTCGGCGCCGAGTCTGTCGCCACCGGCCACCACGACCCGCAGTTCGTCCAGCCGGGCCGGATCGACCGATTCCAGCGCACCCGGGGTGATCAGCAGATGGGTAATCCGTTCCCGGCGTAGCAGATCCGCGAGCTCGGCACCGCCGAATACCGTCGGCGGCGCGATCACCAGCGTCGCACCCGCCGAGAACGTGAACAGCAACTCCATCAGCGAGAAGTCGAAGCTCGGCGAACTCAGATGCGTCACCCGCGAGTCACCGGTCAGAACATACTGCTGCCCGATCGCGGCCAACCCGGCCAATCCGGTGTGCGTTACCGCGACGCCCTTCGGCCGTCCGGTGGAACCGGAGGTGTAGATGACGTAGGCCGGATGGCGCTCGTCCAGCCGCCGCACCCGATCGGCATAGGAGATCGGCCGCTCCGGCTGCGCGGCGATCCGCGCGGCAACCACGGGATCATCGAGCTCGACCCATTCGACCGAGGTGTCGAGCGCAGCGCGATGCGCCGCGGTGGTCAGGCCGAGCACGGCGCCGGAGTCCGACACCATATGCGCGATCCGCTCCGCGGGATAGGCCGGATCGACCGGGACATAGGCCGCACCCGTCTTCGCGACCGCCCACACCGCGAGCACGGACTCGATCGAGCGGGCCAGCGCGGTGGCGACAATGTCACCGGGTCCGATGCCGCGGGCAATCAATTCCCTGGCCAGCCGCGAGGACGCCTCGTCGAATTCGCGATAGGTCAACTCGCGCTGGTCGGCCGGATCACCGGTCGGGTTGTAGCGAACCGCGACCGCATCGGCGGCGGATTCGACGGCGGCGGTGAGCAGTTGTCCGAAGAGTGGGACGCTCGCTCGGCGCCGCCGATTGGTCCGAACAGATTGACGTACTCTATCCATCCGAAACCACAGCCTTTCACATCAAACACATCACAGGTCGAATCACCGCACGCGGAATCCCGCCGCCGCATTCGCTCCTGCGTAACGCAATCGGGTCATCGTATTGGCGAGAGCTAACTGTCCGCGAACCTCGGAGAGCACGGCGCTAGCTCCGAATCCGTTGTGACACAAGCCCTCAAACTTCCCGGGACATTGATCGTTCAGCATTCGTCCTATGTTGTCCACTCGAGCCGTTTACTTACTCGAGCTACAGCCAGCCGCGCCTGGTCGCCTGCACACCCGCCTGGAACCGGGTGCTCGCGCCGAGCCGCTCCAGCAGCCGCGCCGTGCGCCGGACCACGGTTCGACGGGACATGCCGAGTCGGCGAGCGATGGTGTCATCGGTCGCACCCAGGCCCATCAGGGTCAGAATCGCCTTATCCCGTTCGTCTAGTTCATCGGCGGCCGGATTCACCGAAATCGGCGCCGCCAGCGACCACAGCACATCGAAGGTCTTGACCAGCAACCGCAATCCGGGCGATCCGGTGATGCGCAAACCCATCGGATCGGGGCGGCGCTCGTCCGCGTGCAGGACCAGGCTCGCCCGCTCGTCATCGCTGATGATCAGCTTGAACGGCGGCTCGGGCAGGGTGCGCGCCTGGGCCCCACTGGCATTGGTGGACAGCGCGTGCCGCAACCTTTCCGCATCCTGGTAAATGGTGTCCTGATAGAGCGTCTGATAGCGGATGCCGTCACCGATCCGAGAGCGCTTGAGCAGAAACAGCTGTCGCTCGCGTTCCGGATCGCTGAGATACGGACCGCGCTCGATCACCTTGACACTGTTGCGGGCCGAGGTCTGCACCTCCTCGAAATCCGCGAGCATCTCCAGGCGTTCGAAAACCGGCACGATCGCGCCATTGGTGCGCGGCGAGCGGCGCACCGAGCGGAACGTCTCGCTCAATCGCGCGGCCGCGGCATGCATCTGGTTGATCTCGTGCTGCCTGCGCCGCGCCTCGGCCTCGGACAGCGATTCGGGGGCGTGCGCGTCCCAGATGGCCTCGCCGTCGGCGGTCAACTGGCTGACCGCGGCCTGCAGATCGGTCAACACCTCGAGCGACGCGGCGGCGATCTCGGTCGGGACACCCAGATAACCGGCGACCTCGGCCAGGCTGGATCGCGGATGATGCACCAGCACGGCGTAAGTGCGCCCATGCGGTGATCCAGGCTCGAAGATATCGCCCAGCGCAGTCACGACTGCGCCTCGCTGGCGCTCGACTCCGTCGTACCTGCGAGGCAGGCTGTGTCGATGGTTCGCTCGCTGCGCTCCCTCACGGAAAGGAGCCTAACGACCGCACGGTCCCCACGGGCCGCTTGTGATCGTCGGAATATCAAGCCGGGCAAGAAAATCAGTGCGCCGACGGGCCCCACTGCAGCGGCACACCCTTGGCCGCCAGATACGGCATCGGGTCGACCTTATTGCCGGCCTGATCCCAGATCTCCAGGTGCAGATGCGGTCCGGTCGAATTGCCGCGGTTGCCGACGGTGGCGATGACATCGCCCGCGTTGACGTGCTGCCCCGCGTGCACGAACATCTCGTTGACGTGGCCGTAGACCGCAACGGTGCCGTCGTCCTGCTGGACCCGCACCCACAGGCCGAAGCCGGAGGCCGGGCCAGCCTCGATGACGGTGCCGCTGCTCACCGAGTGGATCGGCGCGCCGAGCTGATCGGCGAAGTCGAGGCCGTAGTGGAATTCGCCCCAGCGGGAACCGAATCCGGAGCTGATCTCACCGGCGACCGGGCGCACGGCGGGTGCCGGAGCGAACTGCTGCTGCGCACCCTTGAGGATCTGTTCGACCTGGGCCAGCGGGCCCGCGATCTCCGGCGGCAGATTGCTGATGCCGAACGGATTGGCGACCGCGTCCGCGATCGGCGCGGCCACCGGGGTGGCCGAGACGGCCTGCGCGGCTTCGGCTACCGGTGCCGCGGCCTTGACCTCTTCGACAGGTAACTCCGCCGTGCCCTTGAAGGTCATGGGCGCGGCGGCTTCCTCGTCCCCGTCGTGCGCACCCGGCAGGAGCGGGGCGGCAATGGCTGGCGCGACCTGAGCTGCGGTGCCGATGAGGGCGCCGGCGGCAACCGCGGCACCGGCCGCGACCTTCACCCGGTCGGTGGTCGACGGCTCGGCGCGATGCCGCGTCGGCCGACCAGCAGCGCCGTCGCCGATGAGGCTCATGACGGTTATGGAACTGGGGCCTACCCGATGCTGCGACAAAGCTGGTCCTAGCGCTCGACCTACAGTGGCTCAACGGGTTCCGAAGTTTGTAACGTTTCGGTGTCCGTTGTGACGGGAACTCTACCCGGTCGTGATCATTTCGCAACCTTTTCCGCTGAACTCCTTGTTTAATGCCTGGTCAGCCGGGTGGGTCGGCGTCACGGAGTCGTGACCGATGCGCCACACTGGGATCGTGATCCTGAACGAGTTGAGCGTTCCGATCGTGCTGGCGCCGATGGCGGGCGGGCCGTCCACACCCGAATTGACGGCGGCGGTCTCCGCGGCGGGCGGGCTGGGCCTGCTCGCCGCCGGATATCTGACCGCGACCGATACCGCGGCGCGACTCGCGGCCACCCGCGAACTCACCACCGCGCCGTTCGGCGTCAACCTCTTCACCCCGGGGCCCGCCACCGACCCCGAGAGTTTCGCCGACTACCTCACCGAGTTGGGGCGCGCCCACGAGGTCGGTGTGCCGAAGTACGACACCGACGAATGGGACGCCAAGCTGGAACTGCTCGTCGATGCGCCGGTCGCGGTGGTCACCTTCACCTTCGGCTGCCCGAGCGCCGCCGAGGTCGCGCGGTTGCACGCGGTCGGTTCGGAAGTGTGGGTAACGGTCACCTCGGCGGCGGAGGGGCGGATCGCCGTCGAGGCGGGTGCCGATGCGCTGATCGCCCAGGGCGCGGAGGCCGGTGGACATCGTGCCACTTTCATCGATCGCGTCGCGGATGACGCCACCGATCCTCTCGGCCTGCTCGCACTGCTGCAGATCCTCGCCGCGACCGTCGACCGGCCGATCGTGGCCACCGGCGGTATCACGACCGGTGCCGGGATCGCGGCGGCACTCGCGGCCGGTGCGGCGGCGGTGCAACTCGGGACCGTCTTTCTGCGGTCACCGGAGGCGGGCACCAATCCGGTGCATCGTGCCGCATTGGGCGCCGACACTCCGACCATGCTGACCCGCGCCTTCACCGGCCGCCGGGCGCGCGGCCTGCGCAATCGGTTCATGGACGAACATTCCGCGACGGCACCGGTCGCATATCCGGAAATCCATTACGCCACAGCGCCATTGCGGGCCGCAGCACGAGCGGCGGGCAATCCGGACGAGGTGAACATGTGGGCTGGCCAGACCCATGCGCTGGCACCCGAGCTACCGGCAGGCGAACTGGTCCGCACCTTGGCCGCCGAAGCGAAAACCGCTCTGACCACAGCACTTTCGGGACGAATCCAGTCTTGTTGACAACAGTTTCCGATTAGAATCGAGGGGCATCGCAACAGCCATCCACGTCAGGAGAGCGCTATGTCCCTCGATGTTCCCACCGCCCTACTCGAACGCGCCGAACGCGGCGAGGTCGACGACGCCGACTTCGTCGAGGTCGTGCGGGTCTCCCTCCCCTACGCCTGGGAGGTCGTCAGCCGGGTGGCCGGTGAGCTGCATTCCGGCACAACCGAATTCGCCGACAATGTCGTCGCGCCGCCCGATGAGGTGGCCCGTGGACAACTGCTGCGCGCCATGGCCTCCGATGCCATCCGCGGCGGCCTGGAACGCCATTTCAAGGTGAAGCTCGCCTTCCAGAACTGCCATCGCGTGGCGGCCTTCCCCATCGCCGCGGTAGGCGGCGAAACCTACACCACCTTTATCGGGACTCGCGCCCAACTGTTGAACCAGAGCCCCGAACTCCGCAACTGCTGAGCGGCAGCGCAAGATCCGGCGCGGCACGGATTTTCCGGCCGCGCCGGAGTCGCGCGTAGTGTGAGCGGACATGAGCGGCAACGATCTTCGCGACGAGATCGATCGGCGGCTGCATCCCTGGCTGCCACAACTCGGCTCGGATCGCAGTGCGTACACCAACCATGTGCTGCGGGTCTTGGAGCTATGCGATCTGCTCGACGGCGGCTCGGCCACCCTGCCCAGCACCCGCGAGGAGTTCCGCACCGCCGCGGCCTTCCACGATCTCGGCATCTGGACCGCGGGCACGTTCGACTACCTTGCTCCGTCGGCCGACCTCGCACTGCAATGGCTCGACCAGATCGACCGCGCCGACCTCGCAGACCTGGTCGTCGCCATGATCGACCAGCACCACCGGATTCGCTCGGCGGGCGCGCCGACCGACCCTATCGAGGTCTTCCGCCGCGCCGACGCGATCGACGTCGAATACGGCCTGCTCGGCCGCTTCGGAATACCTCGCTCGACCTACCGCGAACTGGCGAAGCGCTATCCCGACAAGGGCTTCCATCGTCGGTTGGTCCAGCTGGCCGCCCAACGAATCCGGACGCACCCCACGTCACCACTGCCGATGCTGAAGTGGTGACGCGGGGCCTGCCGTCCTAGGACAGCGTGGTGACCGTGAGGTCGCCGTCGGCGTACTGAGCGCGCAGGCGCTTCTTGTCGAATTTGCCGACGCTGGTCTTGGGGACCTCCGCGATGAAGGTCCACCGTTCCGGTAGTTGCCATTTGGCGAATTTGTCGGCGAGGAAGTCGCGCAGTTCCGCCGGTTTGGTCTCGGCACCCTCGGCGAGCACGATAGCGACAAGGGGGCGCTCATCCCACTTCTCATCCGGCACACCGATAACCGCGGCCTCGGCGACGGCCGGATGGCCCATGACCGCATTCTCCAGATCGACCGAGGAGATCCATTCGCCACCGGACTTGATGACATCCTTGGAGCGGTCGACCAGGGTGAGATAGCCGTCCGGGCTGATCTTGCCGACATCGCCGGTACGCAGCCAGCCATTGTCGAACTTGTCCGGATCGACGACCGCGCCGTCCGGCGAATAGTACGACCCGGTGATCCAGGGACCGCGAACTTCCAACTCGCCCAGTGCTTCTCCGTCATTGGGGACCACGCTGCCGTCATCGCCGACCAGGCGCGCCTGCACACTCGCGGGGAAACGGCCCTGGGTGAAGCGGTACTCCCATTCGTCCTCACCGCTCACCCCGGCGGGCGGATGCGCGACACTGCCGAGCGGGGAGGTCTCGGTCATACCCCAGGCGTGCAGGATACGAACGCCGTGCCTTTCCTCGAAGGCGCGCATCATCGACGGCGGCACCGCCGAACCGCCGACGACCACCGAGCGCAGATGCGAGATGTCCTGCGGTTTTGCGGCCAGCCCGGCGAGTACACCGCCCCAGATGGTCGGAACCGCGGCGGCGAAGGTCGGCTTTTCGACCGCCATCATCTCCAGCAGCGGACCGGGCTGCAGGAAACGGTCGGGCATGAGGACATTCGCACCCGACATCAGCGCCGCATAGGGCAGACCCCAGGCATTGGCATGGAACAGCGGGACGATGGCCAGCACATGGTCGCGGTTGGAGAAGCCCATGCTGGTCGGCTGGCACACCTGCATGGCGTGCAGCCAGTTGGAGCGGTGCGAATACACCACGCCCTTGGGGTCACCGGTGGTGCCGGAGGTGTAACACATTGCGGCGGCGGATCGTTCGTCGATCACCGGGTAGTCGAAGGTATCCGGCTGCGCGGCGAGCAGTTCGGCGTAGGAGTGCACCTGTACGCCCTCGGGAGCCTGCAATGCGGCGGCATCGCCGTTGGCCACGATGACGTGACGGACGGTCTTCAGATTGGGCAGGTATTGCGCGAACATCGGCACCAGCGTGCCGTCGACGATCACCACCTGATCCTCGGCGTGATTGGCCACGAAGACGAGTTGCTCCGGGAAGAGCCGGATATTGAGCGCGTGCAGCACCGCACCCATCGCGGGTACCGCGATGTAGGCGACCATATGTTCGTTGTTGTTCCACATGAAGGTGCCGACCCGGTCGCCTGCACCAATTCCCAAGCCGCGCAACGCATTTGCCAGGCGCGCCGATTCGGTGCCGAGCTCGCGGTAGGTCATGGTGCGCACGCCGCTGCCGGTCCAGGTCGATACGGTGGAATCGCCCATGAACGTCGATGCGTAGCGCAGCAACGTCGCCAACGACAACGGCTCGTCCTGCATGGTGCTCAACATCGGTACTCCTTCATCTTCGGTGGCCACGGCAGCCTGCCGACCATGAGCCACATCACACCGGGGATGCTACCCAAGAGTAGGGGCGCACAGCCGGGCCGATAGTGAATACCATCAGATGGCAAGCGCCATCAGTTTCCGAAGCTGTTCACGACGTGGGCGGGATACGCATGCACTAGAGCGGTGTCGAGTTTGGGCACGGCATGGGTCAGGGTGTGCTCGGCACCATGGGCCAGGCGGTGGGCATCGGCCAGGGTGATGGTCGGAGCCACATCCAATTCGACATCCGCGTGCAGGCGATGACCGATCCAGCGCATGCGAAGGCTGCGCACGCCGAGCACACCGGGTTCGGCGACCAGCGCTTGCTCGGCGGTACTCACCAGGGCGGGCTCGACGCCATCCATCAAACGGCGGAACACATCCCGCGCGGCCGTGCGCAGTACGGCCAGGATCGCGATAGTGATCAACAGTCCGACAATGGGGTCGGCCAGCGGGAAGCCGAGTGCGACGCCGCCCGCACCGATCAACACCGCCAATGACGTGAATCCGTCCGTCCGCGCGTGCAAGCCGTCGGCCACCAGGGCCGCCGAGCCGATTCGCCGCCCGACCCTGATCCGATACAGCGCGACCGTCTCGTTGCCGAGAAATCCGATGAGCCCCGCCGCCGCGACCCAACTCAGATGCTGGATCTGCACCGGTTCGATCAGCCGGCGCACCGCCTCGTATCCGGCGATGATCGCCGACAGCGTGATCATCCCGACCACGAACAACCCGGCCAAATCCTCGGCCCGCCCGAACCCATAGGTATAGCGTCGCGTCGCCGCCCGTCGACCGAGCGCGAATGCGATCCACAGCGGCACCGCGGTCAGCGCATCGGAGAAGTTGTGAATGGTGTCCGCCGCCAGCGCGACCGAACCGGACGCCACCACGATCAAAACCTGGAGCACCGCGGTCAGCCCGAGCACCGCCAGGCTGATCTTCACCGCACGGATGCCGACGGCGCTGGACTCCAACGCATCGTCGACACTGTCGGCAGCGTCGTGACTGTGCGGCACGAAGATCTCGCGCAGCGCACCGCGCAGCCCACCGGGGTGGTCGTGGTGTGCGTGCCCGTGGTCGTGGTCGTGATCATGTCCGTGACCGTGCGAGTGACCGTCGGCGGTGCCATGACTGTGCCCGTGGCTCGCAGTATGGCTGTGTCCCTTGGCATTTCGGACTTCATTGGCACGGGCATCCGAAATGTTCTGCCAGCGTTCGGGATCGCGCTCGTGACTCATTCCGCCACCGCCCGATCGCGCGCGGGCAGTTCGCGGACGGAACTCTCGCCGCGGTGATGCGCGGGTATGCCCGGACCCGCGTGTTCGGCGTTGTACACCGCGTCCACGACCAACTGGCGGACGTGTTCGTTCTCCAGGCTGTAGAAGATGGTGGTTCCCGCGCGGCGGGTCCGGACCAGGCGGGCCATGCGCAGCTTGGCCAGATGCTGCGATACCGAGGGACCGGGCTTACCGATATGAGCGGCCAGATCGTTGACCGAAAGCTCGCGGTCGACCAACGCCCACAGGACCTGCACCCTGGTCGAGTCGGCCAACATGCGGAAGACCTCGACGACCAGCCCGACCTGGTCCTCCGCAATCGGCAACCGCAGCGGCTCACTATCTGCATTCATACGCAGATAGTAGAACAGTGCGGCCTTCGATGATGCAGGGCCTCGGGACCGGCCCGACGGCGACACCTCCGCACGGCCGCCGACAGACCGGTCCACTCCACTTCGAACAGCTCAGCTGGTTCGGCCGGTACGACTCGTGCCCGCCGGCCGACAAAGACCTGAATGCGACGGAGTATTCCAGGCTTCGCCCGTAACGTCGGTCAGTACCGACGGGCGCCCGCATAGGGCATCGAGGACATCGGCGACATGATCACGCCGGTCCCATAGGTGGAGGCGTGGATGACTTTGCCGTCACCGGCATAGAGGGCCGAGTGGCTGCCACCGTAGAAGGACACCACGTCACCGGGCTCCAACTCGTCCTGGGCCACCGGGGTACCCGAGGCCAGCTGGTCGTAGCTGGTGCGCGGCACCTTCACGCCCGCCTGCTTGTACGACCACTGCACCAGCCCCGAGCAGTCGAAGGCATCCGGCCCCGTCGCGCCCATGCTGTAGCTGGTGCCGACCTTGCCGCGGGCCGCGTCGACGGCGATCGCGCCGTGCGTGCGCGGTGGCGCCACCGCGGGCGCGGCAGGCCCGGCAGGCGGTTTGATACCGAGAACACCGGCGAGGAATGCGAGTTCATTGCGGAACATGTCCGCGGGCACCGTAATCCCGGTTCCCGGAATCGTCGCGGGGGCCGCGGGCTCGGGAACACCGGCGGGCATCGGAGGCGAACGCTCGCCCCACGGAATCACGAAGGGCAGTGCGTACTTTGCCTCCGGAGCCGTCTGCGGCGCGGACCGTTCCGGATCGGGTATCGCGCGCGGAGCCGACCGCTCGATACCAAGCACCCCGAGAGGTATGGAGATTTCCATACCCGGAATCGCGATCGGAATCGAAAGTTCCTTCCCGCGGACCTCGACAGGCGCGACCCCCGAGACAGCGACCGGACTCTCGACCGCGGGGATCAGCGGGAGCGCCGACTCCCCGATACCCAGGGCCGGCAGCGGAACCGCGAACCCCGGGCATGGAACAGTCAACGGCACCGAAAGTTCCGCACCCTGCACCGCAACAGGCGCGGCACCCGAAGCAATCACATTCTCAACCGCAGGAATCACCGGAAGCGCCGAACGCTCCACACCCAAAGCCCGCAGCGGCACCCCGAACCCAGCACCCGAAACAGTCGCCGAAAGCGCTTTGCCCTGCACCGCAACAGGCGCGACACCCGAAGCAATCACATTCTCAACCGCAGGAATCACCGGAAGCGCCGAACGCTCCACACCCAAAGCCCGCAGCGGCACCCCGAACCCAGCACCCG
>NZ_JBFAWD010000027.1:0-34873 GCF_040680135.1 Nocardia sp. NPDC052112 | reverse complement strand
CGAAACAGTCGCCGAAAGCGCTTTGCCCTGCACCGCAACAGGTGCTTTATCCGAATGAGCAATCTCGATAGCAGTAATCAATGGAAGTGCCGAACGCTCGATATTCAAAACCGCGAGGGGTGTCGAGAACTTCGCACCCGGAACGCTAGGTGGAATCGAAAGTTCATTACTCGGAACCGCGGGGGGCACATCGAGTTCCGCACCCGGAACCGCGAGCGGTGCCGAAAGTTCCTTCCCCAGAACTTCAGCGGGCGCGACTTCCGAGGGAGCAATGGAATCCGCTACCGCGGGGATCGGAGCGGGCAGCGATCGCCCCTCCATCGGAACATCCGTGCCGGGAATCGAAACCTGGTTCGGGACTTCGAATGTCCCGACCCCCGGAATCGTCAGCGGTTGCGCTGACGCCTGACCTCCTGCGAGCAGCGTCGCGGCGATCGCCGCGCCTGCGATGACTCCCGCGCCGACGGCCCATGGGAGCACGCGCCGCAGGAAACGAGAATATCGACCCTCCGTAGTTGATGCCATGATCCGGTCCTCCGATGCTCGTATCGAAGGCCCTGGCGGGTCATGCGACGCCGCACTGCATTTGGCGCGTAGGACTTCACCAAGACCTCGAATGAATTCGAAAACCATCACGGTGATCTGTAGTCCAGCGGATCCGAGCGTTCATATTTCGCGCAATCCGATCGAATTATGCGACACGACACGCGCATTAACAATAACAATAACGTAACTAAAGCGAAATGCCCCGCGGCGGAACTGCTTCCGCGACGGGGCATTTTCGATACCGAATGGCTCAGGCGATGATCTGTTCTTCGATCTGTTCGGCGAGAATACGCAGTTTCGCGGCGAATTCGCGCGCCGCCGCCGGATCATTGTTCGAGCCCTTGACAATTCGTCGCGTCAGCGCCGCGAACCGCGATTCGACCGCGGCGAACAGATCGACGGCCCGCTCATTCGATTCGTTCCGCAAGTCCCCGCGCAGCCACGCCTGCAGCAATTCGACCACCTCGGCCTTGTCGAACTGCTCGGGCAGCAGCGCGACTGCCTCGCGCAGCTTGCCAGCGGTGACCTTCACATCGTCGGCACCGGCGATCGTGGTGTACACGGTGACCGCCGCATCTTCGCCGTGCTGAGCGGCCACCGGTAGCAGCTCGCGTACCTGCCCCTCATTGATGGTGGGCGCGACCGGATGCAATTTGGCGGCCAGCGGCCAGGCCCGAATCAGTTTGTGCGCGTATGACCGCTGCATATCCCAGCGCTGCTCCACATAGTCGTCGAAGCTCGCGTGCCGGTCTCGGTAGAGCCGACCGTCGCGCACTATTTGCAGCGCCCGTCCGGCCGCCCAGAAGGCGACTCGCAGACCGTCGATCGAGGATTCGCACGCCGTCAACTGGGCCCGTTCGCGATCGTCGAGCGGACCGTTCGGCGTGGTTTCGTTCGGCGCGGGCAGCGGCATCGTCAATACATTCGCGTCGGCAACCGGCACATTCGCGTCGGTCATCGGTGCATTCATGTCGGTCTTCGGTGCGAGCACCTCGAGCGACGCCGCGCTCAGCGGGCCCGCTCGCCACTCGGCATCCCGCAGCGGAGATACCGGCGGCGTGTGCTCGGCACTATCGGCCAACGGATTCGCGCCGCCGATCGACCCCTTACCGATCGAACCCTTTCTACGCTGCGGAGGCATCAGGCGGACACCTCCACGGTGACCCGGTACGGGCTCATCAACTCCTCGCCGACCTGCCGATATTCGCCGAGATCCACGATCGGATTCTCGGCGCCGTCGCCGACCTCACCGTCGGCCGCCTCCCGATACCACTTCCACGCGCTCAAATAGGATTCGAAGACGTCGTAGCCCGCATCCTCCAGATTTCCCCGCTGCGTGCGATATTCGGTCGAGACGTTCACTCCGTTCTTCATCGTCACCGGCACCTTGGTCATCAGTACCCGCACCCGGATCTCGCGGCCGCTGTCCGCCGCCGCCTCCTCGGCGGCTTTATAGGTGCTCGGCACCCGCTTGACCTCCGACGGGCTGACGCTGGTCAACAGAAGCAGCTCATCGCTCTGCGGTATGGCGGCCTTGAAAATCTCGGCCGACTCGCCACCGGCATCGACGATGATCACGTCGAATTTCCCGGCATTGTCGGTAATGCAGTCGTCGACGTGCCGCGACGGGAAGGCGATCAGCTTGAACGGCACCTCGATCTCGCCCCTGAGCAGCCGCCGATACCAGGAATATCCGGTCTGACTGAGCGGATCGGCGTCGATGACGAGCACACGCAATTCATGGACCTGCGCGAAGTATGAGGCCAGAAAAAACGCTGATGTCGTCTTGCCGACGCCGCCTTTGAGATTTCCGAGCGTGATGACCAGAGGTGTCGGTAGCTCCAGTGGCGCAACAGAATTCTTCATGGACAGTCCTCCGAGGGTGAGGAGTGCAACCGTAGCGACCGCTTGCGCGTCGCTCGAAATAGTCAGCTGTGCGGGCCCAAGTTTCGCACAGCGGAGATGATTTTCCGCTGATTGCCGATGCGCCATTTACCCGCGCGCGGCGATATGCCCGGATCGACGCTGTGTCCAATTGGACACAGTCGACACTGCCGGCCTCGACGACGCCCGCCGCCGCGATGCCGTACTGCCCAGCTCGCACTGCGCCGGTGTCGCCGGACTGATCGCCATCGATGCGGCAATACGGGGCAAGTCTTCGAGGAACACCAACCAGATCCAACGTCTGGTCATCACCCGCCAGCTCGCCGGACAATAGATACGACGGGTCGCCACCCGTCGCGAAGCTCAGCCGAGTCTCAGCAAGCCCCCAGTAAACTCGGGGTGAGCTGGATCGAGGACGAAAGGGGCCGCATGATGCTATGGGTACTGATCGGCGTAGTGATCCTGCTCTTGGCGGCCTATGTCATCTACCAGACACAGCAGTCCAAACACCGCGCCGTGCGCGAGTTCGACGACGCTGCCGCCGATGCCAGGCAGATGATCGAGCGGCTCGCGGGTCAGGTCTACAACCTCAGCGGCAGCAACGAAGCGGCGAAGCAGGCACTCGCCGACGCCTCCGAGCGGCATATCGCGGCCGGCTCACAAATCGAGCAGGCGCGCACGCCCGCCCAGGCGCGGTTGGCGAAGCAGACCGCCGTCGAGGGCATGTACTACATCCGGGCCGCACGCTCCGCGATGGGCATGGATCCGGGTCCGGTCGTTCCGGCATTGGACGGTCAGGACACCGCGGGCAAGGTCACCGAGAAGCGGGTCGTCGAATACGAGGGCCGAGAGGTCGCGGCATCACCGAATCCCTCTGCGGAGACACCGAATTACTATCCGGGCGGACGCGTCGCCGGTCGACCGGTCCCCGCGGGCTGGTACTCCGAACCGTGGTGGCGGCCCGCATTGATCGGCGGCGCTTGGGGTTTGGGTTCGGCCCTACTGTTCTCGTCACTGTTCTCCGGGATGTCCGGTGTGGGATATGACGTGCAGGGATTCGAAAGTGGTTACGGCGAGGGATATCAGGACGCGCTCGATGCGGCGGGTGGTGATCAGGGCGGATACTCCGACGATCAAGGTGGATACGACGCCGGTGACCAGGGCGGGTACGACTCGGGCGGCGGGTTCGACGGTGGTTTCGATGGCGGTGGTTTCGATGGGGGCGGGTTCGACGGCGGATTCTGACCCCCATACCGAGCGGTGAGCGATGCGGGTCGCCTGCCCCGAACATGTCCAGCAGGCCCACCACACTGTCTGAGACAATTGGTCTCCAAGCGACGCACCCAACCCTCAGCCGCAGACTGAACCCCGAGGGGCGATGACGATGTCACTCGAATACCCCGGTCGAGAACTTCCGCATCAGACCCGCCCCGGGGGGCGTTTGCGAAATCTCGAGCCGAGAACAACTTTTCGCGAACCTGATGACAGAAGCCGACCTCACGCCAGGGGCCGACGCCTGACAGAGGTCGGCTCCGCACCAGAGGCGACCACGGGGCCGACGTCTCCGGAGCCGAACGCCCGACACCCCCACATGCCCGTCGAATCGACAAAACAAACCAAGCGCACCAATAGTCTCAGACAGTCGCCCTTCCCTCGTCAACTCCGCACCCGATCCCGCCCCGGTGACACCCCCCGACCAATTCGATGCGGCCCACCCGCCCCCAACCCGGTAGACTCCCCGTCGTCCCGATCGGTGCACCGAGCACCACCAGTCCAGCCCTCGTAGCTCAGGGGATAGAGCACCGCTCTCCTAAAGCGGGTGTCGCAGGTTCGAATCCTGCCGAGGGCACCAACCTGCGAGAGGCAACTCCGCAGGTCAGGACAATTTCCGGCGTCGCAGGTTCGAATCCCTCGAGGGCGCTGAGGCGATTAACCTATCCTTTCGCCCACCTAATCCGGACAGGGCGGCACGAGAAGCGCGAAAACGTCAGCGAGACCCTGGTCATCGTTGGTACGTACCCGATCTGATCGCCGCAATTGGCGATAGCGCACTAGCCTGGCGTTTGCGGTTGATCTGAAAGCAACCGGCTTTGCTGGTAGATCAGGTCTCCGCGGGTGCGCAGGGTTTCTTCGTGCTCCGAGCCGAGCACGCGGGTTCGCGCATCGAGCAGTCGCTGGTAGTCGGCGGCCGCGCCTTCATGGTCGTCGGCGTCTGCCCGGCAGCTGGCGAGAGCACTGAGCGCTCGGAGCGTGTCCGGGCTGTCAGCGCCGAGCACGCGGGTTCGCGCGTCGTACAACTGCTGATAGTCGGTGGTCGCGGTGGCGAGGTCGCCTGTCAGCGCACGGCAGGTGGCAAGGTTGTACAGCGCAGTCAGTGTGTCCGGGTGGTCGGCTCCGTGGACGCGTGCCCGTGCCGCGTGCAGTTGCCCATAGTCGTCGGCTGCGCCCGCGTAATCACGGCAGTCGAAACGGAATTCGGCGAGCCGACGCAGGGTGGTCAAGGTGTCGGGATGATCGGACCCCAGCAGGCGATTCTGGTCGGCGATCAGTTTCTCGTACTCCGAGACGATGCTCATCCGTCCACTGTACGGTCGAAAAGACCATGTGCTCAGCGGGTTTCAGCCGATCCCCTCGCCACGGGCGGCGCGGGTCAGACCAAGGCGCAGCGCAGCCGCTTGCAACCGATGTCTATCGAAGTCATCGTCGCTCCCGACGGCTCAGTCGTGACCGGCTACCCCATCGGCGGTGATGGGGTGAGAGAATCCGCCCAGGCGCTCGGCCTGCTACGCAAGCACCGCGGCCAACTGCTTCCCACCACCAAAGCCCGTGCGCTGCACAACGATCCGGTCGACCTCTGGCACTACCTCGCCAACCGCGCCCCCAGCCTGTCCGAGGAGCTCTACCAGCAACACGGCATCCTGCTGGACCTGCTCGCACTCACTGGCGACATCGACGAACCGCAGGACTTCGTCCGACGCTCGCTGCCCGCGCTCGGCTGGATGATCGATGAACGCCACTTCGACGCCGCCGTATGCGAAGCGACCCGGCCGGTCCGTGACCTCCTCGAACACCTGAGCCTGCTGACCTGGCAACGCGGTGTTTATCCGAGCAAGCAGGTCCCCAGCAAGGACGCTACAAACTTCGCGCGCACCGTACTCAGCGGATTATCGAAACAGTCGCACGACACCAGCGTTCGCAATACCGGCCAATCGCCGTCCACGCCAGACTGAGCGAACCATGGGCACATACCCCACAGGTGCCGAGCTGGATCATGCAGCAGAAACAACGACTTCGGTGACGAGTCCTACGATGCTGGTGGCAAGGGGCGACAAAGAGGGTTCGATGTGAGCACCGACAGATCGGCTAGAGATCGTCGGGCAGCAGGCGGAACGCGGCATGACCAGTGAGCGGGGTAACCGCACGCAAATCACGTCGGTCGAGTGTCAACACCTCCACAGTTTCGTATCGCTCGGCTAATGAAACATTGGTGGCGTCGGTGAGATCCAGGCGCATGGCCATGTATCTGTTCTGCACCTTGCGCGCGACCCGCAACAGGTCCGCCGAGATCGTCGGCACTTCGATGCGTCCGGTGTGCTCTTGTGCCAACAACCAATCATTAACCGCATAAGCGGCTTGACGATTGAGATTTCGGGTGGTGATGTGTTCGACTTCGAGCAAGACGAGTGGAGAAACGATGGTAAGCGCCGCTTGCTGGAGCGCCGCGCGCGCGTCGACGTGCTCGGGATCAGCGGAGTTGAAAGCGGCGACCAGACCTGAGGTGTCGCCGATCACGATCATCCAGCATCGGCTTCGGTGTTGGTGATCGCTTCTCGCACAGCGCTATCGATCTCATCCGCCGTCACCGCATGCCCGTAGTCGAGAACGGGGATATCCCATGCCTCATCCCATCGGCGAGTGCGTATCGCGGCCAGATGAAAAGCTTCACGAAAATACTCGGACTCCGGCCGCCCTTCGCGGGCCGCGGCCATCTTCACCAACTCGAGGTCGGCCTCGTCGACCATGACCGTCGTCTTCTTCAAGCCCATAGGGTTATGGTACCCGCACCATAACATTTTGGCCGACCCACAAGCACGTCCGTTCACCCGCAATCCCCCACATCGGCTGGGCGGCAAGGCCCTGGCGGCAGCCCCGAAACCGGGACTCACCGATCAGACTTCAGACAGTCGAATCCCACTTCAACTGTCAGCGCTCACCAGAAGAATCGCCAGTCAGAACGGGTCCCATCCTTATAGAGCCCTGCCAGGGAACTCTAAAAGGATGGGTCCGGCTGCATAATCGACGCAGGGCGGCGCGGGACTCAAACCGGGTACGCACCCACGATGACCAGGCGTTTTTCAGTTGCCCATGTTGTGCGTGCCCTGCCGGGGGCACTGTGAACATGGGAACGGATTTTCCGGGCGCGGTGCTTGGGGCGGTTGTGTCCCGCAGGTGCCGCCGATCCGGTCGGTTCTTGGTTGTAGTGCCATCGCGGTGCTGGTGGTTCGGTGTGCGTGGTTCAGTGTCGCGCCGATGAGCGTGATGCGGTACCGCACGCGGTTGGCAGTCTTGTAGTAGCGGATTTCCAGTTGGAGGGCTCGGTAAACATCGCGGGCGATGTGTTCGGGTAGTTGATCGATTCGGATGTCGCCGGTGGGTAGCGCGTCGATCAGAGTGGGTTGGGCTGTTGTTGCTGCTCGGTTTCGGCGTCGGCAAGCCGAGCACGGTATTTGCGCACGTCCGCACCGACCGCCGTATCCGGATACTCGTCGATGCGAGTGAACGCGCGAATCCGACGAGTGACGCCCGGTCGACCGGCACGTCCGTCCTATGCGGTGTCGAGTTCCGAAGTCGTTGGGGCCGTGGCAGTCTCGAATGTTCCGGGTTGCCGGCGGACGAATATCGCGACCGGGACCGCGGTGATCAGCAGCGCGACGCCGGCGACGGTGAGGGCGAGATGGGTGGCGTCGGTGAACGCGTGCCGGATGGCGTTGTGGACCGGTCCGGCGACGGCGAACGGGAGGGCAGAGCTGTGCTCGCCCTCTGTGGCGGCGGACACGACGGCGTCGGTGAGCGGCCGAGGCAGGTCGGCAGCACGGAGTTCGTCGCGGAGGTTGTCGGCGAACCGCGTCGTCAAGATGGTGCCCAGAATGCTGGCACCCAGTACATTGCCGACCTGGCGGAACAAGTTGACCGTGGCGCTGGCCATACCTGCCTGGTGTGGTGCGACGCTGTTGACCGCCGCCGCAGTAGCGGGTGCGATGAGCATGCCGCTGCCGATACCGGCGAGCAGTAGTCCGGGCCAGATCCGGCCGAACCCGGTACCGGGTGGACTGGCGAGGAGCGCGAAGATGCCGGCGGCCATGACGACGAGGCCGAGTGTGAGCATCGTTGTGAACCCGATGCGATGCACGATACGGGCGGCGACGGCGCTGATGAGGACGAAGGGGCCGAACATCACCAGGAGCCGCACGGCGGCGGCAAGGACCGTAGTTCCCTGCACGTGCTGCAGGTAGAGCACGGTGACCAGCGCGGTGCCGGTGAATGCCAGCAGGGTGACCGCGGCCGTACCCATCACGGCGCTGAAGGATCCGGACCGGAAGAGCTTCACGTCCAGCATGGGATCGGGATGGCGGGCTTCGTACCGGATGAACGCCAGCAGTGACACGGCCAGCACAGCGTAGGCACACAAGATGCGGACCTCGGTGTATCCCAGTGAGCCGCCTTCGATCACCGCATAGGTCAGTGCCGCGATGGCGAGGGTGCCCAGCACCATCCCGACGGGATCGAGTGCCCGGGTGGGGAGTCTGCTCTCGGGAATCAGTGTCACCGCGCCGAGAAGGGCAACCACACCGAGTACGACATTGATCAGGTAGATCGCATGCCAGGAGAACGCACCCACCAGCACCCCCGCTCCCAGCGGACCGATCGCCAGGCCGATTCCGGAACTTCCGGCCCAGATACTAACGGCCTCGGTGCGTTCGCGCGTCTCGGTGAAGGTGTGGCTGATGATGGCCAGGCTGGTGGGCAACACCATCGCGCCGCCGATTCCCATGATGGCCTGGGCGGCAATCAATACGACCGTGTTGTGCGCGGCGAATGCCACAGCACTGCCCGCCGCGAAGACGGCCGCGCCGGTGGCGAAGATCAGCCGCCGGCCGATGAGATCCCCGACGGTCCCGCTGCCGAGCACCAGACTGGCCACGACCAGGCTGTAGGCACTGGCGACCCAGACGGCCATCGACGACGAGGGGTGCAGATCGGCCTGGATGGTGGCGAGCCCTCCGAGCGTGGAGGAGACATTGACGAAAGCCATCATCGGGCCGATGCACACCACGGCCAGGATCCACCACCGACCACGGGACGTTGCGTCGTGATCGGCGGACGCGGTCACCTCATTACGTGTCACGGCATTCCTCACTGAGTCGAAATCTGCTGGTCGATGAGTGCGAAGAGTTCGTCGGCACTGGCCGCCTCGATGGCGGTGCGATCGCTTCCGGCCGAGGATTCGCCGTCGTGGAGTGCTTCGGCCAGCAGCGAGCGGATCCGCTCGGCCAGACGTGCCTTGTCCCGATCCGACGTCATGGTCGCGAACAGCGATTGCAGCGAGTCGATCTGGTCGTCGACCGCCGATGTGGTCGATGTGGCCGCCCACCGCGACCCCAGCAGCTTCGCTACCGCGGCGGCGGTCGGGTAATCGAACACCAGGGTCGACGGTAGTTTCATCGCTGTCTCCTCGGCGAGCCGGTTCCGCAGCTCGACACCCCCGAGCGAATCGAATCCCAGTTCGTTGAACGGGATTTCGGGATCGACGGCCGCGGCCGACGGATGTCCCAGAACCGCCGCGGCGAGTTCCCGCACGAGTTCGAGTATCAGCTCATCTCGCTGATCCTCCGGCGCGGCGGCCACCCGTGCGGCGAACCGGCCGGTGCTGCCGCCCGGCACTCGACGCGCTCGAGCGGGTACCAGGCTCTCGAGCACCTCGGGCAACAGCCCGGTCCGGGCTTGCGCCGCCAGTGCCGCCCTGTCGAATTCGACACAGGCGGCCACCGGTTCGTTCGAGGCGATCGCGGCGTCGAACAGTGCGGTCCCGTCGTCGATGCCGAGCACCTTGATGCCCAGTCGTTCCCACCGCGTCAGCGCGGCTCGGTCCATCGCGCCGGTCATACCGACGTCTTGGTTCCACGGTCCCCACGCCAGCGAGAGCGCGGGCAGCCTCTGGGCGCGGCGAGCGAGTGCGAGTCCGTCGAGGAACGAGTTCGCCGCCGCGTAGTTGCCCTGTCCGGGTGCACCGAATGTCGATGCGACGGAGGAGAACATGATGAAGGCCGACAGGTCGTGTCCCCGGGTCAGCTCGTCCAGGTGCAGGGCACCGTCGACCTTGGGCGCGAGTACACGGTCGATCTGCCCGGCGGTCAGTTTCTCGAGCGTGGCGTCGTCGACCACACCCGCGGAATGAATCACCGCCGTCAACCGATGTTCGGGCGCGATCGAATCGAGCACCGCAGCGACATCGGCGCGATCACCGACATCGCATGCGGCAATACGCGTTTCGGCTCCCAGGGCGGTCAATTCGGCCACCAGGTCCGCGACGCCCGGGGCGGCTTCGCCCCGGCGCGACACCAGCAGCAGGTGCTCGACACCGTGCGTCACCACCAGATGCCTGGCCAGGACCGCACCCAGACCACTGGTGCCGCCGGTGATCAATACCGTGCCGTGCCCGAACATCGCACCCCGGTCGAGCGACTGCGGTTCGTCGGTGACCGCACCGCCGGACAGTCGCGGTACGAACATCTGCGAGTCGCGAACCGTTGTCTGTCCCCGATCCGATTCGACGGCAGTGCGCACGACATCGGCGTCCACCATGCCGTCGTGATCAAGTAGCGCGATCCGGCCGGGATGTTCGGACTGTGCGGTGCGGACCATGCCTGCCACCGCGGCGGCGGCCACATCGACCGGCTCGTCCGCCACGGCCGTCGCACCGCGGGTCACCACCACCAGCCGAGTATCGGCCAGCCGCTCGTTCGACAACCACGACCGCAGCATCGTCCAGACCGTGTGAACCGAAGCCCGCACCTCGGCGGCACGTGCGCCGGAGGACGCGGTAGCGACCCCGTCAGCGAGCGCGTAGACGACCAGATCCGGAATCTCCTCGGCCGCAGCCAATTCCGCGATGTCACGATAATGCCGGTCGATCCCGGACACCCTCGCCGACCCGACTGTAGCCATGACGGCGGCGGTGGCGGCGGCAGCCCGATCCGCGCGAACCCATCGCAGGTGCAGCGGCGCCGCACGGCGAGCCGAGCTCGCGGTCACGGCCCGGACATCGACCGGGCGCGCGGTCACGGCATCGATTGTCAGCACGACCGAACCGGTGTCGTCGACGACGACCATTCCGATCTGCCCGCTGCCGTCGCGGACCACCCGCACCCGCACCGCCCCGGCACCGGAACGCCACAGCCGCACTCCGGCGAACGAGAACGGCAACGGCACCTGCCCGGCGGCCAGGTCGTCGGACAGGCCGTCGATCGCCACGTGCAGACAGGCGTCGAGCAGTGCCGGATGCACGGCGAACGCCGAGGCCGAAGCGCTCACCGAGTCGTCGAGTGAGACTTCGGCGAAGGTCTGCTCGCCGCGAGTCCACACCGCGGTCACACCCTGGAATACCGGGCCGTACTCGAAACCGCGCTGCGCCAATCGATCGTAGAAGGACGCATCGCTCGACGGCTCCGCACCGGCCGGGGGCCAGCTCCGCTCGTCCCACACCGGGGCGACGCCGGCGGCAGCGGTCAGCACACCCCTCGCGTGCAGCACCCACGGATGCTCCGCGGCCGAGTCCCCCTCGGCGGCGGGGCGGGAGTAGATCGCGAAGGCGCGCCGTCCCTCCTCATCGGGTGCGGCGACACTCGACTGCAGATCGACCTCGATGCCGTCGGCCAGTACCAGTGGGGATTCGAGTAGCAGTTCCTCGATGACGTCCACCCGCAGTCGTACGCCCGCGCTCAACGCCAATTCCGCGAACGCCGTCCCGGGCAACAACACCGAACCGAATACCGCGTGGTCGGCGATCCACGGATGCGTCCGCAGCGACAACCGCCCGGTGAACAACCACTCGTCTCGACCCGCTACCGGCACCGCATTCGCCAACAGCGGATGCCCGAATGTTGCGGTCACGACTCCTGCCTGTGGCTGCACCCAGTAGCGCCGATGCTGGAACGCGTAGGTCGGCAATGCCACCCGATCCATGCCACGCCCGGCGAACACCAGCGGCATATCCGGCTCCAGCCCCGCCGCGTGCGCTTGCGCGAGGAGGGTGACGAACCCGACCGTCTCGTCGATCGTCCGACGCGACGACGCCGCCACCAGCATCGACTTCGTCTCCGCTCGCGGATGCTCGGCCAAACACTCGGCGGTCATCGCAACGAGCACCGCGTCCGGGCCGACCTCCACGAACCTGCGCACACCGGCACCGACCAGGGTGTCCACACCGGGAGCGAATCGCACGCAACCACGAACCTGCGCGACCCAGTACTCCGGATCGCACACCTGCGCACTCACCTGCGTGCCCGACACATTCGACACGATCGGCAACAACGGCTCCCGATACGTCAAACCCTGTGCCACAGCGCGGAATTCGTCCAGCATGGGCTCCATCAACGCCGAATGGAACGCATGCGAGACCCGCAACCGCGTGGTCTTTCTCCCCTCTTCCGACAGCCGTCGCGCGATATCGTCGATCACAGCCGCGTCCCCTGACAGCACCACCGATTCCGGACCATTCACGGCCGCCAGCGACACGTGGTCGCCGAATTCGCCGAGCACGCGCATCGCCTCGTCCTCCGGCACGGCCACCGCCAGCATCGCCCCGTCGGCCGGCAACGCCCCCATCAACCGGCCCCGCGCCGCCACCAGCGCGCACGCGTCCTCGAGCGACCACACGCCCGCCACGAACGCCGCCGCCAGTTCACCGATCGAATGTCCCGCAACGACATCCGGCGACAGGTCGAACGATTCCAGCAGCCGGAACATGGCCACCTCGAACGCGAACAACGCCGGTTGGGTGAACTCCGTCCGATCCAGCATCTGCCCCGGATCAGCGAACATGACGTCCTTCAGCGACCCACCGAGCCGGCTGTCGAACTCGGCGCACACCTCGTCCAGCGCGGCCGCGAACATCGGAAACGCCTGATACAGGCCCGAACCCATCCCTGGCCGCTGCGCTCCCTGACCGGTGAACAGGAATGCGGTTCTCCCCGAACCCGCCACGCCGTCGACCACCCCCGGCAGCGGCGAACCCGATGCCAGCGCGGCCAGGCCCGCGAGCAACTCCTCCCGATCGCGCCCGACGACGGCGCCCCGCCGGTCGAGCCGTGCGCGCGTGTCCACCAACGAGCGTGCTACCGACCACAGATCGATATCCGGGCGGTCGGCCAACCATGTCCACAACCGGTCCGCCTGTCCCCGCAGTCCCTGCTCCGACTTCGCCGACAGCATCAGCGGCACCACGGAAACATCGGCGACGGAAGGGCTTTGCCGCACATCGGGATCACCGCCGTGCTCCGATACGCCGACCGGTGACGGCGCATCCGGCGCTTCCTCGACAATGACATGTGCGTTGGTTCCGCTGATCCCGAACGACGAGACGCCCGCACGCCGCACCCGGTCGCCGGTCAGCCACGGCTCGGGCTCGGTCAACACCCGCACCGACCCAGCCGACCAATCCACGTGCGGCGACAAGGCGTCCACATGCAGTGTCTTCGGCAATACCTGATGCCGCAGCGCCTGCACCACCTTGATCACACCGCCCACACCCGCGGCCGCCTGTGTATGGCCGATATTCGACTTGAGTGCGCCGATACGCAACGGCCGGTTCGACCGCTCCTGTCCGTAGGCGGCGATCAATGCCTGTGCCTCGATGGGGTCGCCCAATGCCGTCCCCGTCCCGTGCGCCTCCACCACGTCCACGTCCTGCGCACGCACACCGGCATCGGCCAGCGCCGCCGCGATCACGCGCTCCTGCGACGGACCCCTCGGCGCTGTCAGGCCATTGCTCGCGCCGTCCTGATTGACAGCGCTGCCACGGACCACCGCGAGGATGTTGTGCCCCAGCCGCCGCGCATCCGACAGTCGTTCCAGCACCAGCACGCCCGCGCCCTCCGACCAGGCCACACCATCGGCGGCCGCCGAGAACGCTTTGGACCGGCCATCGGGAGCCAGACCGCGCTGCCGGGAGAACTCCACGAACACCGTCGGAGTAGCCATCACCGTGGCACCGCCCACCAGCGCGAGGGAGCTTTCCCCCTGGCGCAGAGCCCGGCACGCCAGATGCAGTGCCACCAACGATGACGAGCACGCCGTATCCACCGTCATCGCCGGACCTTCCAGCCCCAGCGAATAGGCGACCCGGCCGGACACCACACTGCTCGCGGCGCCGGTGGCGACATAGCCTTCCACCTCGGGCCCGCCCAGGCGGGTCAGGGCGTCGTAGTCCTGGTACATCACGCCGGTGTATACACCGGTGTCGCTGCCCCGCAACGAGGTCGGGGCGATCCCCGCATGTTCCAATGCCTCCCACGACACCTCGAGCAGCAACCGCTGCTGGGGATCCATCGCGATCGCCTCACGCGGGCCGATTCCGAAGAAGCCCGCGTCGAATTCGGCCGCGTTCATCAGGAAGCCGCCCTCACGGGCGTAGGACGTGCCGGGATGGTCGGGGTCCGGATGGAACAGCTGGGCCGTGTCCCAACCGCGATCCGGCGGAAACTCGCTGATGGCGTCCGCGCCGGAGAACACCAGATCCCACAGGTCGTCTGCGGATTCGACGCCGCCGGGATAGCGGCACGCCATTCCGACGATCGCGATCGGCTCGTCGGCTCGCACCCGGCGCGTGGTCTTGCGCTGCTTCGGCGTGGACGAGTCCCCCATCCGGGACCCGATGAAGGCGGCCACCGCCCGGGTGGTGGGGTGGTCGAAGACGAGGGTGGACGGCAACCGCAGGCCGGTGTTCGTGGTGAGCCGGTTGCGGAATTCGACCGCGCCCAGCGAATCGAAACCCATTGCGCTGAAGGGCTTCTCGATATCGACCAGATCACCCGCGGCATATCCCAGCACTGCGGCGACCTGGCCACGGACGAATTCGAGTACCGCCGCGTCGCGAGCATCCGGTGCCAGCGACGCCAGCCGCCGCACCAGGTCGCCACTTCCGGCCGCGCGGCGCGCGGACGGCACCAGCGACCGCAACATCGAGGGCAGCATTCCCGTCCCGGCAGCGACGGCCAATGCCGCCGTGTCCAGGTCGACCGCGGCGACGAACGGAGCTCCGGCGCCACCGGCCAGATCGAACAATTCGAGACCGTCGGATTCCGACAGCGGGCGAGAACCCATGCGCGACAACCGGTCCAGGTCCGCATCGGTCAGCTCGGCCGCCATTCCGCTGCGCCCGCCCCATGGCCCCCAGGCCACCGACACCGCCGGCAGGCCCGCATTGACGCGGCGGAGCGCCAATGCGTCCAGTACCGAATTGGCCGCCGCATAGTTGCCTTGTCCCGACGATCCGACCACCGCGGCAACGGAGGAGAACAGGACGAACGCCGACAGATCGGAGGTGAGCTCGTGCAGATGCAGTGCCGCATCGACTTTCGGTGCGAGCACGCGGTCGACCTGCTCGGCGGTGAGGGTGTCGATGGTGCCGTCGGCCAGCACGCCGGCGGCGTGGATGACCGCGGTCGGCGCGGGGCCGTCGGAGATGTCGTCGAGCAGCGCTGCCACGGCGGCGCGATCGCTCACATCACAGGACCTCACCCGGGTCCGGGCCCCGAGTTCGGCCAGTTCGGCTACCAGTTCGGCGACACCCTCGGCCCGCTCACCGCGCCGCGACACCAGCACCAGTTCGCGCACCCCGTGCCTGCCGGCCAGATGCCGCGCCACCAGCGCGCCGAGCCCGCCGGTGCCACCGGTGATCAGCACCGCACCCGGGCCGAGATCGATGGTCCGCGCGGCGGCCGGATCGCGGTGGGTCAGCCTCGGCGCCAGCAGCGCACCCGCGCGCAGCGCCAGCTGCTTCTCGTCGGTGGCCATGGTCGCCGCGATCAGTTCCGGGGGCACCGCGCTGTCATCGTCGATGTCCAGCAGCACGATCCGGCCGGGATTCTCCGACTGCGCGCTCCGGAGCAGACCCCAAACGGCCGCGGCGGCCAAATCGGGGTCTTCGCCGGGCAACCCCGCACCATTGCGCGTCACCACCACGAGTCGGGCGTCGGCAGTGGGCAGGCGCAGCCAGGATCGCACCGAGGCCAGCACCGCGTGCACGCGATCTCGCACGATGGCCGCAGCCGACCGGGAACCGGCCTCGCTGTCCGCAGCGCGGCGGTCGGGACCATCGGCGAACCACACCAGCACATCCGGAGCGTCGCCGGTGTCGCCGGTCGCGGCAGCCAGGTCCGGGTAGGTCCGTGCGAATCCGGGCACGGCCACCCCGGCGATCAGCAGGCCGTCCACTTCATGGGACGCGTCGCCGGTGCCGACTCGACTCCATTGCACGTCGTAGAGCCCGCGGTCGGCAATCGATCGATCATCGCGCAGCGCCTGGCTGTTCACCGGGCGCGCCCGCAGCGATTCGACGATCAGTACCGGAGCGCCGGTGTCGTCACCCAGTTCCAGCCGCATACTGTCGCCGACGCGCCGGATGCGCACCTGTGCGGCGGTCGCCCCCGGGCGATACAACCGGACGCCGCCGAACGAGAACGGCAGCGGCACCCGTCCAGGCGGCAGATCCGCGGCCAGATCCTGCACCCCGGCATGCAACGCGGCGTCGAGCAGCGCGGGATGGATGCCGAATCGGCCACCGTCCACACCGACTTCGGCGGGCAACCGCACATCGGCCACCATGTCACCGCCGCCATCGCGCCAGACGCGGCGCGCCCCCTGGAATGCGGAGCCGTAATCGAATCCGCGCGCGGCCAGCCCGTCGTAGAGGACGTCACCGGGGATCGCGTCGTCCTCCGGGTTGTCGTCGACCTCGTAGGCCGGACCCTCCATTTCCCCGCCGGGGGCGAGAATGCCACGCGCATGGGTTGTTCCACTCGCGCCCGCCGATTGTTCGCCGACGATCCGGGACGCCACGACGAATCGCCTGCGCCCCTCGTTATCGGGTTCTTCGACCGCGATCTGCACGTCGACCTCGGTCCGCTCGCCGAAACGCAGCGGCGCCTCCAGCACCAGCTCGTCGACGACCTCGACACCCAGCCGAGCGCCGACCGCCAGGGCCAGCTCCACGAAACCTGTTCCCGGGAGCAGAATCTCGCCGAAGACGGTGTGATCGGCGATCCACGGATGCGACGCCACCGACAGCCGACCGGTGAACAGCCATTCGTCCCTGCCCGCCACCACGATCGACCCGCCGAGCATGGGGTGGTCGACCACCGTCACACCGGCGCGGCCGACATCGCCCCGCACGGCGGTGGGTGCGATCCAATGGCGCTGATGCTGGAATGCATAGGTCGGCAAGAGAATTCGACGCGATTCCCGGCCCGCGAACAAGGGGCTCCAGTCCACGTCCAGTCCCGCGGCGTGCGCGGCGGCCAGGAATGTGGTGAACTGCGCGACTTCCGCACAACCACGCCGGGCGGCAGCGGCCACCACGGTCCGCCCCTCGGTCCCAGGTTCCTCGGCAAGGCATTGCCGTGTCATCGCGGCCAGGACGGCGTCCGGGCCGACCTCCAGGAACCGCCGGGCCCCGGTCGCGGCCAGCGCGCGCACGCCGGGCTCGAACCGCACGGCCGCACGGACCTGGCGCACCCAATACTCCGGATCGGTCAGCTCCCGCTCCACCACAGCGCCGGTCACGTTCGACACCACCGGAACGGTCGGCTGATGATAGGTCAATCCCGCTGCCACCGAGCGGAATTCGTCGAGCATCGGATCCATCCGGGCGGAATGGAAGGCGTGGCTGACCCGCAGCCTGCTGGTCTTGCGACCCCGCTCGGCGAGCAGCGGTTGGACGTCGTCGACCGCCTCCGCGTCGCCGGACAGCACCACGGCCGCCGGTCCATTCACCGCGGCGACCGACAGCCGATCGGCGTATCCGGCCACCAGCTCGATCGCCTCGTCTTCGGTGACAGCCACCGCCAGCATCGCACCGCCGCCGGGCAGGGCGCCCATCAGTCGCCCCCGCGCCGCCACCAGCGCGCACGCGTCCGCCAGCGACCACACCCCCGCCACATACGCCGCCACCAGCTCGCCGATGGAGTGCCCGAGCAGCACATCCGGTGTCACACCGAACGATTCGACCAGCCGGTAGGCGGCCACCTCGTACGCGAACAACGCGGGCTGGGTGAATTCCGTCCGATTCAGCAGGGCCGCACCGGCATCACCGTCGGCGGCGAACATCACGTCCTTCAGCGCTCGTCCCAGCAACGGGTCGAGTTCGGCGCATACCTCGTCCAGCGCGGCCGCGAACACGGGGAACGCCGCGTACAGTTCCCGGCCCATTCCGGGTTGCTGCGCGCCCTGGCCGGTGAACAGGAACGCCGTGCGTCCCGCGCCCACGACGCCATCGACCACGCCCTCCGACAAGGCACCGTCGGCAAGGGCCGCAAGTCCCGCCAGCAGTGCCTCCCGATCACGGCCCACGATCGCTCCGCGCCGGTCCAACTGCGCCCGCGACGTGATCAGCGAATTGGCCACATCCCATATATCCGCATCGGGTTCACCGATTAACCACTGCCACAGCCGATCCGCCTGCGCGCGCAGGCCGGGTTCGGATTTCGCCGACAGGAGCCACGCGACGACATCGGAGTTCGTATTCGGCGTAATCGTTTCGGCCGCTACCTGTTCCGTAGCAGCCCCGGCGACCGGTTCGGCGGGAGCCTCCTCGATGATCACGTGCGCGTTGGTGCCGCTGGCCCCGAAGGACGAGACACCCGCACGGCGCACCCGCTCACCCGCGGGCCACGACTGCGTCTCGGTCAGCAGGCGCACAGTGCCCGCCGACCAATCCACATGTGGCGTAGGCGCATCCACATGCAACGTCATCGGCAACATCTCGTGCCGCATCGCCTGAACCATCTTGATCACACCGCCCACCCCCGCCGCGGCAGACGTGTGACCGATATTCGACTTGAGCGAACCCACATATAACGGCCCGTGTTCACGCCGCGCGCCGTAGACGCCGATCAGCGCGCGCGCTTCGATCGGATCCCCGAGCATCGTGCCGGTCCCGTGCGCCTCCACCGCGTCGATGTCGCCGGGTTCCAGTCCGGCATTGGCCAATGCCTGTGCGATGACACGCTCCTGCGACGGGCCGTTCGGTGCGGTCAGCCCCTTGCTCGCGCCGTCCTGATTGAGCGCGCTGCCGCGAATGACCGCCAAGACGTTGTGCCCCAGGCGTTGCGCATCAGACAGGCGTTCGACGACCAGCATGCCGATACCTTCGGAAAATCCGGTCCCGTCCGCGGCGGCCGCGAATGCCTTGCATCGGGCATCGGTGGCGAGCCCGTGCTGGCGGGCGAATGCGATCAGATGGGACGGATCCGACATCACCGTGACACCGCCCGCCAGGGCCAGCGATGTTTCGCCGTTGCGCAGCGCCTGGCACGCGAGATGCAGGGCCACCAGCGACGACGAGCACACGGTGTCGATCGACATCGTGGGCCCCTTGAAGCCGAATGTGTAAGCGACCCGGCCGGATACGACGGAGTTTCCCGCACCGAGATAGGCGTGGCCTTCCGCCTCGGCGGTCAGTGTCGAGGAGCCGACCCGAGGTCCGTAGTACTGGTGGAAAACGCCGGTGAAGACACCGGTATCGCTGCCGCGCAGCGACATCGGGTCGATGCCCGCGTACTCCAGCGCTTCCCAGGACGCCTCCAGTGCCAAGCGCTGCTGGGGATCCATCATCGCGGCTTCCCGCGGGCCGATCCCGAAGAATCCCGCGTCGAAATCGCCTGCCGAATACAGGAATCCGCCTTCACGGGTATTGGTCGTGCCGGGAACGTCCGGATCCGGATTGTAGAGTTTCTCCAGATCCCAGCCCCGGTCGGTCGGGAACTCGCCGATGGCGTCGACGCCGGAGGCCACCAGGTCCCACAGTTGCGCGGGCGATTCAACGCCGCCGGGATAGCGGCAGCTCATCCCGACGATCGCGATCGGTTCCCGCGCACGCTCCTCCAGGTCCTGGATGCGCTTGTTGGCGGCGCGCAGGTCCCTGGCGAATCGCCGCAGGGACTGGGTGAGCCGTTCCTCATTGCTCATGATCGACCGAACTCCTCGTCAAGCAGATCCAATAGTTCGCTGCCGGAATGCTCGGCAAGGTCATCGTCGAATTCCTCGTCCTGCCCACGATCGCCGAAGTGCGACCGGAGGCGGTCGCCGATACCGAGCAGTGCGGTAGCGGCAGCGGGGTCGTCACCGGCCGCAGCGAGAGCCTGTTCGACCATCGCCTCCAGCCGGGCGATATCGACGGGTGCGGAAATGGCGGCCGGTGGGGCCGCAGATGACGCCGAGATCAGCTGTTCTTGCAGATATCGGGACAATTCGACCGGGGTCGGGTAGTCGAACACCATCGTCGAGGACAACCGCAGACCGGTGCTCTTCGACAGCCGGTTGCGCATATCCACACCGGCCAGCGAATCGAAGCCGAGCTCGTCGAATCCCTTGTCGGCGCGAATATCCCCCGCCGAGGAATGCCCCAGTACCGCGGCAGCCTGCTCGAGGACCAGGTCCAGAACCGCGCGATCCCGCTCGGCCTCCGGTAGCCGATCCAGTAGCAGACCCTGCGATGGTCTTTCCTCCGCGGCGGCGGACCGAGAAGGCAGGGCGATTTTTCGCAGGACCGGGGGAACCGTTGCCATATGTGCTTCCCGCCGAAGGGCATTGACGTCGAGACGGAACGGCATGAGCGCGGATACGCCCGCCGGGGTCGATCCGATCCCCACGGCGGTATCGAACAGCCGAAGGCCGTCCGCCGGCGCCAGCGGATGCACGCCGAGGCGGGCCATGCGTGCGGCACCCACGTGATCCAGGGTGCCGCCCATACCGCCCGACCCGGCCGCGGTGGGCTCCCACAGACCCCAGGCCAGCGCCACAGCGGGCAGCCCTTCGGCGCTGCGCCGCGCGGCCAACGTGTTCAGGAAGCTGTTGGCGGCAACGTAATTGGCCTGTCCCGCAGCGCCGATGACAGCGGCCATCGACGAGAACAGCACGAAGGCCGAGAGATCAGCATTCCGCGTCGACTCGTGCAGATTCCATGCCGCGTCGACCTTCGGCGCGAGCACGCGGTCCAGCTGTTCGACGGTGAGCGTAGCGATCGTCGCATCGTCGAGCACACCCGCGGTATGAACCACGGCCGTCAACGGCTGTTCGGCCGGTATCGAATCGAGCAGTGCCCGCAACGCGGACCGGTCCGCGACATCGCAGGCCGCGATGCGCGCGTTCGCTCCGAGCTCGCGCAGGTGCGCCGCCAATTCCGTTGCGCCTGTGGCTCGCTCGCCACTGCGGGACACCAGGAGCAGGTGCCGGACACCGTGCTCGGCAACCAGGTGACGGGCCACCATCGCGCCCAGACCACCGGTACCCCCGGTGATCAGCACGGTGCCGGAGCCGAATGCCGGTCTCGCGCCGGCGATCACCTCCGAGCGCCGCAGCCGCGGCACCAGCATCCTGTCCGCGCGAACGGCCACCTGCGGCTCGTCGGCCGCCATTGCCGACATCACGGTGTCGACCGACAGCGGAACGGACGTGGACTGCCGGTCGAGCAAGACGATCCGGCCGGGATACTCGGACTGCGCACTGCGAACCAGGCCCGCCACCGTGGCCGCCGCGAGATCCGGTGTCTCGCCGGGCAGCCCGAGGCCGTTGTGGGTGACGACGACCAACCGCGACCGCTCCGACGGATCCTTGTCCAGCCAGCCCTGCAGCAGGTGTAGTGCCGACCGGGCCCGCTCATGTGCGGCGACGGTGACATCCTCGTTTCGCGCTGCCGCGTCCGACCACACCAGCACAGCGGGCATCGCACGATCCGATGTCAGACTGTCGAGGTCCGGATAGCGTTCCCGCACACCGGCAATCGAAGCCGACCCCAGTGCGATGACCTCGTCGGTCACCGGCACGTCGGGTGCAGGGTGAACCTCCGCCCATTCCATTTCGTACACCCCGGCGTCACCGGCGAGCGGGCGGCGGAACTGGGTGACGTCATAGGGCCGCATCACGATCTCGTCGAAGGAGACCACCGGGTTGCCGTCGCCGTCCACCGCCGCCACGGCGAGCACGTCCTCACCTTTCGCCACGGCGATCACCCGCAACGGACCCGGCCTGCGGACATCGTGGAATCGGGCGCCGCCCCACCGGAACAGCAGCATGCCGCGGCTCGGGTCGGAGCTGGGCTCCGGCCACACCAGACGGGCCATCCCCGCATGCGCGATGACGTCGATCAGGCCCGGATGCAGCAGGAAACCGTCCGATTCGACGGCCGGATCCAGCGCAACCTCGCTGAACACGGCGTCGCCACGCTGCCACGCGCGTTCGATGCCGCGGAAGGAGGGACCGTATTCGAGTCCCGACACGGCTTCGATATGCGCGGGTACCCATTCCGGATCGATGGGGTCCGCATCCGACGGCGGCCACGGCTGCGCCCGAAGACGTTCCAGCAGCGGCTCCGCCGCCGGCCGGTCACCGGTCAGAATGCCGCTGGCGTTGCGTACCCACTCTCCCTCACCGACGCGGTAGTGCACCGTGCAGTGCCTGCGGCCCGTATCGTCGGCCTGGTCGACAAGCACCTGCAGATCGATGTCGGCGCCGTCCTCGGGCGGGAAGATGGGGGCCTCCAGCGTGAGCTCGTCCACCCCGGCGCAGCCGAACCGCGGTCCCGCCGCACATAACATCTCCACCAGCGTCGTACTCGACACGACCATCACGCCGTAGCTCATGTGATCCGCGAGCCACGGATGGGTCCGGCGCGAGAGCCGCCCGGTGAGCATCCATTCGTCCTTGCCCGCGACCTGCACCACACCGGTCAGCACCGGGTGACCCGATACTCCCGGCGACGCCCCACCGGCAACCGGTTGCAGCCAGTACCGCCGATGCTGGAATGCATAGGTGGGCAACGGCACCCGCGATACCGGACGATCCGCATACAGCGGCGTCCAATCCACACCGGCACCCGCCACATGCGCTTGTGCCAATGCGGACACGAATTGCAGCGGCTCGCCGACCGAACGCCGGGCAACCGCGACCACCGTCGATGCGGCCTCCACGTCCGGAATCTCGGCGAGACACTGCCGGGCCATCGCGGACAACACGGCATCCGGCCCGATCTCCACGAACCGCCGCACCCCGGCCTCGGCCACGGTGGCGATCCCGGGCGCGAACCGCACGCAACCGCGCACCTGCTCGACCCAGTAACCCGGATCGGTCACCTCGGCACCGGCCACGGCGCCGCTGATGTTCGACACGATCGGGATCTTCGGCGGATGGTAGGTCACACTGTCGGCCACCAGCCGGAACTCGGCGAGCACCGGATCCATTCGCGCCGAATGGAATGCGTGGCTCACCCGCAACCGGTTGGTCTTGCGTCCGCGTCCGGTGAGTACACGCTCGATCGCGTCGATGGCGTCCGCGTCTCCGGACAGCACCACCGACAACGGGCCGTTGACCGCCGCGATCGAGACCCTGCTGCCGTATTCGGCGACGATATCCGTCGCGTCGGTCTCCGTGATGGCCACTGCCAGCATCGCTCCGCCCTCGGGCAGAGCTCCCATCAACCGACCGCGGGCAGCCACCAGACGGCAGGCATCGGGCAGCGACCACACCCCCGCCACATACGCGGCGGCCAGCTCACCGATCGAATGCCCGATGAGCATGTCCGCGGCGATACCGAACGACTCCAGCAACCGCGACAGCGCCACCTCGAACGCGAACAGCGCGGGCTGGGTGAATTCGGTGCGGTGCAGCAGTCCCTCGGTGTCATCGAACATCACCGCGAGCAGCCCGGGCGCGGAATCCGCTCCCGGATCACGCGTCAGGAGAGCATCGAACTGGGCACACACCTCGTCCAGAACCTGCGCGAACACCGGGAACGCCGCATAGAGGTCCTTACCCATCCCCACACGCTGCGCACCCTGTCCCGTGAACAGCCACGCGGTCTTCCCCGGCGCCGCGACGCCCTCGACGGCACCGGAAGACACCTTGCCCGCCGCCAGATCCGCCAGACCGGAAAGGATCTCGTCGCGCCCGGTCCCGACGACGGCGCCCCGGAATTCCATATGGGAGCGGAAGGCGCTCAGCGAGTACGCGACATCGGCGATCTCTCGCTCGGGTCCGGCCACCAACCACTGCAGGAGCCGATCCGCCTGCGCCCGCAACCCTGCCTCGGATTTGGCCGATACCAGCAACGGCACCAGCAGGTCTGCCGGAGTTCCGTTGGTTGCCACCGGGATTCGTTGCGGCGCCTCCTCCAGGATGGCGTGGGCGTTGGTGCCGCTGACACCGAACGACGACACGCCCGCGCGACGGGCACGCCCGTTGCGCGGCCACGGCCGCGGCTCGGTCAGCAACTCCACACCGCCGGCCGACCAATCCACATGCGGGCTGGGCACATCCACGTGCAGCGTCATCGGCAGAGTCTCGTTCCGCAACGCCTGCACCATCTTGATCACTCCGGCCACGCCTGCGGCGGCCGAGGTGTGCCCGATATTCGACTTCAGCGAGCCGATCCGCAGCGGCGCTCCCGGCCGATCCTGACCGTAGGCGGCGATCAATGCCTGCGCCTCCATCGGATCACCCAGTGTCGTCCCGGTGCCGTGCGCCTCCACCGCATCGATGTCGGCGGGCCGCAACCCGGCGTTGGCCAGGGCCGCCGCGATCACCCGCTCCTGCGACGGCCCATTCGGCGCGGACAGACCGTTCGACGCGCCGTCCTGATTGATCGCCGTCCCCCGCACCACGGCAAGAACGTTGTGGCCCAGGCGGCGGGCATCCGACAGCCGTTCCAGCACCAGCATTCCGACGCCCTCGGAGAACGCGACACCATCGGCCGCGGCGGAAAACGATTTGCACCGCCCGTCCGGGGACAGACCACGCTGCCGAGCGAAATCGACGGAGAGATAGGGATCGGCGTAGATTGTCGCGCCGCCCGACAACGCCAGCGATGCCTCACCCTGTCGCAGCGCCTGACAGGCCAGATGCAGCGACACCAACGACGACGAACACGCCGTATCCACGGTGACCGACGGCCCTTCCAGGCCGAACACATACGACAGCCGGCCCGAGATCACGCTGCCCTGGGCTCCGGTGAGCCGGTAGCCCTCGAACTCGGGGGTCACCCGGTTGAAATAACCCGAGAAGCACGCACCCACGAATACCCCGGCATCGGTGCCACGCAGCGAAACCGGATCGATCCCGGCATCCTCCAGGGCCTCCCACGACGCCTCGAGCAACTGCCGCTGCTGCGGGTCCATCGCCGTCGCTTCCCGCGGGCCGATCCCGAAGAATCCGGCGTCGAAATCCGCTGCGTCGTCGAGGAATCCGGCGCGGCGGGCGTATACGGTCCCGGGTTTGTCCGGATCCTCGTCGAACAAACGGTCCAGATCCCAGCCGCGGTCCGATGGGTACGCACTGGTCGCATCGATCCCCGAGGCCACCAGATCCCACAGTTCGTCCGGCGATTTCACCCCACCCGGGAACCGGCATCCCATGCCCACGATCGCGATCGGCTCATCCGCCGGTGTTCGGCGCGCGACCTTCTTGCCCGGTCCGCCCGTCGTCTTCGGCTCGTGCCTCGACAGCACGTGTTTCGCCACCGCGGCGGGAGTCGGATGATCGAACACCAGGGTCGACGCCAACCGCAACCCCGTGACCTCGGCCAACCGGTTGCGGAACTCCACCGCACCCAGCGAATCGAAACCGATCTCGTCGAAAGGTTGATCGGGCCGGATATCGGCCGCCGAATCGTGTCCCAGCACGGCCGCGGCCTGCCCCAGCACCATCTCCAGCACCACGTCGCCGCGCTGCGTGTGCGGCACCCGCGCCAACCGCTCACCCAGCGAACCCGCCGCGAAACTCGCCTCCGACCGGCTCGCGGCCGGCAGCGGACGCCGCACGAACCCGCTCAGCACCGCGGGGATCCCCACGGGATCCGAGACGCGCCGCAGCACACTCGGGTCGAACCGCAGCGGAGCCAGCCACCCATCGTCGCTCGCGACCGCGAGAGCGGCATCGAAAAGGCGCACACCGTTGGCATTCTCGAGTTGCCCGAGTCCCCACCGGCCCAACCGCGCCAACGCCGCACCGTCCACCTCGCCGGCCATCCCGCTGCCGGAGTGCCACGGTCCCCACGCCAGCGATATGGCGGGCAACCCCGCGGCTCGACGCAGGCGGACCAGGCCATCCAGGAATCCGTTCGCCGCGGCGTAATTGCCCTGTCCGGCCGAACCCAGCACTCCCGCGATCGAGGAGAACACCACGAATGCCGACAGATCTCGGCCGCGCGTCCACTCGTCCAGGTACCACGCTCCGTCGACCTTCGGCGCCAGCACCCGATCCACCTGCTCGGCGGTCAGCGATTGGAGGGTGCCATCGTCGACAACCCCGGCCATATGCACCACGGCGGTCACCCCACCATCGGAGTCCATGGCGTCCAACAGGTTCCGCACCGCGTCACGATCGGTGACGTCGCAGGCCACGACGCGCGCGTCGGCGCCGGCCCGCGCCAATTCGGCGACCAGCTCGTCCGCGCCGGGCGCCTGCGGGCCGCGCCGGGAGGTCAGCACCAGCCTGCGCACACCGTGCTCGGTGACCAGGTACCGGGCGAACTCCGCGCCCAGACCACCTGTGCCACCGGTGATCAGCACCGTCCCCGCACCCGACCACGGCGACAGGGGATTGTCTTTCCGAACCTCGTTGTCGGTGCGGGTCAGCCGGGGAACCAGAATCCTGGTGTCGCGCACCGCGACCTGCGGCTCACCCGAGGCCAGCACGGCCACGATCCGATCGGCATGCACCGCTTCGGCCGGGTCTTCGTCGAGGAGTATGAACCGCCCCGGATTCTCCGTCTGTGCGCTGCGGACCAACCCCCACACCGCGGCTGCTGCCACATCCACGGCAGCGCCCTCGCCGGGAAGACCGACACCACCCGTGGTCACCACCACCAGCGAGGCATCCGACAGGCGTTCTTCGGCGAGCCATGTCCCGAGCACGGCCAGTGTGCTGTGCACCCGTGCCCGCACCACACCCGGATCGTCGACGACCTCTCCGGCGATCGCCGGACGCCAGACGACGATATCCGGAACATGTTCCGCGGCAACGATATCGGCAATGGACCTGTGTGATGCCGCGATTCCCGGCACCACCGTGTCCGCGAGGACGGCCGACGCCGGCATAGAGCCTGGGACCGGAGGCGGGGCCGTGCTCTTCCAGTCCACCCGATACAGACCGGCGTCCTGATCATCGGACAGACCACGCCGGAACTCCTCGACGTCGTACGGACGCAGCAGCACCGAATCAACCGATACGATCGGCCTGCCCTCCGGATCGACTGCCGCGACCGACACCGTATCCGCGCCGGTCTTCTCCGAGATGATCCGCAGGGCTGTCACTTCCGCGGGCATCGGCCGGTGGAGACGCGCACCGCCCCACCGGAACAGCAGCCAACCGGTATTCGGATCGGACTCCGCGAAACGGAATATGGATTGCGAGAGTCCGGCATGCATCACCAGCTCCAACAGCGCCGGATGCAGGTCGTGGCGACCGGATTCCGATACCGCGTCAGTATTCAGCGTCGCCTCGGAAAAGACCGTGTCGCCACGCTGCCACACCGCATTCACGCCGATGAACGCCGGACCGTAGTGGAGCCCGGTATCTTTCGCGATCTGCTCGGCAAGTGCCACCCGGTCGACATCGACGAGTTCGGCATCGGCCGGCGGCCACGCCTGCTCACCGAGCCGGGATACCAAGTCCGAGTCGCCATTCCACCGTGGCGCGAGGAAACCGGTCGCATTGCGCACCCATTCGTCGCCGGACGGCCTGCGGTAGAAGAACTCGAACGAACGCCGCCCGGACTCGTCCGCGGCCGCGACCAGGACCTGCACTTCGATCTCGTCGTCACCGGGACGGATCGGCGCCTGCACGATGATCTCCTCGACCACCTCGCAATCGATCCGCCCGCCGGCGGCGAGCAGGAATTCGAGCAGCAACACGCCCGGAACCACCACGACACCATGGGCCATGTGATCGGCGATCCACGGATGCGTACGCACCGAGAACCGGCCGGTGAACAGCCACTCGTCGGTCCCGGCCACGCCGACCACACCGGTCAGGATCGGATGATCCGCCGACGCCGCCGCATCGGCACTGGGCTGCAACCAGAACCGGCGACGCTGAAATCCGTAGGTCGGCAAAGCGACCCGGCGCACCGCTCGCCCCGCGAACAGCGACGCCCATTCCACCCGCGCACCCGCGACGTGGATCTGCGCCAGTGCGGTGACGAACTGCGAGACCTCGTCGACGGATCGGCGCGCCGCCGCCACGATCCGCGACACCGATTCGACCTCGGCATTCTCGGCCACGGTCGCACGCGTCATCGCCGCCAGCACCGCATCCGGGCCCACCTCCACGAATCGCCGCGCACCCGCCGAGACGAGGGTGTCCACTCCCGGAGCGAACCGCACACACCCCCGCACCTGCCGAACCCAATACTCCGGATCGGTCACCGCGTCCCCGGCGAGCTCTCCGGTTTCGTTCGACACGATCGCGAGGCGCGGCGATCGATACGCGATACTTCGTGCCACCGAACGGAATTCAGCCAGCATCGGCTCCATGAGGGCGGAGTGGAAAGCGTGGGAAACGTCGAGCCGGTTGGTCTTGACGCCGGTACCCGACAACGCGGACTCGATCGCCTCGACGGCCTCCAGGTCCCCGGACAACACTGCCGAGGAGGGGGCGTTCACGGCCGCGATCGAGACTCTTCCGGCGTGCTCGGCGATCAGTTCGGCGGCCCGCTCCTCCCCGACTGCGACGGCCAGCATCGCGCCGCCTTTGGGCAGCGCGCCCATCAGCCTGCCGCGCGCGGCGACCAGAGCGCAGGCGTCCTGCAACGACCACACCCCGGCCACATACGCGGCGACCAGTTCACCGATGGAATGCCCGAGCAGCACATCCGGGGCGATACCGAAGGATTCGAGCAGCCGGAACATCGCCACCTCGAAGGCGAACAACGCCGGCTGGGTGTTTTCGGTGCGCGCCAGCACCTCGGCGGAGTCGCCGAACATCAGGTCTTTCAGCCGCCGTCCCGACGCGAGGTCGAACTGTGCGCACACCTCGTCCAACGCCGCCGCGAACACCGGAAAGGCCGTGTACAGGCTCTTGCCCATACTCACGCGCTGAGCGCCCTGGCCGGTGAACAGGAAAGCGGTTGTGCCCGCACCCGTGCGGCCTTCGATCGCGCCGAGCGAACCGGCCGCGAGATCGGCCAGACCGGCGAGCAGTTCCTCCCGGTCACGCCCCACCGCCACACCGCGCCAGTCCAGCAGCGCCCTGGAGGTCGCCAGCGAATGCGCCACATCCCAGGCATCCGCATCGGGGTCGTCGAGCAACCACTGTCGCAGCCGGTTCGCCTGGGTTCGCAGCGCTGCCTCGGATTTGGCCGAGATCATCAGCGCGACGACATCCGACGCCACGGGCTCGGCCGCGACGACCTGCTCGGATTCACCTGCCGACTCGGCGGCCTCCGGATCGGCAGGGGCTTCTTCCAGGATTACGTGAGCGTTGGTGCCACTGATTCCGAACGACGACACACCCGCACGCCGCACCTGCCCGCTCGCGGGCCACGGCTCGGCCTCCGTCAGCAACCGCATCGTGCCCGCGGACCAATCCACGTGCGGCGTGGGCGCATCCACATGCAGCGTCTTCGGCAGCACACCGTGGCGCATCGCTTCGACCATCTTGATCACACCGGCGACACCCGCGGCGGCATTGGTATGACCGATATTCGACTTGAGCGACCCCAAACGCAGCGGCCCACGCTCACCCCGCGCACCGTAGACCGACATCAGTGCACCCGCCTCGATCGGATCACCCAGCTTGGTGCCCGTCCCGTGCGCCTCCACCACGTCCACATCCGACGGTGCGAGGCCCGCATTTGCCAGCGCCGCCGCGATCACCCGTTCCTGCGCCGGACCGTTCGGCGCGGTCAGCCCCTTGCTCGCACCGTCCTGGTTGATCGCCGTCCCGCGCACCAGCGCGAGCACGTCGTGGCCCAATCGCCGTGCGTCCGAGAGCCGTTCGACGACCAGGATCCCGAGCCCCTCCGAGAGACCGGTCCCGTCCGCGGCTGCCGCGAACGCCTTGCACCGCGCATCCGCCGACAGCGCTCGCTGACGCGCGAAGGCGATCAGATGGGACGGGTCCGACATCACGGTCACACCGCTCACCAGAGCCAGCGACGCCTCGCCCCGCCGCAGCGCTTGGCACGCCAGATGCAATGCCACCAGCGACGACGAGCACGCGGTGTCCACGGACAACGTGGGGCCCTTGAAACCGAACAGGTAGGAGACCCGGCCGGACAGCACACAGCTCGACACGCCCAGAACGGCATGACCTTCGGCCTCCGCCGTCAGCGCCGGGGAGCCGATGCGAGGGCCGTAGTTCTGGTGGAAGACACCGGCGAAGACGCCGGTGTCGCTGCCTCGCAACGACTTCGGGTCGATACCCGCATCCTCGAGAGCTTCCCAGGAAGCCTCCAGCGTCAGACGCTGTTGTGGATCCATCGAGGCGGCCTCGCGTGGGCCGATCCCGAAGAAGCCCGCATCGAATTCGGGCGCCGAATGGATGAACCCGCCCTCGCGCGTATAGATCGTCCCGGGCACACCGGGATCGGGGTCGAAGAGTGTGTCCAGATCCCACCCGCGGTCGACGGGAAAGCCGCCGACCGCGTCGGCACCGGAGGCCACCAGATCCCACAACTGCGCGGGGGATTCCACGCCGCCGGGAAAGCGGCAGCTCATCCCGACGATCGCGATCGGCTCGCGCGCACCCTCTTCCAATTCCTGGATGCGCTTGTTGGCGGTTCGCAGGTCCCCGGTGACTTTGCGCAGATACTGGGTGAGCTTTTCCTCGTTGCTCATGAGCGACCGAACTCCTCATCAATCAGAGTGAAAAGCTCGTCGGGCGAATGTGTGGCGAGGTCGGCGTATTCGTCCTTACCGCCGCGCCACCTCCCGCCCAGGTGGGACCGAAGCCGGTCGCCGATACCGAGCAGTGCGGTGACCGTGGCGTCGTCGTCTCCCGCCGCGGCCAGGACCCGATCGACCATCGCGGCCAGATGGGCGATGTCGTCGGATGTGGTGTCGGCCGCAGCCGGCGAGACGGCCACCGCCGAGGGCAATCGCTCGTACAGATAACCGGCCAGTTCGGGGGCGGTCGGGTAGTCGAAGACGAGCGTCACCGGAATCTGGAGGCCGGTGGCTTTCGACAGCCGGTTGCGAAGCTCCACACCCGACAGCGAGTCGAGCCCGATCTCGTCGAATCCCTTGTCTGGCTCGATATCTGCGGCCGACGAGTAGCCCAGTACGGCCGCCACCTGTTCGAGAACGAAGTCCACGACGGCCTGCTCCCGTTCGGCTTCCGGTATCAGGCCCAGCTCGAAGCCGCGCGAGCGCTTGTCGCTCACCGTATTCCGCTCCGAATGTCGCACCAGACCCCGCAATATCGCGGGGACCGGGTCGGGCAGCGCGGTCCGGTCGAACCGCGCTGCAACCAGCGCGGACTCCTGATCCACCAGTGCCGCGTCGAACAGCGCCAGCCCGTCCTGTTCGCCCAGCGCGACGATTCCCTCCCGCCGCAACCGGGCCAGGTCGGCCTCGCCGAGAGCATCGGTCAGCCCGCTGCGCTGTTGCCACAGACCCCATGCCACCGATGTCGCGGGCAGACCGCTCAGGTGCCGGTGGTGTGCCAGCGCATCGAGGAAGACGTTGGCGGCGGCGTAATTCGCTTGTCCCCGAGTGCCGATCACCCCCGCGACCGAGGAATAGAGCACGAACTGCGACAGATCCAGATTCTCGGTCGCCTCGTGCAGATTCCATGCCGCGTCGACCTTCGGGCGCAGCGTCGTCGCGAGCTGCTGCGGTGTCATGTCGGCGAGCAGACCGTCGGCCAGCGCGCCCGCCGTGTGGACGACGCCGGTGAGCGGGTGCTCCGGTGCAATACTCGCCAGCAGCTTGTCGAGCGCCTCCCGGTCGGCCACATCGCAGGCGACCACGTCCACCTGTGCGCCCAGCGCCGTCAATTCCTCCGCCAGGCCGGCGGCACCGTCGGCGGCGGGACCGCCCCTGCTCGCGAGCACCAGCCGCCGCACACCGTGCTCGACGACGAGATGGCGGGCCGCCATCGCACCCAGAACACCGGTACCGCCGGTGATCAGCACGGTGCCGTCGGGGCGCAGCGGGGTCGGAATGGTGAGCACGTTGCGGCCGATATGCTTGCCCTCGCCCACGAACCGGAACGCCTCCGGCGCCTGCCGCAGATCCCATCCGGTGATCGGAGGCGGTGCCAGTACCCCTGTATCGATCAATTCGACCAGGGCACTCATGATCTCGCGCAATCGATCGAGCCCGATCTCGTCGAGATGGAAGTAGCGGTAGTGCACGCCCGGGTGCTGCTCGGCGACCTCGCCGGGATCGCGCCGATCGGTCGCCACCATCTCGAGGAAGCGGCCACCGCGCGGCAGCAATCTCAGTGAGGCGTCGACGAATTCGCCTTCCAGCGAATCGAGCACGATATCTGCACCACTGCCGCCGGTGACCTCGAGGAACTTCCGCTCGAAGTCGAGGGTGCGCGAGTCACTGATGACCGCATCGTCGAATCCCATGCCGCGCAGCAGATCCCATTTGGAACGGTCGGCGGTGACCAGCAGCCGTAGACCGAGATGACGCGCCAGTTGCACAGCAGCCGTGCCGACACCGCCGGTGGCGACATGCAACAGCAACGTCTCCCCCGGCCGGGCGTCGGCGAGATCGACGAGGCTGTAGTACGCGGTAATGAACACCACGGGCACGGCGGCCGCCTGTGCGAACGACCATCCCCGCGGTATCGGAGCCAGCCGCCTGCTGTCGGTCACAACGACCGAACCGATGCCCTCGATCATCCCGAAGACCCGGTCGCCGATGGCGAATTCGGTGACGTCCGGCGCCACCTCCAGCACCACGCCCGCACCCTCCATGCCGATGGTGGCGTTCGGGTTCGGATACATACCCAAGGTGATCAGTGCGTCCCGGAAGTTGACGCCCGAGGCGCGCAGACCCACCCGAACCTGACCGGGCCCGAGCTCCTGCACGGCAGTGCGGGTTTCGACCAGAGCGAAGTTGTCACCGGTCAAGGAGCCCTTGCCGAGCTGACGCAACGCCCACGCCGGGGCCCGCAGCGCGTCACCGCCTCCCACCACGTCGCCGCGGTCGGATGTCAGCCGCGGCACGTAGGGAACGCCGGCGCGCACCGCGACCTGGGGCTCATCCGCCAAGGCCAAGGCCGTGGCAACGGCATCGCGACAGTCGTCCCAGCGGTCCACGTCCACAACGGTGATCCGGTCGGGGTGCTCGTTCTGTCCGCTGCGCAGCAGGCCCCAGACCGCCGCGCCGACGAGATCCACGGGCTCGCCCGAGGCCGTCGCGACCGCACCTCGGGTGACCACGACGATGCGCTGATCCTGGGCCAGCAGCTCCTTGCCGCGCGCCACGACCTCGGCCAGCCGACTCTGCACCGCATCGGGCACGTCCGTGTCCGCTGCCGCCGTGGCGCCGCTCACGAGACCATCGAGTCGAATCACGGTCGCGGGCCGGCAGTCCACGGTCACCGTCTCGCCGTCGTCCGTGCTCGCCCACCGCGTGGCCGCGGCCACGTCGTCCGGATTCGGCGCGGGCAACGGAACCCAGCGCAGACGGTAGGTACCGTCCGGCGCCGCCGCGCCCACCGCGCCGATCTGGATCGGACGCAGGGTCAACGCCGCGATCTCGGCGATCGGTGCGCCTTGAGAGTCGGTGAGTGTGAGGGTGATTCGCTGGTCCTGCGGGTCGGTCCCGGCCGGCGCCACTCGAACCCGGGCCGACGCGGCACCGACCGCGTCCACGGTCACGTTCTCCCACGAATAGGGCACGAGGATCTCACCGGGCGCGGCAGGCGCACTCATCCCACCGAGGCCGATCGTGTGCAGTGCCGCGTCCAGCAGTGCCGGATGCACCCCGAACCGATCCGCCGACTGTGCCTGCTCCGGCAGCGCGACCTCCGCGAAGAGTTCGTCGCCACGGCGCCACAAAGCGGTCAGCCCCTGGAACATCGCCCCGTAGTCGTAGCCGCGCTCGGCCAACTCGGCGTACGCATCGCCGATGCGTACCGGCAGCGCTCCGACGGGCGGCCAGCTCGCCGCGTCGGCCCCGATCGGTTCGGGAGCCGAAAGCGGCGAGGCGACAACGGTTCCCGTGGCATGGCGTACCCATTCCGAGCGCGGTGCGCCGGACGATCCCGGGCCGTCCTGGTCCGATTCGCCGTCGCTCTGCGGGCGCGAATACACCGATACGGCTCGTGCTCCGGCATCATCGGGTGCGGCCGCCATCACCCGCAGTTCAACGGCGCCATCGGCCGGTAGGATCAGAGGCGCGGCCACAACCAGCTCGGCCAGCCGGGGACAGCCGACCATCGTCCCGGCATGCAACGCCAATTCGACGAAGGCCGTCCCCGGCAGCAGGGCCGCTCCGTTGATCGCGTGATCGGCCAGCCACGGGTGATCCGCCAGCGACAGGCGCCCGGTCAACACCACCGCTTCGGAGTCCGGCATCCAGACCGCCGCACCCAGCAGCGGATGCCTCGCCTCGCCCAGCCCCGACTGGTACACATCCCGGGCGGCGCTCGGCTGCAACCAGTACCGCTTGTGCTGGAAGGCGTACGTCGGCAGATTCACCCGAGCGACGGGTAGGAGCGTACCGAGCGCCCGTGTCACGACCGGAGCCAACGCGTCGGCCGCCACGTCGACGCCGGCACAGTAGGCCTGCGCCAACGCGGTGGTGACCTGCAGCGGATCGCCCTGATCACGCTTCAGCGTGCTCAGCACGGCCACCCGATCGGCCCGACCCAGCTCTCCCGCCGTCGCCTCGATCCCCATCGTCAGCACCGGATGCGGGCTCACCTCGATAAAGGCATTCGTCCCCGCACGCTGCAACGCCGCCACCGACTCCGCGAACCTGACCTGTTCACGCAGCCCCCGATACCAGTACCCGGCATCCAGCTCGGCGGTATCCATGAAATCCGCTGTCACAGTCGAGAAGAACGGCACCGAACCCGACACCGGCACAACCGATTCCAGCTCCGCCAGCACCCGATCGCGAACGGCCTCCACCGCCGCCGAATGCGAGGCATAATCCACCGGAATCCTCTTGGCCCACACACCATCGGCCGCACACCCAGTCAGAAACTC
>NZ_JBFAWD010000026.1:98888-122891 GCF_040680135.1 Nocardia sp. NPDC052112 | reverse complement strand
AGCGTATGCGCCGTAGGTGCGGGACTTACCCGTCTGGTGTGTATACGTCGGGTGCGGAGCACTCCGCTATCAGTGACCACCGCGGAGCGAGTCTTACGAGCGACCGTTCGTGGCCTGTCTCTGCGAGTTGTCGAAGCGTATGCGATGCAGGTGCGGGACTTACCCGTCTGGTGCGTATACGTCGGGTGCCGGACACTCCGCTATCAGTGACCAGCACGGAGCGAGTCTTACGAGCGACCGTTCGTGGCCCGTCTCGCGTCCGAGTCGTCGAAGCGCATGCGCCGCAGGCGCGAGTCTCGACGGCTCGGACGCGAGACTGAAGGGGGCCGCGAACCCGCAGCGCCGCAGGCGCTGCAAATTAGACACAGCCCCTGGTACAGTCGGCGTCGTGCAGCGCGTCTATTTCTGGTTTAGCAAGCCGGCCCTGGGTGGGTCGGTCTGCGGCAACCACATGCGCTGACCTCACCACCCCGAGCCGGATGATGGACCGGCTCGACGGGTTTCACGTCCGTGGGTCGGCCTTGGAGTAAAGGAACCGACAAACGATGATTACCGCAGCCGACGTCGACGCGCGGCATGCCCACCCGTCGCCCGACCACCACCCCGCATCGAATCGCTCCGCGATGCTGTTCGGTCTGGACGACCAACGCACCCTGAGTGTGAGCCCATTGCGTTCACCGGCCGAGGTGCGCCAGGTACACCGGATCACCGACCCGCTCGCCGACGTGGTCCGAGCCGGTCGCAAAGCCACTGTCGATGTGCTCGACGGTGCCGACGATCGCCTGATGGTGATAGTCGGACCGTGTTCGGTCCACGATCCGGCGGCCGCGCTGGATTACGCCCGTCGCCTCGCCGCCAAGGCCGCCGAACTCGACGATCGGCTGCACGTCGTGATGCGGGTGTACTTCGAGAAGCCGCGCACCACGCTGGGTTGGAAGGGGCTGATCAACGATCCGCACCTGGACGGCTCCTTCGACGTCAATACCGGCCTTGGCATCGGCCGTAAGCTGCTGGTCGATATCACCGCGCTCGGTCTGCCGGTGGCCTGTGAATTCCTCGACCCGATCACCCCGCAGTACATCGCGGACCTGGTCTCCTACGGTGCCATCGGCGCGCGCACCGCGGCCAGCCAGGTGCATCGCCAGCTCAGCAGCGCGCTATCCATGCCGGTCGGCATCAAGAACGGCACCGACGGCGATGTGCAGGTGGCCGTCGACGGTGTGCGGGCCGCCGCGGCCAGTCACGTATTCCCGGGCACCGACCTGGACGGTCGCTCGGCGCTGATCCGCACCACCGGAAATCCGGACTGCCATGTGATCCTGCGCGGTGGCAGCACCGGCCCGAACTACGATGTCGCCTCGGTCCGCGAGGCCTGCATCCGGTTGGACAAGGCATCGCTGCCGCAGCGGATCGTGGTGGACGCCAGCCACGGCAACAGCAACAAGGATCACAACAAGCAGGTCGATGTGGTCACCGATATCGCGGGCCGGTTGGCTGCCGGTGAGCCGGGCGTGGTCGGTGTGATGCTGGAGAGCTTCCTCGTCGCGGGCCGCCAGGATCTGACCCTCGGGCACGCCGAAGCGTTGACCTACGGCCAGTCCATTACCGATGCCTGCATCGATTGGGAGACCACGGCCGCCCAGCTCGACCGCCTCGCCGATGCGGTGCGGCAGCGCCGCGTGCGCTGAAACCCATGCCTGTCGCCCCGGTGAAAGCCGGGGCGCGGCTATGGATTTCGACGCGGTCGCGCGACGACGCAGAGGATATCGCCGGAGCAGACGGTGGCACCGTCGAAGCCCGCGGTGGCCAGATAATCGATGAGATGTCCGGGTGCGGGCTTCGGACCGGCGCTGGAGGGGCCGTCCGGTTGTCCGTATCCGTAGAACAAATACAGCGTGCCGTTCGGTGTGAGCACCTGCCGGATCAAGGCCAGTTCGGCGGTCGGCCGTCTGGTCCAGAACAGATTCACGTTGACGGCGACGACCTTGTCGAAGCCACCCGGTCCGATTTCGGCGAGCACCCTGGCACGGTCGAGCTGTTCCAGCCCGGCTTGCAACAGGTGGACCTTGCCACATTTGATCAGTGCGGCATGGCGTTTCCTGGCACGGGCGATTGCCGTGGGGGAACGGTCCACACCGACGATCCGACCGCCGTCCAGCCGTGCGGCCAGGTATGCGATCGAGTCGCTGGAGCCGGGACCGATTTCGAGGATCCGGTCGTCGGGCCGCAGGTGCATGGTTTCGGCGATCCACTCGAATCGGGTATCGGCCGCCATATTCGCAATCTACGACTGTTGCGCCGCGTCGGTCGGCGGTTCGGGCACACCCGTCGCCCGACCGCCACCCCTCATCGAATCGCTACGCGATGCCGAATACATCGGGCGGCCAATCCGGCGCCGGACCGGGCGGATCCGTCGCCAGCCGTCCGGCCAACCAGGTGTCGCGGCGGATGCCGCGTTGCGTGAAGCCGAGTCGCGCCATGCCCTCGTAGCGAAATCCGTTGCGGCGGACCACCGCGGCCGAGGCGTGATTGCCGACGAAGGCGCGCCAGCTGATCCTGCTCAGTCCTAAACCTGCTGGCTGGAAGCCGAATTCGCACACCATGGCGACCGCACGCGACATCAGCCCGCGTCCGCGTGCCGAAGGGATCAACCAGAAACCGATCTCCGCCGCCGATTCGTCGCGCGCGTTGAGATCGATCATGCCGACCACCGGACCGTCGGCGCGTGTGCGCAGCGCCCAGATCGGGCTGCGGGTGGCCCAGCCCGGCGCGACCATATCGTCGAGGAAGGATTCGGCGTTCTTCCGGTGATACGGCACCGGAATCGTCACCCACTCGGCAATGCTGGGCTCTTGGCAGCACGCGACGATATCGTCGATATCGGCCTCGGTCGGCCGCGTCAACCAGATGGTTGTGTCGGATAGCGGATGATCCTCCATGTGAGCATGGTGTCATGTGACCGGCTCGTCGCGGTCCTCGGTGCGGAACGTACAATCGCACCCGATGGTTGCAGCTCTTCTCGCCGACTTGTTCGAATCGCATCGGGCGCATCTGCTCTCGGTCGCATACCGGCTGACGGGCAGTGCGGGCGACGCCGAGGACGCGGTGCAGGAGAGTTGGCTACGGCTGGCCGGTGCCCATCAATCCGAGATCGAGGATCTGCGGGGCTGGCTGACCACCGTGGTCAGCCGAATCTGCCTGGACCGTTTGCGCAGTGCGGCGGTGCGCAGGGAAACCTATGTCGGGCAGTGGCTTCCGGAGCCGATCGTCACCGGTATCACGCCATCGACCATGCTGGATCCGCTGGAGGCGGTGGTCCGCAAACAGGAATGCAGCCTCGCCGCCATGGTGGTACTCGAGAGCCTGACGCCGCCGCAGCGGGTGGCATTCGTACTGCACGACGGGCTTTCGGTGCCGTTCGACGAGATCGCGGAAATCCTTGACATTTCGGTGGAGGCGGCGCGCCAACTGGCGGTGCGGGCCAGGAAGTCGGTCGCGCAGGCACCGCCGCCCGTTCCGGATGTCGAGCACGCGGCCGCGGTGCGCAAGTTCATCGCCGCGCTGTCCGCCGGCGATATCGCGGCGATGACCGCTGCGCTGCATCCGGATTCGACAATGATCGGTGATGCGAACGGCACCACGTCCACCGCGATCAATGTCATCGCCGGCGCGGACAAGGTTACCCGTTTCCTCGTCGGGCTGATCCGCAAGTACGGTTTGGACGGCTCCGCGGAGCCGACACTGGAATTCGAATTCGCCACGGTCAATGGGCAATTGGGATTGGTGGTGTACCGGGTCGGCCCGGGGTACGGGCGGCTGGAGGGTCCGCCCCGCGTGGTCGGATTCGCGGTTCGCGACGGATTGGTCTGGGGTACCTACGATCTCGCGAATCCCGACAAACTGTCCCACATCCACCTGGGGTGAGGCGGTGTCGGGTCGGGCCCTCATCGCCGGGCCTGACACCGCCCACGGGTTACGGCGTGGACGAGCCCAGGAACCAGTCCCCGGTCGACGATCCGGTGCCGCTATTGCCGGTCGACGAGCCGTTGAACCAATCGCCGGTGGCGGAGCCGAAGCCGACGATGAGGTCGTGTGCGACATTTCGCAGGAAACCCAGTACCGTTCCGGCGACCTCCGACGCGGCCGGCTGCAATACCAGGTCCAGATACGAGGCCATAAGTGCCCCTTTCGAGATACCGCCGCAGGTCGGCGGTTTGTGAGGTAGAACACGGCGAAGATAGCCGCCCTTGGGAAAACGCACAACCATGCAGGTAGACGGCGCAAATCAAAAGTGAAACATAGCCTTTCGCTATCTTTTGGCAACAATGGCGATTGCTGGGCTACTCTCCGGATATGCCCTCGCAACCCGCGACCGTCGCCCGCCTGCGCCCCTTTGCCTCCACGATCTTCGCCGAGATGACCGAATTGGCCGTCCGGCACGAGGCGATCAACTTGGGCCAGGGCTTTCCGGATACCGACGGCCCGGCCGGCATGCTCGAGGTCGCGCGCCAGGCCATTGCCGACGGACTCAACCAGTACCCACCCGGCCGCGGCATGCCGGTCCTGCGACGCGCCGTCGTCGCCGACCGGGCCCGCCGCTACGGCACCGACTACGACCCGGATACGCAGGTCCTGGTCACCGTTGGTGCGACGGAGGCGATCAGTGCCGCCGTGCTCGGTCTGGTGGAGCCCGGCCAAGAGGTCGTGCTGATCGAGCCCTACTACGACTCCTATGCAGCCGCGGTCGCCCTGGCCGGAGCGCGGCGGCGCACGGCCCATCTCGTCGCAGACGGTGACCGCTTCGTACTCGATCTGGACAGCCTGCGCGCCGCCATCACGCCCGCGACCAGGATGCTGATCGTCAATTCACCGCACAACCCGACCGGCACCGTACTCGACCGCGCCGATCTGACCGCGATCGCCGAAATCGCCTGTGAGCATGATCTGTTGGTGCTCACCGACGAGGTATACGAACACCTCGTCTACGACGGCAACGAGCACATCAGCCTCGCCACCCTGCCCGGGATGGCCGAGCGCACCGTCGTGGTGTCGAGTGCGGCAAAGACTTTCAGCGTCACCGGTTGGAAGACCGGCTGGGCTCTCGGTCCGACCGAACTCATCGATGGTGTGCTCGCGGCCAAACAGTTCCTGACCTTCGTGGCCGGTGGGCCGTTCCAACCCGCCGTCGCGTACGCGCTGAAAAATGAACTCGGCTGGGTCGCCGGACTGCGGGACGCGCTGTCGGACAAGCGGCTGCGGCTCGCCGCCGCGCTGAAGGACACCGGATTCGGGGTGAAGGAGAGCGCGGGTGGCTATTTCATCTGCGCGGATATCACGCCGATGGGCGCAACCGACGGCCTGGCCTTCTGCCGGGAACTCCCGGCTCGCCTCGGTGTCGCGGCCGTGCCGATCAGCGTCTTCGCCGATCATGCCGAGGCGTGGAATCACCTGGTGCGCTTCACATTCTGCAAGCGAGACGAAACCCTCGACGAGGGCGTGCGGCGCCTGCGCGCAGGTGTTCGAGTGAGCTAGGCCCGGTCCTGCGGGCGTCGCCGCGCCTGCGGTGCGTGCCAGTCGTAGCGCAGTGCGAGCAGTCGGAATGTGATGGCACCGAGTGCGGCGCAGGCGCCGGTGATCGGGTTGTAGGCATTGAAATGCAGTAGTGTCGCGGTCACAGCGGCACCGAAAAGTGCTGGTACCGCATAGATCTGCTCGGGCACCAGCACACTCGGCGTCTGTCCGCCGAGCAGATCGCGGATCACTCCACCGCCGATCGCGGTCACCAATCCGAGCAGGGTGGCCGAGGGTGCGCCGAGACCGTGGCTGTAGGCGATCACCGTGCCGGTCACGCAGAACAACCCGAGCCCGAACGCATCGGCCACTTCCAGCGGAGCGCCGGTCACGCGCGGCGACGGATGCCAGAAGAAGATGACCGCGGCCGCCAGCAGCGCGGTCCACAGATAACTGAGATCGACGAATGACGCGGGCGGCGTCCGGCCGATCACCAGATCCCGAATGACACCGCCACCGAGCGCCGTACTGCAGGCCAGCACCACGATCCCGAATACGTCGAATCCGCGCCGTACGGCCAGCAGTGCCCCCGAGGTCGCGAAGGCAACGACGCCCAACAACTCCCCGACGTGCTGTGCGGTATTCACCGCGGAATCGAAATGTGCCATGCGCACACGATCACATACCCCGCCGTCCCTGCGGTCAGGCAGGCATCGGCCGTGCACGGTCGGTCGCGAGCAGCACCGCGATCCCGCCGAGCATCGTGCCCATGACGTAGCGCTGGATCCGCAGCCACAGCGGCCGACCGGTGAGGAAGGCGGCGATCCCGCCCGCTCCGAGCACGATCAGTCCGTTCACCGTCAATGCCACCGCGATCTGCACCATCCCGAGGCACAGGCTCTGCAACCAGATCCGGCCGTGCTCTGGCGCCACGAACTGCGGAATCAACGCCATGTACATGATCGCGATCTTCGGATTCAGCAGATTGGTGACCAACCCCATGGTGAACAATCGTCGCGTCGGATCAGCCGGCAACGCGGCGGGTGCGAACACCGAGGTCCCGCCGGGCCGCACCGCCTGCCAGGCCAGCCACAACAGGTATCCGGCGCCCACCAACTTCACCGCCAGGTACAGGCCGGGCACAACAGCGAATACCGCGGTGATCCCTGCCGTGGCCGCTGCCAGATAGACCCCGAACCCCACCGCGACACCGCCGAGCGACACCAGTCCGGCCCGGCGTCCCTGTGAAACACTGCGCGAAACCAGATACATCATGTTCGGTCCCGGCGTGAGCACCATGCCCAACGCTGCCGCCGCTACTCCCAGCATCGCCGCAGTCTCGATCATGCTCCCGATCCTCACGCACACCCCCCCGACCCGTCTCGGTCCAGTTGGGCGGCGGTGGACCGACCTGGTCCGGCGGGGTCGCATCCAGCGGATCCGGACGATAATGGGCGATCAGCACGTTCGCCCCGGAACAAAACACGCGGCTCGGACGCTGTATGTGCGAAGCCGATGCGAGCCACGCCCGTCGGCGGGGGCTGGATCGATGCCGTATCCGATTGGTTGTCGGTGGTGTCGGGAAGAATGGGCCGGAGTCGCACGAGCGATCGGATCGGAAGCCGTATACGAGGAGAGACGTGACCGAGCGTAGCGAGGGAACCATGGACACAGCACCTCTGGTCGCAGCGGAGCCGAGCGTCAGCGAGGCGGAGCTGTGACCGACGGTCCGCTGATCGTTCAGAGTGACAAGACGCTGCTGCTCGAGGTCGACCACGAGTTGGCCGGGGTGGCGCGGCAGGCCATCGCGCCATTCGCGGAATTGGAGCGGGCGCCGGAGCATGTGCACACCTATCGGGTGACGCCATTGGCGCTGTGGAATGCGCGGGCCGCGGGGCATGATGCCGAGCAGGTGGTGGATGCCCTGGTCAGCTACTCGCGGTATGCGGTGCCACAACCACTGCTGGTCGACATCGTGGACACCATGGCCAGGTACGGCCGATTGCAGCTGGTGAAGAATCCGGCGCACGGGCTGACGCTGGTCAGTCTGGATCGTGCGGTGCTCGAGGAGGTGCTGCGGCACAAGAAGATCGCCCCGATGCTCGGCGCGCGGGTGGATGAGGACACCGTCGTCGTGCATCCGTCCGAGCGCGGCCGGATCAAGCAGATGCTGCTGAAGATCGGCTGGCCGGCCGAGGATCTGGCGGGCTACGTCGACGGCGAGGCGCATCCGATCGAGCTGGATTACACCGGCGGCCAGTGGCATCTGCGCGATTACCAGGAGATGGCGGCCGAGTCGTTCTGGGCCGGTGGTTCGGGTGTGGTGGTGCTGCCGTGTGGCGCGGGCAAGACGATGGTCGGCGCGGCGGCGATGGCCATGGCGCAGGCCACGACGTTGATCCTGGTCACCAATACCGTCGCCGGACGACAGTGGCGGCGTGAGCTGCTCGCGCGAACCTCGTTGACCGAGGACGAAATCGGCGAATACTCCGGTGAGCGCAAGGAGATCCGACCGGTCACCATCGCCACCTATCAGGTCATCACCCGCCGCACGAAGGGCGAGTACAAGCACCTCGAACTCTTCGACAGCCGCGATTGGGGCCTGGTCATCTATGACGAGGTGCATCTGCTGCCCGCACCGGTCTTCCGGATGACCGCCGATCTGCAATCGCGGCGCCGGCTCGGTCTCACCGCGACCCTGGTGCGCGAGGACGGCCGCGAGGGCGATGTGTTCTCGCTGATCGGACCCAAGCGCTACGACGCGCCGTGGAAGGACATCGAGGCACAGGGCTGGATCGCACCCGCCGACTGCATCGAGGTGCGGGTGACCCTCACCGATGCCGAGCGGATGGCCTACGCCACCGCCGAGCCCGAGGAGCGCTACAAGCTCTGCTCGACCGCGCGCACGAAAATTCCGGTCGTGGAATCGATTCTGGCCCAGCACAAGGATGCGCAGACCTTGGTGATCGGCGCGTATCTGGATCAACTCGATGAACTCGGCGCGGATCTCGATGCGCCGGTCATTCAAGGTTCGACGAAAACCAAAGAGCGCGAGGAACTTTTCGATGCCTTCCGGCGCGGTGAGATTCCGGTGCTGGTGGTGAGCAAGGTCGCGAACTTCTCCATCGATTTGCCCGAAGCCTCTGTCGCGGTACAGGTTTCGGGAACATTCGGTTCGCGCCAAGAAGAAGCACAACGGCTGGGTCGGCTGTTGCGGCCGAAACACGATGGTGGCCAAGCCCACTTCTATTCTGTCGTCGCGCGTGACACTCTGGACGCCGAATATGCCGCGCACCGGCAGCGTTTCCTGGCCGAACAGGGGTACGCCTATCGCATTACGGATGCCGATGACTTGCTGGGACCGGCCATCGGATAAGCGGAGGAATTAGCTCCGATACGTGTGCTAGGAAGGGTACGTGCGACGCTTCGAATTCGCGGTGGACCGGCAGCACGCCCATGCGGTCAACGAAGTCTTCGCCGACTTGCGTCGACTGCGCGTCATGGCGATCGCGGCCGCCGTCATCGCCGCGACCGGCACCGCTTTCCTGATCTGGCTGAATCATCCGTGGGCCTATCTATTGGCTGTCGCGTTCGCACTCGGTGCGGTGGTCGCGCTGTGGGTGGCGTTCTGGACGCCGCACCGCTCCAGCATCGACAAGCTCTATGCCGACGGTGAGCTGGTGCCCGCGGTCGTCTCCGAAACGCATCCGAGCGGGGTGGTGCTGCTCGCACTGGTCGATGTCTCGAAACCGGAGACCCACGATCCGCGCTACGCGCTGGTGATCAGGAAGGTCCGGGATCTGCCCGGACACGAGAAGCGCGCGGGTGAACGGGTGCCGTCGGTCGCGGTGCGCACGGATCGGGCGCCGCGTCAGGTCGGTGAGCGCTGGCAGTCGGTCAGTGCCATGCCGATCGCCTGGGGCACGCGCGACGGCACGGTCATCGATCGAGCGCGCGCGGCGATCAGCGAGGTCGAATGGCGGTTGCTCACCGACAATCTGGAACTCGCCGACAAGGTGCGCCGCACCTCAGCCAAGCGGTTGCTGCTCGACCCGCATCAGCTCCCCGGTGACCTGGGTTCCTGATCAGCCGAATTCCCTTGCGCCGCCGAATAGACTCGGTAAATGGTTCCGGCGTCCAATTTGCTGGCTTTCATCGCCGCATCGATTGTCATCATCGTCATCCCTGGACCCGGTGTGCTCTTCACCATCGGCCGGGCCCTCGCGCTCGGCCGCCGCGCCGCCCTGGTCTCGGTATTCGGCCACTCCGCGGGCGTGTTCATCGCGCTACTTCTGGTTTCGGTGGGTCTCGGCACCCTGCTCGCGGCCTCGGCGCTCGCGCTCACCGCGGTCAAGTTCGCCGGTGCGCTCTATCTGATGTACCTCGGGATCCAGGCGATTCGCGAGCGCAAGGCATTGCGGGCGGCACTGAACGCCGAGATCGACCCCGCCGATGCCAAGGTGTTCCGGCAGAGCGTCTTCGTCGGGCTGACCAATCCCAAGGCGATCGTCTTCTTCTCGGCGGTACTGCCGCATTTCGCCGAACCGTCGGCCGGTTCCCTGCCGCTGCAATTCCTCGTCCTCGGCACCATCTTCCTGGCGATCGCATTGATCTCCGATAGCGCATGGGGTCTGCTCGCCGCCTCGGCCCGCGCCTGGTTCGCGCGGTCGCCGCAACGTCTGGAGGCGGTCGGTGGTGCCGGCGGTGCGATGATTTTCGGCCTCGGCGCGTCGGTGGCGCTCAGCGGTAGCGCCGACTGAAGCGACTACCATCCACCGAGGTCGGGTGGGGCTGCGAAAGGGGTGGTGGTCATATGAGGTGGTCCGGCTGGTTATGTGTGGCCATGATGGGCGCATCGGTCGCCGCCCCGATTTCGGCTCCCGCGCACGCCGATCCGCTCGTCGGCGCCCCGGGTCTCGGCGATCCGTACTACCCGCTGGACGGCAATGGCGGCTACGACGTCGGCCACTATGAGGTCACCATCGACTACGATCCGCCGAGCCATCAGCTCACCGGTGCGACCAGGGTCGACGCCGTCGCCACCCAGCCGCTGCTGATGTTCAACCTGGACTTCGACGGTCCCGAGGTACGCATGGTCTCGGTGAACAACCTGCCCGCCGCCTTCGACCGCAATGGTGAGCACGAACTGACCGTGACCCCGCTGCTGCCGCTGCTGCCCGGTCTGCCCTTCACCGTGACCATCGACTATGCCGGTCAGGCCAGGAACGCCGAGGGCGCGGGCTGGACCTTTGCACCCAGCGGCGGCGCTTTCGTCGCGGGCGAGCCGCATTCGGCAACTACCTGGTACCCGCTCAACGACACCACGCTGGATAAGGCCACCTTCACCCTGCACGCGTCGGTTCCTGCGGAATGGGAGGTGGTTTCCAATGGTGTGCGCACCGAGAACGCGGTCACCGGTGCCAAGCGCAATGTCACTTGGGAATCGCACCAGCCGATGCTCGGTTATCTGACCACCGTCGCAATAGATCACTACAGCTACCTCGAGCAGCGCCGTGCCAACGGCACCCCGCTGATCAGCGCCTTCGCTCCGAATGCGGAGCGCAATAGGGACACCGAGCAGCGCCTGCCCGAAATCCTCGACTTCGAAGAGGCGCTGTACGGCCCCTATCCATTCGATACCGCGGGTGGCATCTACGTCGACGCGGATCTGGAGTTCTCGTTGGAGACCCAGACCCGCCCGATCTACGCACCGTGGACCGATCTGCAGACCGTGGTGCACGAAATCGCGCACCAATGGTGGGGCGATTCGGTATCGGTGCGGCAATGGTCCGATATCTGCCTCAACGAATGCTTTGCCAGCTATACCGCCGACTATCTGTGGCCGGAGCGGATGGACGGCAAGGATGTCGACGCGGACTACCGTGAGACCATTCAAAAATATCGTGCCGACCAGAAATTCTGGGATATACCGCTGGAAAATCCGGGCGTCGGAAACGAATTCACCGCCGTCTACTATCGCGGCCCGCTGTTCCTGCACGCCTTGCGTAAACAACTGGGCGACGACGTATTCTTCGCCGCTGTCCGTGAATTCAATGCCGCGCACGCCTACGGCAATGCCTCGATGGCGGAATTCCGCACCTTCATGCAGTCGAAATCCCCGGCCGATCTGAGCGGTTTCTTCGACGCCTGGTTGAACCGCACCACACTGCCCCCGGACGAGTACCTCTTTCCGGGCGCACTGCGCGGCTGAGGTTCAGTCGACGCGCTCGCGGGCCTGTTCCACCCGGCGCTCGGCCCGATCGAGTTGTTTCTGGGCCGCGCGTAATTGCTCCTTCGCGCCGCGATCGACGGTGCGGACGAACTGCTTCTGCTGTTCGGCGTGTGCCAGCTCTTCGCGCAAGGCCTCGATGCGGGATTCACATTCGGCCAACCGGTTTGCCGTCGCTTCGGTTTCGTGCCGCGCCGAATCCCATACCGCATGGGCGGATTCGAGGGCCTCGAGCGCGTCATCGAGTTCCCGGCGCGCATTCTCCTCGGCGACGGGCTCCGCGGATTTCTTTGTGCCCGTTCCACTTATCGAGGTGAGTGTGACACCACCCGGGCCGAAACCCTCGTAACTCGCCGATGTCACCAAGGTCCCGCTGCGCACCTGCTCGGCTACTTCGGCATCGGCCAGCGCCGCCGTCAGCGTCTGTCCGATCTCGCGCAGCACCCCCTCGTTGACCGGATGCCCGCGATCGGCGGCCAATGCGCCCGCCCGCTTTGCGAGGGCATGGACCACCTGCTGCCGCTGCGTGGTCAGTGCGCGCAACTGATCGCCGGACAATTCCCGTTGCGCCGCACGCAGTGCCCCACCGAGTTGTAGCAGCGCATCGACATCTTCGGGCGCCGCGCGGGCCAATAGATTCACCGTCCACGCGACCACCGTCGGCTTGCGCAGTTTGCCGACAGCGGCCGCGAGTTCCTTATCGCCCGCATCCTTGGCCGCGGCGACGCGTGCTGCACGGGCGGCGATGAACTCACCGGGGTCGAGTCCGTACAAGTCGACGGCGACCTCTTCGAGCCTCATACTTGCCAAGCGTAACGACCGGGTCTCCGGAAGCGACAGAGTGCACATACTGGACAAACGTCCATGTGTTCGTAATGCGAAAGGCATTGATAGTGAACAGTTTAGGAATCATGGTCCTGGTCAACCTGATCCCGAAATTCGTCGGCCTCGCGCTGCAGGGGCTGACCGGACTGTACGGGCAGTACTGAGCCGCGCCTCGGATTGGTCGGTCGTCCGAACCGCTGATGCGGTTCGGGCGACCGTGACGGTATCCTCACCGCGTTCACGATTGCCGTGAACATGTTCGGTGAGAGAGGGTTTCACGTTGAAGTTCCCAGGAATGAGGCTGCTGGCACGCATTGTGCTCGCCCTCCTGGCGGTGGGCGCATTGGTGGCCGTGGTGACCGGTTGTTCGGCGCTCGACAATGCAAGCAAGTCCGACACCGCCAAGGCGAAGGTCGGTGACTGCATCAATGTCACAGACAGTTCGTCATCGGCCACCAAGTCCGAGCCGGAGGACTGCTCGTCGCCGAAGGCGGTTTACAAGGTATTCAAGACCGCGGACCAGAAGCTCGAATGCGCGGCCGAATACACCACCTACACCGAGGACCTGGTCAGTGGCGGCCAGGCCTACATGTGCCTCGCACCGAACTTCAAGCAGGGCAGCTGCTACGCCGATGTCGGCACCAACCCGTACAAGTACGTGGACTGCTCCTCCTCCGAAGCCACCTTCAAGGTGGTCCAGCGCATCGACGGTCAGGCCGACGAATTGCAGTGCGGCGCGGATGCGACCAGCTTCGTGACCGTCCCGGACCCGAAGGTCACCTTCTGCCTCGGCGCCGCGAAGGGCTGATTACTCGAGTAGGGCGACCGACGCGATCCGGTGCAAGGTGAAATGCCGGATCGCGCCGGTCACCGGGTCCAGTGCGTCGAGCTGGCCGTTGCCGACCTTCAACGGTTCGACCACGCGCTGCGACGCGACGCCTTGGGCGTCGACATAGCCGATATTGACCGACCGCCGCACCCGCGCCGCCAATTGCAGCAGCGCCAGGGTTGCGGCGGTACTGGTTCTGGTGCCGTCGGGGCGCACCGACTGGCCGTTGCGCGCGCTGGCGGCCCGATCACCCGCGCGCAGCTCCGCGACGAGCAGGGTCAGCTGTTCGGTACTCGGTGGCGTCGGACGATACGGCTGCCTGGCATGCGGACGCACCGCGATCCGGGCGCCGCGCGGGCGGAGATCGACAATGGTGCCCGCGGAATCCTCACCGGCCGGAGCGAATCCGGCCGCGCGCAACTGCTCGAGCAATTCGCCCAGTGGCGCCTGGGCAATGGCGACGGTGGGTGCGATGGCTCGCAGCGCGAGTTCGCTGGCCACCGGCGAGCTCAGCACCTGAGCGAGCAGTGCCGGATCGTCACTGCGGACGAACGATTGCGCCATACCGGCACGTAGCTGGCCGTGTCTGCGTGCGACATCATCGATCAGATAGGTCAATGACTGCGGGATCGGGGTGCGCGAGTGGGTGGTGAACAGCGTATGCAGTTCGGCCGCGGTCATCCCGGCATCCAGCGCGCGCCGCACCGACGTATCGCTGATCCGGTAGACCGTTGCCGCACCGGCGGATTCGATATCGGCCACGAGTGCCACCCGGCCCTGTAGCTCCGGTGTCAGCGGACCGGGCGCGATAACCGTCAGATCCGCCTGGACCAGCACATGATCGATCGGCTCCGGCAGCGCCGATTCCATCTCGGTCTCGGCATCGGACGCACTGGTCGGGGAACCGTGTAGTAGTGCCCGCGCCGGTGAGCCGAGCGCACCGCGTCCGATGAAACCGAGCGTCGCGGCCTCGTTCAGCGTGTGCTCGACCGCCTCGGCACGAAAGTGCCTGCGCCATCGCGGTTGCCGCCAGGCCAGCAGGCGGCCGATATCGGCCGGGTCCAGGGCGGTGCCGGTCGGATATCCGCCGAGCAGATTCAGCATGGTGCGTCGGTCGCGTGGTGCGTGCGGTGTGCGCAGTTCGATCGCCAGCGCCGCCAGCGGCTTGTCATTGGCGTCGCGCATACCGATCATCCACGGCATGCGGTCCAGGTCCAGCCAGGCCTGTGCCAGCGCCACCCAGCGGCGCGCGGGCGGTGCGTCACGCCAGCCGTCGGCGGCCGGTGTGGGCGCCCAGAAGTCGTCGGTGGAGTCGAATTCCGGTGGTGGGTCCGGCATGCCCTTCTCGACGAGTTTGGCCGCGGCCAGTAGTTCGACGAGCAGTCCGGCGCGCGGTTCGTCGATACCGGTCTGCTTGGCGATGCGGCGCAACTCCCGCACCCCGAGCCCGCCCGCGCGCAATGCGGGCGCGGGCGCCTGGCCGAGCGCCTCCAGAATGTCCGCACAGTGCCGCAGCAACTCGCCGACCTCGCCCGCCGCAACCGCATTCACTTCGGTGGGGCTGTGCTTCGTCGGTGCCGGATCCGGCGGTTTCAGCGCGTGCGGATGGGTAACCGGCTCCCGGCGCAACACTTGGCCGACGGTGACCGGGAGTTCCACCGTCTCCTCGTCGATCCAGTGCAGTAATCGGCGGCCGAGCAGTTGCTGGATCGGGCGGTCGGCCGGTGTGCCCGGTGCGGCGTCTCTGGTGCGCCCGCGCGGGCCCGTGGTGGCCAGCTTGTCGAGCAGCGCGCGTTCGGCGGGGGAGACGGCCGCGAGGGCCGCGAGCACCTCGGGCTCGGTCAGCGCGTCCGGAATTTCGGTGGCGCTGCCGATCGGCCACGGCAGTGCCTCGGCGGTGGCCGGGATCAGATGTAGGTCCTCACCGTCGTTCCAGACCAGCGCACGATCGGATAGGTGGGCCAGCGCGGCATCGATCGCCGCGACCTTCACTCGATCTTTCAACTGCAAGCGCAATGCCTTGCGGCTCATCGGCATACCGCCGGAGCCCGTCGCCCGATGCACCGCAAGGGTTTCCACGATCGCGAACTCGAGTGTGTCCAGGTCATCGGTGGCACGCAGGACCGACGCGCGCTGCTCGGCGCGGGCCGCGAGCACCGCCATGGAGGAGGGCAGTGGCACGGCCAGATCGGGCCGGAGTTCGAGCAGCGCCACCAGCTGTGCATCGCTGCGGGCCGCGAGCCACCCGGCCAAGGATTCGGTCGCAGGCTTCCCCGCCTCCGTGGACCTTTTGCCGGTCGTGGGTGCTGCGTGACTGCCGTCGCGGGCTGGCGGTCGTGTGCCCGGTCCGGCTTTGGGCGTCCCCGACGAGTTACCCATGTGCTCTCGAGATCAGTCGTTGCGTCGCGGTCCGAATATGGTCGATTTTGTCAGCCTAGTTGATGTCGTCTATCCGTCGCCGGGCGCGGGCAGCAGCGGAGGGCAGAGTGCTGGCGGGTCGCTCGCATGCCACAATGTGGTCGTGGTGAACAAATCTAAGAAACCCTATGTCGACAATGGCTGGCCCTCGGTGGACGACGGTGGCCATGCGGTCACCGAACTGTCGTCGACCCGTTCCGGTGGGCTCTCGCCGTTCGGTGAGGACACCGAGTTTCCGGTTCCGGCCGATCAGCTGCCGTACATGCACCCGAATACGGTGATCAACCGCTGAGCGGCATACCGCTCGGCACCCGGACGGAAGATCCGCCGATACGAAGAAGGTCCCCGCATCCGAGATGATGCGGGGACCTTCTTCGTATGTCTGCTTCGTGACGACTCAGGAGGGCAGCAGGCCCTTGTTCGCCTCGTAGAAGCTCACGACCTGGGGGTCGAGCTGAGTGCCCTTGGCGGCGTTGAAGAAATCGAGGGCTTCCTGCGGGATCTGCACGCCCTGGCCCTGCACGACGGCAACGGCGCGGTCGATCGCGTCGAAGACCTGCTGGCTGGGGTCGGCGGCGGCCTGCTCCGGAGCGGCCGGGGCCGGGTTCCAGCGCGGGGTCTCGGTGGAGGAGGGGGCGGTGCGCGGGGTGGATCCGCTGCTGAGGCCGAGGGAGGACGAGCAGGAGGGCCAGGCGCCCCAGCCCTGGCTGGCGAGCACCTTCTCGGCGACCGCGATCTGCTGTTCGCGGGTGGCCTGATTGGCCGTCGCGGCGTATTCGCCGCCGCCGTGGGCATTCCAGGTGCTCGGGGAGAACTGCAGTCCACCCTGGAAACCGTTGCCGGTGTTGATGCCCCAGTTGCCGCCGGCCTCGCACTGCGCGAGGCGATCCCAGTCCTGATCGGGTGCCGCGCTGGCGTTTCCAGCGAGAGCTACACCAGCGGTGCCGATGATCGCTCCGGTGACGGCGACCTTGGCTACGGTGCGCCCGGTGGAGGTTGGCTTGCGATGGCGTCCACTCATATCGGGTTCTTCTGCCTCTCGTACGCATCTGCAAGTGGTCCGGACTGAGAGGTCGTCCGTCCCGCCCTCACCCCTGCTTCCGTTGGGGTCCGGTACCCGCGGGGCGAGGTTGGATGCGGCGGGCCGGTGGTTGCCGGTTGTCCCGGCTGGGTAAGACCGTACGACGATCGCGGCGAAAAATCACTATTTGGTAACCGGCGGGTCTGCCTGGGTCTCGGACCGGTATCGGTTGTGGCCGAGACGCTTCCGCGCAGTTGAGACCAGGTGCGGACGGGCCGGTCACGCGCGGCAGCCGCTTCGTTATCGCGCCGTAATGTGACGAGGATCACATCTGCGGTTCGGTAACGATTAGCAGGGGTAAACGGTTTACCGCGATCGTCGGCCGGACCACAGTGCGAAGACGACCGCGCAGAGGAAACCGAGCGGCGCCAACATCGCCAGTAGATACAGCCACAGGCCCGGGTCGGAATCGCTGAGGATCGGCGTCAGAAATATGGCGACGATCGCGAGCAAGCCGATCGCGAACAGGCCGAGTGCCACATACAGCAACCGGTCGCCCGCGCGGCGTGGTGAGCGGCTCGGGGGCGGTGGCGTGGATGGGTTCGTCACTGCTCGACCGTAAAACTGATGTGCTTGCGTTATTCGCACCGGGGTAGACTCTGTGTCAATCGCGTCCTGCACAGCTGTGGGGCGCGTTCTTTTCGCAAACTGACAGGAGCTGTCCGAGGCGGTATGCCGGACGAGTACCTGCGCAGACGGATGTGCTCGGGCCGCTGGGGCCCGAGTTTCGATGATGAACGGGTGAGTGCAGTGCCGACCGGCAGGGTGAAGTGGTACGACGTCGAAAAGGGCTTCGGCTTCCTTTCCCAGGACGAGGGTGAGGATGTCTATGTCCGTTCGTCCGCGCTGCCTGCTGGCGTCGATGGGCTCAAGCCCGGTCAGCGCGTCGAATTCGGCATGGCCGCCGGTCGTCGTGGGCCGCAGGCGCTGAGTCTGAAGGTGCTCGAATCGCCGCCCTCGGTCCGTCAGGGCCAGGACCGTGATCGCAATGCGCACAAGGAGCCGGCTGCGCGCAAGCACACACCGGACGAACTGCACGGGATGGTCGAGGACATGATCACCCTGCTGGAGGCCAAGGTGCAGCCGGATCTGCGCAAGGGGAAGTACCCGGATCGCAAGACCGCGCAGCGCATTTCGGAAGTGGTGCGGGCGGTCGCGCGCGAACTCGATCACTGACGTTCAGCTGTTACGTACTTCCTGACCCCGACGGAGCGAGTCTTACGGGCGACGTTCGCGGCCCGGCTTGCGGCCGAGTGGTCGAAGCGCATGCGACGTAGTCGCGAGTCTCGACCGCTCGGCCGCAAGCCACCAGGGAGCCGCGAACACGCAGCGCCGCAGGCGCTGCAAATTTCACACAGTACTGATCGACCAGGCCGCGTGCGGAACGTAGAACTCGCGGCCGGTCTCGTCGCGCGCGAGGATCGGCAGCTGCAATTCGATACCGACGAGCCGCAACTCGGGCTCCGGCTTCGAATCGATGGTGACGGCGAGAGCGCCCTCGGGGAAGTCGTTGCGACTCACCACTCGGTCCACCTTCTCACCGGTAGGCGTCGCGTAGACCAGCTGCGCCAGCCAGGGGGCGTCGGCGATCCGCTTCGGCAGGGACAGCTGCAGCGGATATCCGGCGGGGACGTCGAGGGTGACGGTCTCGCCGTACTTGCAGTCCTCCATCTTCACTGTGCAGTACAGGAACGGGGATACCGTGACGGTCTTGCCGTGGGCGTACGCGGTGACGGTCGGGTCGGGGTGGTCTGCGTTGCGGACGAGCACCGTCAACACGCCGACGAAGGCGACGGTGAACACCAGTAGGGCCGCCGCGCATAGCGCGACGACGGTGCGGGTACTTGGCTTGTTCACCAGATCGGGTCTCCTGTGCCTCGTTGCATGTGCTTAGTGTCGCTACCGCGTTCCCTGCCGCGTTGCGCGGCTCGGTCGGCGTCGGCGTGTCGGGTTGTCGCGACTTCCTGCTCCGCATGTTCCGGGCGATGGCCACCCAGACCGGGCAGCAGCGAGTGGCCGCGGTCGCTTATGAAGGTCTGCAGCAGCCCGAACAGCAGGATCGCGGAGATGAACGCGAAACCCTGCCAGTAGGTGGTCGGCATCAGCACGCCCGCCGCGCCGCCGACGACCCAGCTGAGCTGCAAGACGGTTTCGGACCGGCCGAAGCCGGACGCGATCGATTCCGGCGGCAGATCGTCCTGTATGGAGGCATCCAGCGAGACCTTCGCCAGCGCGCTCGCGCCCGCCGCGACCAGAGTCGCCAACGCGGCGCCGAGCAGGTTGTTGAGGAAGACCGCGAGCAGGGCGACCGCACAGCAGGCGGCGGTGCAGCCCAGCACAATCAGTGACGGCTTGCCGAGTTTGATGCGGGCACCGGTCGCATTGCCGGCGAAATTGCCGACCGCCGCGGCGACACCGACCACGCCGAGCATGGCGGCCTGCTGCCAGCCGCCGTGTTCGGTCGCCTTGGCGACGAAGGCCACATAGAACGTCAGGAAGCCGGTCAAGACGCGAATGGCGCTATTGCCCCACAGTCCGGTCACGACCGCGCGGCCGAGCGGCTGCCTGCGCTTGCGCGGTGGCACCGTGGCTTCGGTTGCCGGACTGAGCACTTCGGTATTCGCGTGATAACTGAGGGTCGCCGGGACCTCGCCCTCGGTCACCTCGACCCAGCGCGGTATGCGCAGGCTCAGGTAGGTGCCCGCGATCGCGATCGCGGTGGCCAGCACCAGCGCGCCATTGGAGCCCGCGATCGCGGCGGCGAGCGCGGCGAGCGCGCCCGCGCCGATGGTGCCGCCGACCAGACCGAAGACGGTGAGCCGAGAATTGGTGCGCACCAAATCGATTTCGGGTGGCAGCACGCGCGGCGTCACCGCGCTCTTGAGCACCGAGAACGATTTACTGCCGATCATCATGCACAGCGCGAGCGGATACAGCGCCCAGCTGTCGAAGGCGAAGATGAGCACCACCGTGACCACCGCGCGCAGGCCGAACGAGGTGGCCAGGGCGAGGCGGCGGCCGCGCTGCAGGCGATCCAGCATCGGTCCGATGAGCGGGGCGATCACCGCGAACGGGGCGATGGTGATCAAAAGGTACAGCGCGACTTTGGTTTTGCTCTCCGCGGTCGCGCTCGCGAAGAAGAGGGTGTTGGCCAGGGCCACCGCGATCGCGGCGTCCAGGGCGAAATTCGCCATGGTGGCGTAGGTCAGTGCGGTGAGGCCGGATTTGTCGGCGCCGTCGGCCTTGGCGGCGCGCTGGAAGGTGGCGACGCCGCGGGAAGTGAGTTCACGGCCGCGCATGGCGGCGACCCGGGTGACCGTCAGCTTGCGGGGGACGCGCTGGGGCTCGGCCGGCGATTCGGGCTCGGGCGGATCTGCCGATTGCGCGGAGCCGCCGGGCAGCGGCCTGGTCGGCGGTGGTTCGCGGCGTTGCGGTTGTTCGGGTGGCAGAGGCGGTAGCGCGGACCGACGCGGTGGAGTGTGGGGTGGCGGGTAGTGGTCGTAACCGGGGTGACGCTGAATCGGTGGGGACTCCTCGCCATCCCACGGACCACGGTCGGAACCGGAGGGATCGCGGGGAGTAGTCACAACGTTAATTCTGTCGTACATCGGCGGCTTGGGTTCAATTGCCGCTCCAACCCGTCCGGAAAGGTGACCAGGCTCGCTCATGCCTCCACCTCGCTGGCGCTCGGTTCCGGCACGAGCGAGCACTCGACTGTGTCGATGGTTCGCTCGCTGCGCTCGCTCACTCCGGTACGAATCGGACCTCGAAGATGGTCGGCCAGTATTTGCCGGTGATCAGGAAGTGGTCCGTGCCGGGCAGCTGGGCGATGCCGTTGAGCACATCGGTGCCCGCGCGCACGGTCGCGGGCAGCAGTCCGCGCGCGTCGATGACCGCGAGGACGCGGCCGGATTCGGGATCGATCTGCAGTATCTCGTCGGTGGGATAGACATTGGCGTAGACGGAACCGTCCGCGGCGCAATCGAGTTCGTTGAGTTCGGCGCGGTTTCGGCTCTTAAGGGTGACGGTTCCCGTCGGGGCGAAGGTGACCGGATCGCGGAAGGTGAGGGTGTCGGTGCCGTTGCTCATCACCAATCTGTCCGCGCGGGTGCACAGACCCCAGCCCTCGCCGTCGTAGGACACCCTGGTGCGTTCGGCCAGTGTCGCGGGATCGCGGGCGATCGCCACCTGGTCGCGCCAGGTGAGCTGCCAGAGGGTGGCACCGGCCTTGGTGATGCCCTCGCCGAAGTAGGGCGCGGGCAGTTCGGTTCGGGTCAACTCGTTGCCGGTAGTGAGATCGGTGGCCCGCACGCTCGACGCGCCCGGCATGCCGGTGCCTTCGTAGAGCACGGTGCCGTCGACCTCCAGACCCTCGGTAAATGCCCGCGGATCGTGCGGACGGGTGCCGACCACCTCGATATGCAGTCGCGGCAGATCGTCGGCGGAGGCGCCGCACCCGGTGATTCCGAGCAGGCTGACCAGGACAACGACGGCCAACGAACGCCGATTGCGGTTCATACGGCAAAATGTAGGCCGTGAGCGCAGTATCTGTTTCGCAGTCCGGCGTGCGGCCGATCCTTGCCGATGCCGTCGACGTGGCCCGCCGTGCGCTCCTGGAGCTGGAGCCGACCGGCGTCGGCGCGCACCTCGGTGTCACCGCGGAGGACGAGGCCGCCGCGACCCACCGATTCGAGGCCAGCCTGCCCGGTTACCGCGGCTGGCAGTGGGCGGTCGTGGTGGCGGCCCCGCCTGGCGCGCAGTACGCGACGGTCAGCGAATCGGCCCTGCTGCCGGGGCCGGACGCGCTGGTCGCGCCCGATTTCGTCCCGTGGGAGCAGCGCATCCGTCCGGGTGATCTGGCGCCCGGCGACCTGCTCGCCCCGCCCGCGAACGATCCGCGCCTGGTACCCGGCTATGTCGCGAGCGGTGATCCGGCCGTCGACGACGTCGCCCTGGAAATCGGCCTCGGCCGCACCAAGGTGCTCAGCCGCGAGGGCCGTGAAGAGGCCGCCGAACGCTGGTACTCCGAATTCGGGCCCGAAACCGAGATGGCCAAGGCCGCCCCCTCCACCTGCGGCCGCTGCGGCTTCTACCTTCCGCTGGCCGGAGCCCTCCGGTCCGCCTTCGGCGTCTGCGGAAACGCCATGGGCGCCGACGGCCGCGTAGTCCACGCCGAATACGGCTGCGGCGCCCACTCCGATGTAGAAGTCCCGACCGGCGGAGGATCGCCGCTGTACGAGGCCTACGACGACGCCGCCTTCGATGTGATCCCGGTAGCGGCGCTGCGCAAGCCCGAACCCACACCGGATGCGGCCACCGAGGACGAGGCGACCGCCACCAGCAAGGCCGTGACCGCAGCCGAGCCGGATGATCGTGCCGAATCCGGTGCAGTGGCTGCGGAGGCTGCCAGTGGTCTGAGGGGTGATGTCGCCGAGTCGAGCTCGAGCGAGTCGGGAGTTGGTGCGTCGAGCGGTGCTGCGGTCGAGTCACACGGCTCGGTGGAGTCGGTTGATGTCGCTGAGTGGACCAGTCCGGTGGAGTCGGCTGCCATCCCATCGGTTGATGTCGCGGCTGAGTCGAATGCGGCGGTTGCACACGGTGTCTCCGTGCCTGGGGTGGTGGGCGAGCCCACTGCGGAGGCTGCCAGTGGTCTGACGGGTGATGTCGCCGAGTCGAGCTCGGTCGGGCCGGGTGTCGCTGCGTCGACCGCTATCGCTGCCGAGTCGCCCAGCGCCGTCGAGCCCAGCGCCGTCGAGCCCAGCGCCGTCGAGCCCAGCGCTTCTGCGGCATCGGTTGATGTTGCGGCTGAGTCGAATACGGCGATCTCGGATGATGCTTCCGTATCAGGTGCGGACAGTGAGCCCGCTGCTGGCGTTGGCGCAGATTCGACCGCTTCGGTGGTTGAGTCGGGCGTTGGCCCATCGGGCGACGTTGTGACCGAGTCGATCAGCGCGGTGGAGTCGAGTGCTTCCGCTGAGGTAGGCGCAGGCAGCGAGCCCACTGCTTGGGTTGACGCAGGCCGCACTGCTTCGGTGGCTGAGCCGGACGTTGCGGCATCGGGTCAGGTTGCGGCTGGGGCGCACAGCGCCGCCGAATCGACTGTTGCCGCTGTGTCGGAAGGTGCTGTGGCTGAGCCGAATACGACGGCTGCCCGGGACGCCACCGCTTCGGGCAAGGACAGCGAGTCCGGTGATGCGACTGCCGAGGCTACTGCTGCGATCGCTGAGCCGACCGTCCCGGAACAGGGCGCTGCTGCGTCGGGTATCGACCCCGTCGAGTCGGACGTTGCTCATCTGCCGGGCGCTGTTGCGGCAGAGGCGAGCGCTTCGGGCGCGCCCGATGTCAAGGCCCACGGTGTGGCTGATCTGTCCAGCGCCGCGGCAACCTTCGCGCCGGCTGCCGACGTGGTGGCCGAGCCGAGTGTGGTGGTCGAGCCCGCTTCTGAAGCGGACGACAAGTCGATCGGCGGCGTCATCCCCGGCGCGGATGTGGCCGAGAGCCTGGCTGATTCGACCACGGATGCGTCGGCCGGTGGCGAGGCCGAGTCGAACGGTGCAGCCGCCGAGAATTCGGCTGGCGTACCGGGACCTGAGTCCACGGTGACCGCGAGTTCAAGCGTCCCCACTGCGACCGAGCCGAGCGCTGAAGTCGCTGCGTCGCAGCCGGAGTCGGGTGCTGAAATCGCGTCCGGTGTATCAGCCGGGAGTGACCAGGTAGTTCCCGAGACTGTGCTGGAAGGCGACAAAGTTGCCGTCGAGTCGAGCGCCCGAGTTGCCGCGTCCCAGCCGGAATCAGGTGTCGGAGCCGTCGTGGTCGAGCCGGGTGCTGACGTGGCTTCTGGTGCGTCGGCCGGGAGCGGCGAGCCGGGTGCAGAGGCTGTGGTGGGTCGCGTGGAAGGTGCCAACGCCATTGTCGAGTCGAGTGCCGAAGTGACCTTGACTCGGCCGGAGTCGAGCGGCGACGCGGCGGTCGGAGCCGTCGTGGTCGAGCCGGGTGCTGACGTGGCTTCTGGTGTGTCGGCCGGGAGCGGCGAGCCGGGTGCAGAGGCTGTGGTGGGTCGCGTGGAAGGTGCCAACGCCATTGTCGAGTCGAGTGCCGAAGTGACCTTGA
>NZ_JBFAWD010000026.1:0-98790 GCF_040680135.1 Nocardia sp. NPDC052112 | reverse complement strand
GTCTCGGCCGGAGTCGAGCGGCGACGCGGCGGTCGGGGCCGTCGTGGTCGAGCCGGGTGCTGAAGCTGCTGTGTCGCAGTCGGGATCGGATGCTGAGGACCAGGTGGTCAGCGCAGACAGCGCGAGTGCCGACAGCGATGGTGGGGCCTTCGCCGTTCGTGCTGCGGCGGTCGATGCGGACAGCGTGACTGCGCTCGATGACGGTGGGCAGGCCGACGCTGACAGCGGGATCGCCAGTGCCGATGGCGGGGCGGTCGGTGGAGTCGGTGCGAGTGCGGACATCGACGGTCGCGCTGATCACGATGACGATAGTGGGACCGCAGGTGCTGATGCCGAGGCGTCCGACGTAGACACCACGAGTGTGGGCACTGATGGTGGCTCGTTCGCTGTTCGTGGTGAGGCCGCCGACGCAGACGACGCGACTGCTCTCGATGACGGTGGGCAGTCAGACGCTGACAGCGGGATTCTCGGTGCCGAGGGCGAAGCTGCCGACACTGAGCGTGGGCGTGGGCCAGGCGCTGCGGCTCGGCCGGAGTTCGGGTCATCGCTGCAGGGGTGAGTGCGGAGGGCGTGGCTGCGGACCCGTTCGGGACGTCGGGGCTGCGGGCGGGGGTTCTTGCGGCGTGGCGTGATTCGCCTACCCGGTTGCGGGAGGATGCGGCGACCGAGGCGGATCTGGTGCGGGCGGGGTATCGGGATCGGCTGCTGACCGAATTGGCGCAGAACGCCGCGGATGCGGCGGCCAAGGCCGGTGTGGCGGGGCGAGTCGTGGTGCGTCTCGAGGACGGCGACGTGCACATCTCGAATACCGGTGCGCCGCTCGATCTTGCGGGTGTACACGCGCTGACCGCGCTGCGGGCGTCCGGCAAGGCGGATCCGGCCGCGAGCGTCGGCCGTTTCGGCGTCGGCTTCACCGCCGTACGCACGGTAAGCGACGAGATCGAGGTGCGATCGACCACCGGCTCGCTACGGTTCTCCCGCGACCTCACTTGGAAAGCCCTGCGCGACAACGCGGTCACGGTCCCGGACCCTCCCGACACCTTCACACCGCCCGTCCTGCGCCTGGCCTGGCCGACCGAAGCCGCCCCGCCACCGGACGCGGACACCACGATCGTCCTGCGCCTGCGCCCCGAGATCGACCCCCGATCCCTCCTTGCCGCGATGCGCGCCGAAGCCGTCGACCTCCTCCTGGAACTGCCTGCCCTACAGAGCATTCAGATCGACGACGACGAGATCACCAGCACGGTCACCGATCCGAACAACGAGTACCGGTACCCGCGCGAGCACAGCGGTCCGCGCTCCGTACCAGGCAGCGCGGAGTTCGGTGCTGGTGATCTGCTTAGCCGTAGTGGCGTGCTTGATGACAGTGGTGACACCGTCGCGGATCTCAGCGGGAGGCTTGCGGACCTGAACCGCGGTGATGGCGGCGTGGAGTTCGGTGCTGGTGATCTGCTTAGCCGTAGTGGCGTGCTTGATGACAGTGGTGACACCGTCGCGGACCTGAGCGGGGGGCTTGCGGACCCGGGTCGCGGGCAGGTGGGTCCGGGTCGCGGGCTTGCCGATCCGTCCGGTGGGCTTGCGGATCCGAATCGCAGCCGATCGGACCCATTCGGGGCACAGGAAACCAACGACCTCGAATCCGGCAGCACCGATGCGGACCTGCACGCACACCGATCCGCGGGGACCGGGCTCAGGGAACTGCGCATCGACGGTCCTGGATCGGAGCGACGGGTTTGGTGGGAGTACCGAACCGCGCGGGCACGCTGGTTGCTGCCGCTGCGCGATGGCAGGCCGGTGTCCGCCGCACATGATGTGCTGCGCGCACCCACGCGATCCGACGAGGAGCTGTCGCTGCCGGCGCTACTGATCGCCGATATCCCCATGCAGCCGGACCGCCGCCGTGTCCTGCCGGGTGCCCGGATTGCCGAATTCGCCGAGGGCTATGCCGATTTCGCCCGTGCGCTCCCGCCGCGCGACCGCCTCGTTCTGGTTCCCGCTCCGGGCTTCGCCCGCAGCGAGGTCGACGGCATTCTGCGCGAGGCGCTGATCCGTGAATTACAGACTCATCCCTGGCTACCGGTCGTCACCGCTCGTCCGAAAACTGAAACAACCGCACACTCGGGACGAGCTGGATCGGCTGATTCGACTGCGGACCAAGGCTTTTCGGAGCCCAGAGCGGCCGGAAGCGAGGCCGATTATCGTGGTTTCGCGCATGCCGATGCGTCGGAAACCGCGGATTGGACCGCCGCGGACTTGCCCGATAACGCGCGTCCATCCGTGACCCGGCCGATCCATGACGCAACGGCAGTGCCTACCCGTGCGAGCGTATTCACCGGTCTGAGTTGGGAATTGGCCGATCTGCTCGATGACATCGTCGGACCGCTGGTAGTGCCCGAGTTGTCCGGGCGCGCACACAGTGAGGCCTTGGGTGTGCTCGATGTGCACAGACTGGGACTGGCTCGGCTGGCGGAACTTTCGGGCGGGGTGGAGCGGTCCCCGAAGTGGTGGCAGTCGCTGTATGCGGCGTTGGAGCCCTATGTTGTAGATCCATTGGCCGCCGAGGAGCTCGGCGCGCTCGCGGTACCGCTGGCCGACGGCCGACTGGTAACCGGTCCGCGCACTGTGGTTCTTGATGATCAGCTCGATGTCGCCATACCGGTGCACTGGGCGCGTTTGGTGCATCCCGAGGCGGTTCATCCGCTTCTCGCGCGACTCGGCGCACGTTCGGCGACCGCCGAAGATCTATTGAGCGATCCCGGATTGCGCGCGGAACTCGAGGACCAGCCGGGCGATCCCGATACCACCGACGCGGTGCTCCGGCTCGCCGCCCATGCCGACCCATCGGCACTCCCGTCCTGGCTCGGCCTGCTCGAATTACCCGACACGACTGGCGAATTGCTCCCCGCCGACGAATTGCTGCTCCCCGACGCACCGCTGCGCGCATTGCTGGTACCTGATTCGCCGTTCGGCACCGTCGCGATGGATCTGGTGGACCGCTACGGTGCCGAGGCACTGCGTGCGGTAGGTATCGGTTGGGATTTCAGCGTTGTCGTCGAATCCGATCCCACCGGACCCGACCATCACCTGGACGACGAGGAACGCTGGTGGTCGAGCCTGCCCGAGGATCCGCCGGAACTGGCCGCCGTGCGCGACCTGGATCTCGTCGACGAGCCGTCCTGGCCGGCGGCGTTGCGGCAGTTGGCGGCCGGTCCGCGCACCCGCGAACTGCTCACCGATCCCGACGGCTACACGGCCTGGTGGTTGCGCAGACACGCTCGTATCGACGGCACCCCTCTCGGTCTGCTCCGCCACCCCGCAGAAACCGAATTCGCCGGCCTACTTCCCGAATTCGCGTGCCCGGACCTCGATTCCGAAGCCTTACGCGCAGTCCTGGCGAATCCGAATGCCATCACCCAGGACCTTGCCGCCGCGCTGCTCGACGCTCTCGCCGATCCATCGAAAACCCCTACACCCGAGGTGGTTTCCCGAATCCACGCCCGCCTCGCCGCCGCCGTGGATCACCTCGACCTGACCGAGCTCGAACTCCCCGAGCGTGTGCGTGCCCTGTCTTCGGCAGTCGTCGACCCCAATGACGCATGGGTGCTGGACCAGCCGTGGTTCGGCCTCGCGGTTCCCGCGGATCACCTGGTGGCGGGCGATACCGCAACGGCACCAGCGCTCGCGGCCTTGCTCGATCTCCCCTTGGTCTCCGAGGTGATCACCGCTGAGGTAACGAGCGAGGGCCGCCCCACCACCTGGTCCGCCGAACCGCTGGGAGTCGTTCTCCGCCAACTATTCCCCCTACCCGACCCCCAGGGCCCCCTCGTCCTGCACAACACCCTCCAGATCCGCCTGCACGGCCCCCTGGAAATCACCGTCTCCGTCCCCTGGTGGCGCGACGGCCCAACCACCCACATCCAAACCCCCCACCCCTCCCCCTGATCCCCCCACCCCAGACCCGACTGGACAAATGGTCACGTGGAAACCAGGGCGGCAAAACGAGAGAAGCCCCCGCCACCAGTTCCACCTGATCTTGATCGCAAGTCGGTGAGGGCTGGTTACGCTGCGTAGTTGGCGACCATCTCGCTGAGTAGGTCTAGTTGCGCGCGCACGCTTTCGCTGTCGTTGTCGACCAACCAGCGCAACACCACACCGTCGATCACGTTCAGGGTGAAGCGGCTCAGCGTCGGTACCGGCACGGACCACTTGCAACCGGTGGCATCGCGGGCATGGTCGAGGATGTCCGCGACGGTGGTGTCGTTGAATGCGTACTGTTCGCGTGCGATCGCGAGTTTCGCGGGAGTCGATTCCCCTTCGCGTAGCGCATATGTCGTGGTTTCGTAGGTGAGTAGTTGTCGTTCCGGTGTGGCTTCAATGTTGAGCCACATCAGTTCGAGTCCGGCGCGCACCAATTTTTGAAGCGCTTCTTTTCCACTTCCAACGTCTTGCCAAACTGTTTCGTTGGCGTCGACAGAATCGCGTAATTCCATCGACAACGCCTTGACCAGCTCGGTCATCAGCGCGTCCTTGTTTTCGAAACAGTAATGCACCACACCGAGCGAAACACCGGCTGCCTGAGCGACATCGCGCGTGGTCACGCCCGCGACGCCCTTTTTCTCGGCAAGGCCGATGGCTGCCTCGATAAGGTGGGCCCGTCGTTCTTCGACGCTCAATCGGGAGGACACCCAAGGGAGTTAAGTCCGCAACTCCGCCACAGTCAATTCGCAGGGCCGAAAATCTCGACTGGACGATTGTCCAGTTGTGTGGTTCGCTTCACCACGGGATCGAAGGGAGACACGTATGCCGGTGTCACGCAGAACGGTGCTGGTCCGAACCGCCGCGGGTTCCGCCGCGTTCGCGACGGCCGCGGTGTCGGGTGTGACCCCGGCGCTCGACGCACCGGCCGCCGCGGCTCCCGAAACAGGTAGCTACCTCATCGGACTCGGCCTTTCCGATATCACCGGCCCGGCCGCCGAATGCGGAATGATGGGCTATTCACAGTTCGAGCAGCAGACAGCGGGTATCCATCTACGCCCGCGTGCTCGCGCATTCATCATCGACAGCGGTGCGCGTCGAATCGTGTTCGCGGTCGCAGAGAACGGGATGATTTTTCAGTCCGTGCATCGCGGCGTCCTGCTCGAACTCGCCCGCCGCTTCGGTGATCTGTACACCGAACAGAACGTCCTGCTCACCTCGACGCATTCGCATGCGACCTGTGGCGGCTCCAGCAACGATTACGCATACAACCTGTCGATTCTGGGATTTCAACAGCAGGTCTACGACGCCGAGGTGAACGGCATTGTGGAGGCTATCGTCGCCGCGCACGCCGATCTCGGACCCGGCACGCTTTCGCTGGGCCGCACCGAACTGCACGACGCAAGTGTCAACCGATCGCGAGTCGCCTTCGAACGCAATCCGGATGTGGATAAACAGCACTTCCCGAATGCCATCGACCCGGCGGTCACCGTGCTGTCATTCGTCAAGGGCGGCCAACAGGTCGGCGCCATCACCTGGTTCGCCACGCACAACACGTCGATGACCAACCAGAACCGACTGATCAGCGCGGATAACAAGGGTTACGCCTCGTTCTCCTATGAGCACACCGAGCACGGCGTTCGCTATCTCGATGGCCCGGCCGATTTCGTCGCCGCGTTCGCGCAGACCAACGCGGGGGATATGTCGCCGAATCTCGATCTGCAACCGGGTTCGGGCCCGACCGAGAACGAGTTCGAGAACACCCGGATCATCGGCGAGCGCCAGTATCACGCGTCGAAAGCCGCATCCGCCGGTGCACAGCCCATCGGCGGTCCGGTCGATTCGATGCTTTGTTATATCGACCTTGCCGATACCGCCGTCGACGGCAGATTCACGCCCGACGGGCAGCCGCGCCACACCGCGCCCGCTGCCGCGGGTGTCTCGCTCATCGCGGGCAGTGTCGAGGACGGTCCTGGTCTGCCGGGCCTCCCGATCCCGGAGGGTGTGCGCAATCCGTTCATCGATGCGCTGGGTGATCCGCGCCAACCCGCACCGGCGTGGCTCGCGGATGCGCAGGCGCCCAAGGCGATCATCGCTCCGCTCGGGCTCCTACCGCCGGTGCCGTGGGTGCCGAATGTGGTGCCGATTCAGCTTGTTCGGATCGGTGCGCTCTACTTGGCCTGCGGCGGTGGCGAATTCACCATCGTCGCTGGACTGCGCATCCGCCGTGCGGTTGCCGCGGCGCTCGGGGTTGCGCTGGAACAGGTACTGATGCAGGGGTACGCGAACGCGTACCACGAATACATCACCACCCCGGAGGAATACGACTCCCAGCAGTACGAGGGTGGTTCCACCCTCTTCGGCCGTTACACATTGCCTGCCTATCAGCAGGAGTTCACCCGTCTGGCAACCGCTTTCGCCGCCCATCAGCAGGTCCCGCGCGGACCTGCGCCGCGCGACGTATCCAACCTGCAGCCGAATTTCCAACCCGCGCCCGGTCCCGATGCGACACCGCTGGGTCGGGGTTTCGGAGATGTCCTGACCCAACCCGCCGCCGCGTATGCGCGCGGCAGCCAGGCCACCGTCGAATTCGTCTCCGCGCACCCCAAACACAACCCGCGCCGCAACGGGACCTTCCTGGAGGTGCAGCGCCGCAACGCATCCGGCGACTGGGTCCGGGTCGTCAACGAGGGCGAATGGGCCGTCCGCTTCTACTGGAGCAAGCGGGGGCTCGCTGAATCCGTAGCCTGCTTCACCTGGGATATCCCCGCGGATGCCAGCCCTGGCACCTACCGCATGCGGCACTTCACCGACAGTCTGAGCCCGGACGGCACCCTGCACCCCTTCACCGGCATCACCAGCGAGTTCGAAGTGAGCTGAGGCCGGCGATCAAAGTCCGGTCTGCGCGCCTTTGTCGCCGCGGCGGGCGCCCCGGCGCTGGATCGCGAAGATCGTGTAGCCGAGCAGTCCGACGGCCAGGCCCATCAGACACACCGGGCGGGCGGATTCCCAGCGATCGCTGGTCCACACGACGACGGTGGCGATCAGCCAGAGGGTGCTGCCGACCGCGAGGACCGGCCGTGGATCGGTGAAGCGCGGCGGGATCTGCGGGACATTCTGGGGCACAGTCACAGCGTAGCCGCGGGAACAGGCGGTCACCGGCCAGCGTGTCCCGTATCGTTCTGCTCTGTGACAACGCCATCGGATGTTCGAGCTCTTGCTGGTGAGCTGTCGCTCGCGGTGGTGCGCTTGACGCGACATCTGCGGGGGCGGCGCGCCGACGCGCAGATCTCGCTGACGCAGCTCTCCGCACTCGCCACCCTGCACCGGGAAGGGGCGATGACACCGGGCGCCTTGGCCGCCAAGGAGCGGGTGCAGCCACCCTCGATGACGCGTGTGATCGCCTCGCTCACCGATCTGCAATTGGTGGAGCGCAAACCACATCCGACCGACGGCCGTCAGATCATCGTCTCGCTCTCGGATGCGGGTCGCGCACTGATCGCCGACGAAACCAGCGCCCGCGAAGCCTGGATGACCGAACAGCTCTCGACGCTCACCGACGAGCAACTGGTCGTGCTGACCCGCGCCGTCGGCATCATGAAGCAACTCGTCGACGACTCGGAATAGGCCCGCCCCCGGGGCGTAGATGCCCTACTGGCGAGGTGTGTAGCCGCCGCGGGCGTATCGGGCGCCGAATGGCTGGTCGCTGTCCACGATTTCGCGGCCGAGGGGGAAAAGGGAGATCGGGATGAGTTTGAGGTTTGCCCAGCCGAAGGGGATGCCGATGATCGAGATGAACAGGGGGATGCTGGTGAGCAGGTGGCCGAGCGCCAGCCACCACCCGGCGACGATGAACCAGATGATGTTGCCGATCATCGAACCCACACCCGCGGAAGGCTTTTCGACTGTGGTGCGTCCGAATGGCCAGAGCACGTAGGTCGCGATCCGGAACGAGGCGATACCCCAGGGGATCGTGATGATCAGGATGCAGCAGATGATGCCCGCGACAATGTAGCCGAGCGCCATCCAGAACCCGACGAATACGAGCCACAGGATATTGAGCACCAGCTGAATCGGCTTCATGAATCAAGCATGCCAGCTCGTCGGCTGTCCGGACATCACTCCGGAGTACGAGGTGGACTCGGGGATGTCCCCGATCAGCGAAACCGGCGCCCGAATCGGCTCGCCTCGGCAGAACCAGCCTCTGCGGGCGCCCGGTTTCGAGGTCGAGAGATCAATCCTTGCGCAGCCAGGCGAGCGTGATCCGCGTCTCGCGGAATCGCCAGCCCGACGGCGTCCGTACCACGGTGCCGACCAGTCGCAGGCCTCCGGTCTGGTGGGGCGGTTGGCCGTCGCGGTAGTAGTACACCAGCGAGTTCGCCTGGGCCGCGGCCTGGTCGCCGTCGATGTTCACCAGCAGGTCAGTGGTTGTGTGCTGGGTGTGTTCGCCCTCGACCTCGGCCTGTCGCATGTACTCGACGACCTTGTCGATGCCGCGGACCTGGATACGCGGCGAGTTGACCTCCACATCGTCGCTGAAGACGGTGTCGGCATCCTCCCACCGCCGCTCGTCGAGCAGGCCGGCGAAGCGGGAGAACAGGTCGGCGATCTCGATCCGGTCGGCGATCAGGGTATCGGTAGACATAGCCGTCTCTTTCATTGGCAATTCCAACATTGGTGTCGCCAACTATACGCATATTCGTTGGCTGCGCCAACAATGTATGGCCACTGCCTGATCGCAAGCCGAGTCGGCAGCTCACCCTGTCGGCAGTGCCCGGACGACACCCTGGTCTCAGCGACCGCGCTCGGCGTTGCCGGCCTTTGCCCCGCTCGAACGGGCTCCGCCGATCCGGCCCGCCACCTTGACAACCGCCGGGCATCGAGCAGAGTTATTCAACTCAGAAGAACCAGCCGAGCACTGCGTCGCGCTCCGCGCCGAATGCCTCGTCGAGGGCGTGTAGTTGCATCGAGTCCTTGGCTTGCAAACGGTTGGCGGCCGCGAAGACGCGGGCCGGGTATGCGCCGAGGTACATGGCGGCCAGGACGTCGATGCCGAGTTCGAAGTCGGGTGGGCGGGTGGTCGGTATGCATTCGGCGATACCGTCGCGCACCGTGAGTGCGAAGGTGCCGCCCGCGTTGCGGAACGGATCCCGCACTGCGAGGACGATATCGAGGTCGCGCAGATATGAGCGAGCGGTCAGGGCAGTGGGAACATCCATGAGCCGCAACCACAGTGCGTCGTACCGTGCCTTCGTGCGCACGAGCCGGAGATCGGTGAGCAGATACGGGAGCGGATCATTGTCGCTGATCGCCGCCTCGACGTGGCTGCACAGCTCCAATCCGAGTAACGCCCGCCACAACGCGATATTTGCTTCCGAGGTCACCGCGCGCATGTCCGTGACGACCGCGGCCATCCCGTGTTCGCGATGGTGATAGCGGTACAGCGCATACCCGTCCGGGTGCAGAAATGCGAAAAGGTCGGTGCCGCCATCGCGGAACGCCGGTGGATCGGAGAGCTCCATTTGCCATCGCACCTCCGGTCGCTCCTGCGCACCGGGCACCAAGCGCCGCCACCGGTCGTAGATCGCGCGCACCGGCTCGCCCGCGTCGGCGATGGTGCTGAGCACCACGCCGCCCGGATCGGGTGCCGACCGCAGGAACTCGACGAATCGCCGATCGATCGAGACCGCGTTCTCCCGAATCGTGGGCCCATATCCGAACCGGCCGTAGATGGCGCCCTGACTCGCGGTGAAGATGGTCAGCGCGAGCCCGGCCGCCTCGGTCCGCCGATGCTGCTCGGTGTACATGGCCCGCAGAATCCCGCGCCGACGGTGCGTCGGCGCGACCCCGACACCGGCGATTCCGCAAGCGTCGACGGTGCGCTCCCCGGGCACCGTCAGCGTCATCCGAGTCGACCTGGCATGTCCGACGACACGCCCGTCATCGACAGCGACGATTGCCTCCTCGATCGGAAACAGTCGCGCCCGCAATTCCCGGTGCGTCGGTTCGCCGCGCATCCCGAACGAGGTGTCGCCGAGCAATTGAATGGCCGCCACATCGTCAGCGGTGGCCGACCGAATGGTGATGCCGGGTATCAGCGTCATCCCTCGACGATCGCATGCCTGCGACCACCCCGCAGCTGATTTTCGGTGCACCGGCGTGCGCATGGTCGTGTCCGGTCCGTACACCGGAACGAGCGCGTCGACCGGGGTTCTTCCCCTGCGCGCCGCCATCAGGGCACCCGTGCGACCAAGGCTTGCTTCGACGCGATTCAGCACGTTCGGCAAGCGGCACACCGGTCGAACGGTGACTTCGGTCAGGTTCGGCGAGAGCCCTGGCTACCAACTGCTGAAGGCTTTTGTCTGCACTGTCGTGGCACAGTCCAGCCGACTCGGTACTCGCTTCCAGTTCCGGCTGCTGACGACGCGCCCGCAGCCGGAGATGTCGCCGCTGCAGGCCATTCCGGTCTCGGAGATCCCGGCGACGGATGTCGGCCGATGATGGATCCGATTGTGGCCCGGCGGGGTTGGCCCGGCAGGATGATGTGGTGGCCGAAGTGATCGACATCGACGATCCCGCTGACCCGCGGGTTACTGACTTTCGCGATCTGAAGTCGGCGGATCGACGGCCGGATCTGCCGGGGCGCAAGGGGTTGGTGATCGCGGAGGGAGTAGTGGTCGTCCAGCGAATGTTGGCTTCGCGGTTTCGGCCGAGTGCCCTGTTCGGGGTGGAGAAGCGGCGGGCGGAACTCACGGAGGATCTGGCGGCAATCGATGTGCCGTATTACCGGGCCAGCGCCGAGGTGATGGCGGAGGTGGTCGGGTTCCATCTCAATCGCGGGGTGCTCGCGGTGGCGCGCAGGCCCGCCGAGTTGAGCGTGGATGACGTCGTCGAGCGGGCCCGCACGGTCGCGGTGCTGGAGGGCGTGAATGATCACGAGAATCTCGGCTCGATGTTCCGGAACGCCGCCGGGCTCGGCGTCGAGGCGATTCTGTTCGGTGATCGGTGCGCAGATCCGTTGTATCGGCGTGCGGTGCGGGTGTCGATGGGGCATGTGCTGCGGGTGCCGTTCGCGCAACTGCCGAAGTGGCCCGAGGGGCTGGATATATTGCGCAGCAAGGGATTCCAGCTAATCGCGCTCACCCCGAACCCGGCGGCCGTGAATTTGGCGACGGCGATGACGGGGGAGCGGGTGGCGCTGCTGCTCGGCGCGGAGGGACCCGGATTAACCGAGGAAGCCATGCGCGCCACCGATATTCGAGCCCGCATCCCGATGTCACCCGGCACCGATTCGCTCAATGTGGCGACCGCGGCCGCCATGGCGTTCTATGAACGGGTGAGGACGTCGTGAGTTACTTCCCCAACGGGGCGTACCGGCCCTACCAGCCGGATCAGGATCCGACCCCGTGGGCCGCCGGGCTCACTGTCGCGATCATGGTCGCACTGCTGACGGCCGTCGCCGTGTATGCGTTCGGCTCGGCGTTGGCGGAGGTCCATCCGCTGCTTGCGGTACTGGTCAACCTCGTCGCGGTCGGCGGCGCCGCCCCCACCGCATGGCGCTGGCGTCTGGCACCGGTGACCCGCTGGGTCATCGGTGGGGGTGCGGCCGGTGTTCTGCTCGGCTGGTTCGTTTTGATCATCGGCGGTCTGTCGGGTTAGCAGACCTCATCGGTTGACCTGGCTCGTGACCATTGTGGTTCGACGCGGGGTGTGCGTAGGGGTGATGGCTGGTGAGACCGGCGCGCGGAGCCGGCTCGGTAGATCTCGTCGGTCTGGCGTGCCCACGATCTACATGACTCGGTGGCAGAGCCGGTTGCATTCGATCACGAGACGCGATCCTTACCCCGGAGCCAGTTGAGCAGACCTCGTCTCGATTTCATGTCGCCATTGCGCTGCTCCAGTGGGATCAGGTCGGCGGGGTCCGGGGCTTGGCCCTTGGGGTAGAGGGTGAATCCGCAGACCGCGATATCGCCGGGTACCAGCGCGCCTTCGGGAGCCGGGGCGCGGTAGTGGAAGCCGAGCCATTCGTTATTGGCGGCATCGGCGAAATCGGGCGGGTCGAAGGGCAGAGTTTGCGGGTCGGGCAGTTCGCCGGCCTGCCACCGCACCGGATGATCACCGGCCCAAAACGAACGCTCCCACACCAGCGGTAAGCCCTCGTCTTCCAGGATGTTCACCCGCGTCGAGCTGAACGAGCGCCGGAATTCGCCACGCTCCCAATGGGCGAACGCGCCCCAGCCGTAATGCGCGTCGAACGAGATCAGATAGGTGTGCTCCGAGGCGAGCGGGCGGACCAGCAACTCCGCGAGCGCCGTCGGATGCGCTCGCGCGGACTGTGCCGAGCACACCACCGTCACCCCGGGGTAGCAGCCGATATACACCTCGTCGGCATCCGGCCCCGCACAACCGCCCAGTGTGCCGACCATGATCGGCATGACGTCGCGGTCCGTGTGCAGCTGTTTCGCCAGTGCGAGCGCGGCTTCGGGATCCGGATCGTGGTTCGCGCGGAGTACCGCCAACGGATCCTGTGCGTCGACGTACCAGAGAGACGAAGCCTTGGACAGCATTTCCGGCACCTCCCGATGGTTGCACCAAACAGCTCCGCAAACTTCGAGCAACCCCACGGCATCCTCTGATAACTCCCGCTACCGCGAACCGCCCGACGTCGACTCGAGTCGACGACACACCGAAAAATCTACTCGCACTGCGCGCCCAACGTCGGACCTTCCGCAATCGACCCGCACAAATCCGCAGCAAACCCCGCACGAATCAAGATCAGGTGGAAACTGTGGCGGCATCGCCCGAGAAGACCCCACCACCATGTCCACCTGATCTTGATCGAAGGCACTGTCGAGGTTTGCTCGGAAATCTCAGTGCAGGAACGGAACTCAGTGGCCGGAGCTGCGGACCCCGAGTAGCACGTCCTCCCAGGACGGCATCGGCGCCTTCCCCCGCTTGCGGGCTGTCTTCGCGGGCGCCTTCTTCGGCGCTTCTTCGGCGGCGGGCTTCGCGGCAGTCTTCGAAGCCTTCGAAGGTGCGGCGGGTGCGGAGGCGGTACCCGCACTTACCGGAGCGCCACCGGTCGGAGCGTTATTCGTTCCGGCAGTGGCCGAAGTGGAAGTACTCGCGGCCGGAATGGCATTCGTGCTGGCGGCGGGAATGGCATTCGTGCTGGCGGCGGGGATAGCGGCGGCCGCACCGCCCGCGCCGACCGGCGTGCCGTTACCGCCGGCCGCGACGGACCGCTGCTCGTAGTATTCGTCCAACGTCGGCTGGGTCCGCGCCGGACGTGTCTGTGCCGCTGCGGCCTCGCGCGCCGGACGAGGTTCGGCCGGGCGAGTTTCCACCGGCCGGGTCTCTACCGGTGGTTCGGGCACTGCGGGCGCCTCGATCTCCGCCTGCGGCGGGAGGATGGTGGCGAGACCGCGCAGGGCACGGCCGAAATCGGGATCGATCAGATCCGAGGCCGGATCGTCGAGTGGGGAAACCGATCCGCCGTGTGCGTCAGGCTGGTAGCGCCAGTGCGCGGCGATCTCGGAACGCCCGTTCTGCCACTGCAATTGCGCGACCCAGAAGCCCTTCTCGTCCTTCCATGCGTCCCACTCGGCATTCTCGAGTGTGTGCCCGCGCTCGGTGAACGCGGCGGTGACGATATCGATGAGAGTTTCCACGGCCGGACCATCGGCGCGCACCGGATGTGCCTTCTGCGCGAGTTCGGCGGCGCGGGCGCGCTCGAGCAGCACCGGATAGGCGAAGCGCTCCACGCGACTCAGCGGCATACCGGATTCTTCGGTGACCTGTTCAACGGATGCCCCGGCACGGATACGAGCTTGAATATCGCGGGGACGCATAGTTGCTTCCATCTCGATCTCAATCTGGCCGAATCGGGCAAGGTCTCCGCGTGCTGCGGCTCGAAGCTTGTCGTCGGCGGGCAGCCGGTACTTGGTGCCGGTCTCGGTGTCGATGCACACGATGTGCGTGGAGTCGGGCGTCACCCCGATCACTCGAAGTTCACGCACCGTTACCTCCTTATCGCGTCGGCTCGCGACACCGCCCACTTTCCGAAACAGTAGTGCACTACTGATGATCTCGCGGCAAGACACGCGGGGCGGAAATCTGCGAAAGATCCTCCGCGCCCCGCTAATCTGCTCTATTCAACTCGCAGCACCGGATTGCACGGCGTGTCGAAAGTGGGCGTGTCGCAATGACCGAGCTCGATTACCCCAGTTTTTCGACAACCCAGTCGATGCTACGCGTCAGCTGCGAAACATCTTCGGGGTCGATGGCGGGGAACATGCCGACGCGCAACTGGTTGCGGCCGAGCTTGCGGTAGGGCTCGGTGTCGACGATGCCGTTGGCGCGCAGCACCTTGGCGACGGCGGCCGCATCGACCGAGTCGGCGAAGTCGATGGTGCCGACGACCTGTGAGCGGTGCGCCGGATCCACGACGTACGGGGTGGCGAAGGAACTCGACTCGGCCCAGGAGTACAGCCGCGACGACGAATCCAGCGTCCGCTTGACCGCCCAGTCCAGACCGCCGTTGCCGTTGATCCACTCGATCTGGTCCGCGAAAAGCAGCAGGGTGCCCAGAGCCGGGGTGTTGTAGGTCTGATCCTTGGTGCTGTTGTCGATGGCGATCGGCAGCGAAAGGAAGTCCGGGGTCCAGCGACCCGAGGCCTTGATCTCCTCGACCCGGGCCAGCGCGGCCGGGCTCATCAGCGCGACCCACAGGCCGCCGTCGGAGGCGAAGCACTTCTGCGGTGCGAAGTAGTAGACATCGGCATCGGTGATGTTGACCGGCAGACCGCCCGCGCCCGAGGTGGCGTCGATGGCGATCAGCGCGTTCTCCGACCCCGCCGGACGCTGCACCGGGATCGAAACACCGGTGGAGGTTTCGTTGTGCGCCCAGCCGATGAGGTCGGCCGACGGGTCCGAAACCGGCTCGGGCGCACTGCCCGGCTCGGCCGAGACCACGATCGGATCGCCGATGAACGGGTTGCCCTTGGCCACCGCGGCGAACTTCGAGCTGAACTCGCCATTGGTCAGGTGCAGCGAGCGCTCCCGGATCAGGCCGAAGGCGGCGGCATCCCAGAACGCTGTGGTGCCACCGTTGCCCAGCACCACCTCGTAGCCGTCGGGCAGCGCGAAAAGCTCGCGCAGGCCGCTGCGCACCCGCGCGACCACATCCTTGACCGGCTTCTGCCGGTGACTGGTTCCGAACACCGAGGCACCGACGGACACCAGAGACTGCAACTGCTCCGGGCGCACCTTGGAGGGGCCACAGCCGAACCGTCCGTCGGCGGGCTTGAGATCGTCGGGAATGATCGGGAACTCAGCGGTCATGGCCAACAGGGTAGACGGTGGTATTGCTGTGACTCTGACCACACTCCAGCTAACGTTGACGCCCATGAACCTGGCGTCGGCTAATACGGGGTGGCGAGCGCGCAGTAGGGGACCGCGGAACTTCGGACTGCGCGCGGGTGCGTTATCGGATGCGCAGCGGCGCGAGTTGCTCCTGCGCGGCGTGATCGGCTCGGCAACAATCCTCGGTGTGCGCCCTCGGCGCAATGAACCCGGACACGTCTTCTGGGTTCGAGTGCAGGTCGAGGGCGCGTTGCCCTACGAAACCCGGGTACGGCAGCGGATGCGCGAGGACGACCTGGAATGGATGCAGCCCGGTGACGTGATCGGCTGCCGAGTCGATCCGGGCGATCGCGACCGTCTGGTGCTGTACGTGCCCGATATCGCCGAGACCGTCCGGGCGAGCATTTCGAAGATCCTCTCCAACGGCCGCCGCGCCGATGCCACCGTGCTCGCCGCCGCACCGGTCGCCGCCGACTACGCCGGTCGCGACGATCCGGTGCTGCGCCTGGACCTGGAACTGCGCGCCTGGGACGAGGAGAAACCGTGGCGTGTGCGCCTGATCCAACCGGTACCGCTGGCCGCGATCGGCCTCGTCGATCTCGGCCAACATCTCGAGGTCGCCTTCTTCACCGTCGACCGCGGCGAATCCGTCGCGGTCGACTGGCTCGCCTCCCTCGGCGAGGATTAGCGAGGCGGCTCGGTGCCCGAGCCGCCTGTCGCTAACTCGTGGCTTTCACCCGGGTCAGTGCATGTCCGGTCAATGCGATGAGCGCCGTCTTGGCGGACTCTCGATCCCTGGCGTCGATCATCATCACCGGAACATCGTCGGATAGCGAGAGGGCATCGCGGATGGCCTCCTCGGGAAACTTGGGTGCCCCCTCGAATTCGTTGACCGCGACCAGGAACGGTAGGCCGAGCTCTTCGAAATAGTCGACCGCAGCGAAACTTTCGTCCACCCGACGGGTGTCGACCAGCAGGATCGCGCCGATCGCACCCAGGCTGAGGTCGTCCCACATGAACCAGAATCGGTGCTGGCCAGGGGTGCCGAACAGGTACAGCACCAGATCGTCGGACAGGGTGATCCGTCCGAAATCCATGGCCACCGTGGTGGTCGTCTTATCCGGGACCGCCGAGGTGTCGTCGATTTCGGAGCTCAGATCGGTCATCAGCGCTTCGGTTTTCAGCGGAACGATATCTGAAACCGCGGCGACCAGCGTGGTTTTGCCGACCCCCATCTCGCCGGCTATCACGATTTTCGCCGAGACCGCGCGGGACGGGGCTTCGGGTGGTGCTTGTTCAGGTGCGGTCATCGAACATCCTCGGCTGCAAGGGGTTTCAACTTACCAGTGGCTCTTCCGTCACGTACCCCCCGTTGATACCGGTTCAATCCTGTGCGGATTGCATCCGGGTCGCGGCGCGTGCTCGCCGCCGATTCCGTTGCCGCCGACCCCGATTCGGCCCCACCCGGCACCAACTGATTCCCTGGATCTCGTTTCGGTAGCCCGGAGGTCGTCCTTTCTGTGATCTGCGCATCCGCCGCCCGCTGTGCCGCGGACCAGCCTTCATCCGCCGCCGAATGCCAATTCGTCAAAACCGGTAGCTCCCCTGTAGTCGGATCAGCCAACCACGCCGACATCATGCCAGCGAAAATCGGCGTCGCCGCTGCACCCTCGGTGTGCTGCGCCGACCCGTTCGAAGTGGATTCGACGGACTCCGTCGAATCATCATCCACGGAGTCGAACATCGAGGTCGTCTCGGTCACCCGCTCCTGCGGTCCGGTCGGGGGACCCGAAGCTGCCGCGCTCGCGGACGGCGGCGCAGCAGCCGCCGCGGTGGTACTCGGTGACTTCGCAGCAGCCCCGCCTGCTTTGCGACGTCCCTTGCGATTGACCCCCGGAACCCGTTTCGGCAGACCATAGCTGGTGATCACCGGCGCTGCCGCGGGTGCATCGGTCGCAGGCTCTGCCGGCTCTTCCGATTTGGGTACCGACGGCGGCGGCGCACCGATCCGCCGTTGCGCGGGTGCGGGCTTGGCGAAAGGCGGCACCGTCTTGGTAGTCGGCTTGGCAATACCTGCGCCCGCCTCGGCCGTCGCCTTGGTGCCGAGGGCGTCCCGATGCACCGGAATCACCGGCTTCAGCGTCGTCGGATCATCCGAATCCTGGGATGGCACCTCGATCAGCGCGGGCGGAATGTGCAGACTCGCGGTGATTCCCGGACCGAGCGCACGATCGTGGGTCCGGCGCAGGCGAACCGTGATGCCGTGCCGCTCGGCGAGTTTGCCGACCACGAACATGCCCATCTGCCGGGTCGCCGCGACGGTGATCGTGGTCGGTGTCGCCAACCGCTTGTTGATCTCGTTCAGTTCATCCAGCACGATGCCGATGCCCTCGTCGACGACCTCGATGAGCAGGCCGCCCTCGGAGGTCCGGCTGTAGGCGAAGGTGACATCGCTATCGGGCGGCGAGGCCCGCAGCGCGTTCTCCAGCATCTCCGCGATCAGATGCACGACATCGGTGGCCGCGATACCCGCGACCCAACCATCGGGTGTCGCACCGGATTTGACCCGCTTATAGTCCTCGACCTCGGAGACCGCGGCGCGCAGGACATCACGCACCTCGACCGGTCCGGACCGATCGTGGCGCGACCGGGTGCCGGCCAGCACCAGCAGATTGGCGCTGGTGCGCCGCATGCGCGCGGCCAGGTGGTCGAGCCGGAAGAGCTGGTCGAGGCGCTCGGGATCCTTCTCCTCGAATTCGAGCGCTTCGATCATGCTGAGCTGGCGCTCCACCAGCGTCTGGTTGCGCCGCGCCATGGTCTCGAACATGTCGTTGACCTGATCGCGCAGCAGTTGCTGCTGTGCGGCCAGTTTGAGAGCCTGGGTGTGCAAACCGTCGACGGTGCGGGCGATTTCGCCGATCTCCTCACCGGTGTGCACCGGCACCGGTTTCACCTCGATGTCCTCGAGCTGGGCGCCGCGCATGATCCGCTCGACCTCGTTCGGCAGGTCCTGCTCCGCGAGTTCGTTCGCACCTGCCCGCAGTCTGCGCAGCGGCTGCAGCAGCGAGTGCGCGACCATCAGCGCGAGGGCGAGTGCGGCGACCACGGTCCCGAGCACCACCAGGGAGGCCTGAATGGCCGCGGATCGAGCCGCGGCGACCTTGTCGTCGACATCGTGAATGACGCCCTGCACGATCTGATACGTCAATCCGATGAACACATCCCGTGATTCGATGGCCATCCGCCGCATCGTCACCAGGTCGACGACGTGTGTGTGCATCGCGACCTCGATCGCGTCCTTGCCCGCGAGGTTATTGGGGCGCACCACTCGATCCAGGTCGGCCTCGGCCGCGGGCAGTACCCGCTCGATCGCATCGATCGCGGCCAGGAAGCGCCCTTGCACGGTATGGAAGCTCTCGACTTCGGACGGCTGTTGGATCGCCGTCATGGCCGCCATCAGCCAGTTGAAGCCCTCGACCTTGCCGACCAGCACATCGGATAGCTGAGCTTTCGCGGCCACGATCGAACCGACGCCGATCGGGGTCAGCAATTTGTCCACGGTGCCGATGGCGTCGGTGACGATCGCATTGTTCAGCTCGACGGCCTTCACCGGATCGCCGCCGCCCTTACCGCCCGAGCGGATGACCTCGCTGGTCGCGGTCATCTGCTTCAGCGCCCTGGCGACCGTGGCATCGATGCCCTTACGTTTCGCACGCAGCGTGGCTTCGGTAATAGCCGTTGACAATTCGACCAGGTCCTGGTCGGTGGTGGTGCCGTAGACCTGCCCGCCCGCGACGGTCGAGGCCGCCGATTCGAGTGCGGTGATCGCCGGAATATCGGAGATGCGATCGGCCGCATTGTCGTATTCGGAGTAATCGCGGAAGAAGACCGTCAGGCGCAGACCACCGAGCAGAATGGCCGCGGCCAGCGGAAGTGCAACGGCCGCGCCGACTTTCCAGCGGACTCGCCATTGCTCGAGATTCCGCCATCGAGTGTGCGCGAAGACTCCCTGCGCCACCCTACATACCGCCTTCCGCTCGGATCAGGCCGATCCGGTCACCTCGCGCTGGCGAAATGTCCGGTGCACGGCTGTGATCCGTCTCACCATTGTTATTCGAGCGACCGGCAGGCGGTCGGCTGACATCGGGATACCAGTCAGCATCGGTACCATACTGGCTCCCCGCCGGGGGTTGCGCGTTAATGGCGCGATCCCGGAGACGTCCATTCCATTCCGTGATCTTCGGCCTCGCGATTCGCCGGGACGACGGCGTGCCGACCCGGACTACGGGTGGCAACGGTGCTCAGAGATGGACAAAAGTGAACCCCGCCGATCGCAGCGCGGGCAGCGCCGCCGTCATTCCGGCGGCCGTTCCGGAATTCGGTCGGTGCATATGGGCCAGCGAGATCGCACCGGGCGCGGCGGCTTTCAGCGCATTCTGCACCTGCGCCGCGCTCGCGGTGGCGCCGTAGTCGGCATTGATACTGAAACCGACCGGCCGCTCACCCAACTCGTTGACGATCGCGACCGCGACGTCGTCGTAGTGTGCGGTACCCGCGCGGAAGAACCGCGGCGGTTTGCCGAGCAGGGTGGTGAGCCGTTCGTGGTTGGCCCAGACCTCGTCGACGGCCTCCTGTGGTGAGCCGGTGCCCGGGATTTCGTAGGCGGCCCGGCCGGTCACCGAGAGCGGCTTGTGTGCCACACCGTGATTCGCCAACTCGAACAGCGGATTGGCCGCCAATTGCGCGGCGCGACCGGGATTCGCATCGATCCAGCGTTTGTTGAGGAAGAGCGTGGCCGGAATCTGCTGGGAGATGAGCAGGTTCAGCAATGTCTCGTCGATATCGTTATTGCCGGGCCCGCCGCACGCGTCGAAGGTGACCGCCATTTGTTTGCCGGTCGCCGCGAAAGTGCTGGTGATGCCGTCCATCTGCATGCCCCACCGCGTCGGCTGCGCACCCGCGTGTCGGGCGGCCACCGCAGCCGGGGAGTTGGCCGCGGACACCTGCTGCCCGGGGGATCTCGGAATGGCCTGCACGTCAACGGCGTTCGCGGTCGTTCTCGATTGCGTGGTAGTCGTATTGCCCTTATCCGCGCTGCAACCTGCGACGAAAGCCGCAGCCGCTGCGCCGAATCCGATCAGCCGCCGCCGCGACACATTCCTATCCAGCATTCCCCGTTAACTCTCTATTCCAGCCATTCCCCCCGGATGCTACGCGAGCTGTGTCGTCGGCCGCGCGTGCAAGGTCGCCGCGAACAGCCGGACACCGTGGTGGGCAACGGATTCCACCACGGTGATTAACCAGGGCGTTGGTGTGCTAAACGTGCGCGACCGCGGACCAGCCCGCGACGTCCTGGGGCTGGCGGGGGCCGGGGCCGGTGTAGATGGCGGCCGGGCGGACCAGCTTGCCCAGCTGCTTCTGCTCCAGGATGTGGGCACACCAACCGGCGGTGCGGCCACAGGTGAACATCGCGGGCATCATGTGCGCGGGGACCTCGGCGAAGTCCAGGATGACCGCCGCCCAGAATTCGACATTGGTTTCGATGGCGCGGTCCGGACGACGCTCGCGCAGTTCGGCGAGTGCGGCCTGCTCCAGCGCGGCGGCGACCTCGAAGCGCGGGGCGTTCAGGCGCTGTGCGGTGGCGCGCAGCACGCGGGCACGCGGATCCTCGGCTCGGTAGACCCGATGGCCGAAGCCCATCAGCTTTTCCTTGCGGTCCAGGATGCCCTTGACCAAAGCGCGTGCGTCACCGGACTTTTCGACGGATTCGATCATCGGCAGCACACGTGCGGGCGCGCCGCCGTGCAGCGGACCCGACATCGCACCGATCGCACCGGACAGCGCCGCCGCGACATCGGCGCCGGTCGAGGCGATAACCCTGGCGGTGAAAGTGGAGGCGTTCATGCCGTGCTCGGCCGCGGAAACCCAGTAGGCGTCGATCGCCTCGGTGTGCCGCGGATCCGGATCGCCCTTCCAGCGGGTCATGAACCGCTCGGTCACCGTCGTGCACTCGTCGATCTTCTTCTGCGGCACTGCGGGCTGGTAGATGCCGCGCGCGGACTGCGCGACATACGACAGCGCCATCACCGAGGCGCGCGCCAGATTCTCCCGCGCGGTCTCGTCGTCGATATCGAGCAGCGGCTGGTAGCCCCAGATCGGGGCGAGCATGGCCAGTCCGGCCTGCACGTCGACGCGCACGTCACCGGTGTGCACCGGCAGCGGGAACGGCTCCGCCGGCGGCAGGCCGCGGCCGAATTCACCGTCCACGAGCAGTGCCCACACGTCGCCGAAGGTCACCCGCGAACCGACCAGATCTTGGATGTCGACACCGCGGTAGCGCAGCGCGCCGCCGTCCTTGTCGGGTTCGGCGATATCAGTGGTGAATGCCACCACGCCTTCCAGGCCGCTGACGAAATCAGGGGGTACGGCGGTCTGCCCACTGGGCACCGCATGGCTGGTAGTCATGTTGTGACTCTCCTTGCACTTCGGTTCGCATGCTCTCGTCGATGAGGGGTGTGGCTCGCCGAGCACATGCCGATCAACAAAACCTTAGCTCCCTGCTACCGCGGAGTAACGTCTGGCCCATGCGTGACCTGGACAATTCATCTCTCGGTCAGGAAATGGCCGCAAATGATCGGGTGCTGTTCCCGGCGACCGATCTGGCCGCCATGCGAGTCGACTACGGCGGCGTGCCGTTCGGCAGCGGTGAGGACACCGATCTGGACGAAACCTGGCTGGCAGGCGGCTGGGAGCCGCTGCTTCGGCACTGGGTCGAACAGGCCACCGCGGTCGGCATCGCCGAGCCCAATGCCATGGTGGTCGCGACCGTGGCGCTCACCGAAGCCGGACCGCGTCCGGTCGCCCGGACGGTGCTGTGTAAAGGCCTCTCGCCGGACGGTGTGACTTTTTACACGAATTACGACTCGGCCAAGGGCAACCAGTTGGCGAGTGTGCCGTTCGCGGCCGCGACCTTCGTCTGGCCCGCGCTGGGCCGACAGGTTCACGTACGCGGGCCGGTCGAGCAGGTCTCCGCCGAAACGACCGCCGTCTACTGGCGCTCCCGCCCGCGCGATTCGCAGCTGGGTGCCTGGGCCTCGCGCCAGTCCCGGCCGATCGCCTCGCGCGCCGAACTCGATCGCACCCTTGCCGAGACCACCGCACGCTTCGCCGATGTGGACGAGATACCGGTGCCGCCGCACTGGGGCGGCTACCTGATCCGCCCCGACGAGGTGGAGTTCTGGCAGGGCCGACGGGGTCGGCTGCACAACCGGATCCGGGTGCGGATCAGCGGCGAGGCCATGGTGGTCGACCGACTACAACCCTAGAAAAAATCGTGGCGACCCCAACATTGTTGAGCCCCTGACCGACTCATTACGCTGCGGTCGGTGAAACTGCTCGCCGACACCACCCCGCTGCGCTATCCGGACTTCCGACGGCTGTGGACCAGCAACATCGTCACCGTCATCGGTTCGCAGTTGGCCGTGGTTGCCGTCCCGCAGCAGATATTCGAGATCACCGGCAGCTCCGGCTATGTCGGTCTGGCCGGACTGTTCGGCCTGATCCCCCTGATCGTGTTCGGTCTGTGGGGCGGCGCGCTGGCCGACGTGATGGACCGGCGCAAGCTCATGCTCATCACCAACTGCGGCACCGGTGTCACCGCACTCGCGTTCTGGGCGCAGGCCGCCGTCGGACTCGACAATGTCTGGATCGTGCTCGGCCTCTTCGCCCTACAGCAGGCGCTGTTCGCGGTGAATCAGCCGACCCGCAGCGCCGCCATTCCGCGGTTGCTGCCCACCGAACATCTGGCCGCGGCAAGTGCGCTCAGCATGACCGTGCAGCAGACCGGCGCCATCGCCGGACCGGTGCTGGCGGGCGTGCTGATTCCCGTTGTCGGCCTGTCGACGCTGTATCTGATCGATGCGATCGCGCTGCTCGCCACCATCTGGGCGGTATGGCGGCTACCCGCCATCGCGCCGACCGGAACCGCGCGCAAGGCCGGATTCCGCACTGTCCTGGATGGTTTCGCCTATTTGGCGACCCAGCGCATCCTGCTCGCGTCCTTCGTGGTCGATGTGATCGCCATGGTCTTCGGCATGCCGCGCGCCCTCTATCCGCAGATCGCGCACGAGACCTTCGGTGACCCGGCCGGCGGCGGTGTCGCGCTCGGTCTGCTGTTCGCCGCCATGTCGGTCGGCGCGGTCCTCGGCGGGGTGTTCTCCGGCTGGATCTCACATGTGCGCCGCCAGGGTCTGGCGGTGGTGGTCTGCATCGCGCTGTGGGGGCTGGCCATGGTCGGCTTCGGCGTCGCCGTCGGCTGGACCGGTCACGGCCTCGGTATCGGGCCCGGACTGTGGATCGCGTTGGCGTGCTCGGCCTTCGGTGGCGCGGTAGATATGGTCTCGGCCGCGCTGCGGATCGCGATGCTGCAGACGGTCACCACCGACGAGATGCGCGGCCGCCTGCAGGGGGTGTTCATCGTGATCGTCGCGGGCGGCCCACGCATCGGTGATGTTGCCCACGGTTTTGCCGCGGCGAGCCTGGGTACGGCGGTTGCCGCGGCTGGCGGCGGTGTGCTGGTCGTTATCGGGGTGGTGGTGGCTGCGCTCGTGTTCCCGGCGTTTGTGCGCTATCGCGTCGCCAGGTCGCCGTCGGTGCCGGTGTCCGGTTGAGTAGCAAACCTCACCGGACGCGATGTTGTTTGTGAGCTCGGTCGGTGGGCACCCTCGTTCTCGGGCCGCGCGAGCAGCGACTAGCGTCTAGGGGAGAGCACCGCCGTGCCGACCGCACCCCGATGCCGACGGTCCTAGCCTGAGAGGGATCCTTCCGTGCCCGAAAATGACCACATCAATGACGCCAAGCCGGTTCTGAGCTATCCCGGCGGCGAATATGCCATGACGATCGCCCAAGCCAACGAGGGCAACGACGGCATCGACCTCGGCAAAATGCTGGCCAGCACCGGGTATGTGACCTACGACCCCGGATTCATGAACACCGCGCCGACCAAGTCGGCGATCACCTACATCGACGGTGAAGCGGGCATCCTGCGCTACCGCGGCTATCCGATCGACCAGCTCGCGGAGTCCTCGACCTTCATCGAGGTCAGCTATCTGCTGATCTACGGCGAGCTGCCGACCCAGGCGCAGCTCGACGAGTTCACCGACCGGATCCGCCGCCACACCCTGCTGCACGAGGACCTCAAGCGGTTCTTCGACGGCTTCCCGCGCAACGCGCACCCGATGCCGGTGCTGTCCTCCGCGGTGAACGCGCTTTCGGCGTACTACCAGGACTCGCTGGACCCGAAGGATCCCGAACAGGTCGAGCTATCGACCATCCGACTATTGGCCAAGCTGCCCACCATCGCGGCCTACTCGTACAAGAAGTCGGTAGGCCAGCCCTTTCTCTACCCGGACAACTCGCTGAGCCTGGTGGAGAACTTCCTGCGGATGACCTTCGGCTTCCCGGCCGAACCCTATGAGGTCGATCCGGAGATCGCCGCCGCGCTCGACATGCTGCTGATCCTGCACGCCGACCACGAGCAGAACTGCTCCACCTCGACCGTGCGCCTGGTCGGTTCCTCCGACGCCAACCTTTTCACCTCCGTCTCCGGTGGTATCAACGCGCTGTGGGGCCCGCTGCACGGCGGCGCCAACCAGGCCGTGCTGGAGATGTTGGACGGTATCAAGGCCGAGGGCGGCAACGTCAAGGACTTCATCCGCAAGGTCAAGAACAAGGAAGACGGTGTGAAGCTCATGGGCTTCGGGCACCGCGTCTACCGCAACTACGACCCGCGCGCCTCGATCGCCAAGAAGCACGCCGACGCGATCCTGTCCAAGCTCGGCGGTGACGACGAATTGTTCGATATCGCAAAGTCTCTCGAAGAGGCCGCGCTGACCGACGAGTACTTCATCTCGCGACAGCTGTATCCGAACGTCGACTTCTACACCGGTGTCATCTACAAGGCGATGGGCTTCCCGACCCGCATGTTCACCGTGCTGTTCGCCATGGGGCGGTTGCCGGGCTGGATCGCGCACTGGCGGGAAATGCACAGCGAGCCTTTGAAGATCGGCCGTCCGCGCCAGATCTACACCGGTTACGGTCACCGCGACTACCACGAGATCAACAGCCGCTAATTTCACACCCGATTCACCATCACCTATCGAAGGGGATAGCCGAATGACCAAGCCGGAGATCGAATTCCAGGCGGGCCCAGCTCCCACCGAGCTGGTTATCAAGGACATCGTCGAGGGCGAGGGCGCTGAGGCCGTGCCCGGCGGCACCGTCGAGGTGCACTATGTCGGCGTGGAATTCGATTCCGGCGAGGAGTTCGACTCGTCCTGGAATCGCGGCGAATCCATCAGCTTCCCGCTGCGCAACCTGATCCAGGGCTGGCAGGACGGCATCCCCGGCATGAAGGTCGGTGGCCGCCGCCAACTGACCATCCCGCCGCAGCTCGCCTACGGCCCCGCCGGCGCCGGCCACAGGCTCTCCGGCAAGACCCTGGTCTTCGTGATCGATCTGATCGACGTCATCAACTGACACGAATCCCGAACCGCGGCCCGTGCTCTCGAAGAGCACGTGCCGCGGTCGTTCTAGTTGCGGACCACCTCGACGGGGTCGGTGAGTGCCAGTGCCAGCGCTGATTGCTGGGCGCTACTACGCTGCGGCAGCGCCGCGACGGCCTTATCGGTCTGGGTACTGAGGTTGGTGACGATCTGCTGGAGCTGTGTGACGCCGCTGGTGAGTTGGCTTATGGCGCTGACCAATTGAGCGCCGCCCTGATCGGCGAGCTGCGGTAGCCCCTCGGCGAGCTTCGCGCCCTCGGCCAATTGCGCACTGGCACCGGTCAATCGGTCCACCACGGTACGCAGCAACGTGCCGAGATCGGTGCTCGGATCCACCGCGCTGCCGACCAGATCGCCGAGACCGTTCAGCTGGGATCCGGCCTGGGCCGAAACATTCCGCAGCCCTTCGAGTTTGGCGATGATATCGGCGACCTGGGGATCGCCCGAGAAGGGCAGCGCGCGCATCAGCGGCAGGATCTGATCCAGACCGCCGCTCACCGTATTCGCGGTCTGCTGTACCTGACCGATCGTGACGCCGGTCGAATCCAATGCCGAGGCGAGTTGATTCGCCTGTGCCGCGGCACCGGAGACGGTCGAGTTCAGCAACGCGATGGCCGAAGTCAGTTGTGCCGAGCCTGCTTTGGCGTAGGTCAGAAAGCCGAGCAGTTGATCCGCGCCCGAGCTGAACTGATCGGCACCGGCGGCCGCGGCATTCACCCCGGCATTGAGCAGTTGGGTGGTGAACTGCACCGAGGTCATCTGGGTGCGCGCCTGGGCGACCGCCGCGAGGGCGGCATCGACACCGGTTGCGCCGACCCGGTGCGTCACCGTATTCACCGCGCCGTTCACCAGATTCGCATCCGCGCCCTTATGTGTATCCACCGTGACCTGCGCCCGCTTCGGCTGCGCACTCGCCAGTGTGCCCATGGCTTCGGTCAGATCGGCGGGCAGGGTGATCACCGCCGCGTAGTCATCCGCGTCGAGTTCACCCGGCTTGCCGACGGTCCACTCGTAACCGCCGCCGTCCTGCTGCAGGCCCTGCGCGATGCGGGCACCGGTCGGTCCGGTATCGGCGTTCACCAAGGCGATACCGCCGGGTGCACTGGATGATCGGGAGCAAGCGGTGACGGTGCCACCGAGCGCCCCGGCAAGGACAACGGCGACGGCGAGCAGGGCCCAGCGGGCGCGTTTTCCAATCACATCCGCCGACCCTAGGGTGCCGAATTGGCGTCGTTGCTGTCCGAACTCTGAGAGTTCGGTAAGGGCCGCAGCCGATTTCGTCGGGTCAGGGCAGCTCGGCGCCGGTGCGCTCCGCGGTCCGTTTCGCCTCGACCACCCGGCCGAAATCGAGTTTGACCAGTTGGTCCGCGTGGTGGAAGTAGCGATCGTCGTGGGTGATCACGATGACGGTCTTCCCGCGCTGTTTGAGCTCGGTGAGGATTTCCTGATAGAAGACGTCGCGGAACTTGGGCTCCTGATCGGCGGCCCACTCGTCGAAGACATAGATCTGCCGGTCCTCGAGCAGGGCGGTCAGCAGCGCGAGCCGTTTGCGTTGTCCCTGCGACAGATCGATGGTGGACAACCGCCCGTCCTGCACCGTCACCTTGTGCGCGATCTGCAACTGCTCGAGGTAGCGGCGCACCGCACCGTCGAGTCCGGGCCGATCGAAGCCAAGGTAGTCCTCGAACAGATGGAAGTCGGTGAAGATCGCCGAGGAGTTCTGCCGGAACCACTCGATGTTCTCGTGGTCGATCGGCTCGCCGTTGAGCGAAAGCGTGCCGGTCTGCGGCACATACAGTCCTGTGATCAGCTTGGCCAGCGTCGATTTTCCGCTGCCGTTGCCGCCGACGATGAACGTGATCTGCCCGGGTTCGAAGACCAGATCGAGTGGGCCGAGCCGGAATCCGGACTCGGCATTGCTCGCCTCCGGTGGCGGGCCGAGCGGCATCGGCCGGTTGTCGTGTCCGCTGTGGTCGACGAACCGATGGCCGTTGACATCCGGTTGCGGTCCACCCGGACGTGGACCCCGACCGGGCGGATGCGCGCCGCGTCCCGGCCCGCCGGGACCGGGCGGCGGCCCGCCGGGACCCGGCGGGAATGGCGGTGGCGGCTCCATCCGGTAGCTGTAGGCGACCTTCGTCAGCTCCAGCCGTGCCGAGTCGACGGGGGGACGGTCCTTGAACGGCAACCGCTCCTCGTCGTGCATGGTCTCCATGGACAGATTCATGGCGCGGATCTTCGCCAGCGCCACATCACCGCGCAGCAGATCCGGGATGCGGTGCATGAAGTTCTGCATCGGCATCGCCAGGAACGTCGTCACCAGGACATAGCCGACCATCACATCACGCGACAAGTCGAGCGGCGCGACCAGTACGAACAGGATCAGCGCCATGGTGCCGAGCTGCAACGCCTGGCCGAATCCCTGTGCCACCGAGAATTTGGATCCGGCATCGACATTCTGCGCACGCAGCGTCGCGGCCGAACCGAGCAGATGCCGCTGCATGAAGTCCCGGCGCCGCCCTCGATGCAGCTTCAACTCTTTGATACCGAGGGTCACGGCCTGGTACGACCGCAACAGCGCGTCCTCGTTCTCCCGTGCTTCGCGATAGATAGTGCGCACCCGCCCGAGAATCAGTTCGACACAGGCGATCCCGAGCAGTGTGCCCGCCACGGTCACCGCGAACAGCGGACCCGAGACCGCCAGCAGAAAGACGAAGCAGCCGACAATGGTGGCCACATCGATGCAGATGCTGGGAATGGCGGTCACCGCCTGCGACAGCGAGCGCACATCCTCGGTCAGTGTGGCCATCAGGCGGTGCATGCCGAGTCGTTCCAGATGCTCGAGCGGCGCCGAAACGATTCCGGAACTCAGATCCGCGCGCAGCCGGTAGATCGCCTCTTGGGCGAGGCGAATCAGCAGTACCTGCGACACCACGCCACTGACCACGATGACCAGCCCGGTGAGGGCGAAGCTCTGGATATCGACGTGCGGATGCGGTTCCGGCGACACCACACCCCGGATGAGGGTCACCAGATAGGTATTGGCCACACCGCAGATGAGGCCCGCGGCAATGACGGCCGTGATCCGCATCCAGGAGATCGAGATGAGAAATCGGATGAGTTGCATGGTTGCTGGGCTCCTGAGACCGGTCCGTATTACCGGCGAATGATGTCGAAGATCATGCCTTCGAGCGTGACCCCCGGCGCGAAGGAAAACGCCACACCGGTCGAGATCGGTTTCGGCGCATCCTGCCGAATCAGCCCACCCGTTGCCCGACCGCCACCCTCGATCGAATCGCCGAGCGACACTGCTTTTTCCAGCACGAAAATGAGCGATACGCTCAGCATATTGCCGAACCCGGCCAGCACATCCCAGCTCAGCGCGGCGCGCTCCGGTGCGATCCCGAGTGACCGCACGGACTCCTCGATGATCTTCGGCCCACCGGGATGGATCGCCCACAGATCGACATCGGACTTCTGCAATCCATTGCGCTGCAAGACCTCGGTGACCACGGGATCGACCCCGGTGTAGATGTACTCGGGCAGATTCTCCGACAGCTCGCAGGTGATGCCGTTCTGGTTGACACCGAGCACGATGCCGTCCTCGGCGCCGTCGAAGAGCTGGCTGAAGCTGTCCCGGATCACTACCTTGCCCGGCGCCAGCGGCTGCTGGACCTGACTCGCACCGATGACCACCGCCCCGCAGCCGTCACCGAAGAGGCTGTGGATGATCACATCGTTGACGTTGTCGTCGAAGACGGCGTTCACCGAGCTCAGCTCGATGCAGACGACCATCGCCTTCTTATCCGGATGCGCCCGAACATAATCCACGGCGGTCCGAATGCCGTTCATCGCGGCCGCGCACCCCATGAAGTTCACTACGACCCGACCGACCGAGGGCGACAGGCCGAGCTGCTTGACGACCGCGACGTCTACCCCCGGGGCGATGAATCCGGTGCTGGTCACGAAGACCAGCAAGCCGATTTCCGCCGCCGCATCCTCGACACCGGCGAGGGCACGGCCCGCGACATCGACGGCCAGCGGTACCGCGTGGCGGTAGAACAGGTTCATCCGGTCCCGGATCGTGCCGCGCACCCGGCCGAACCGTAGGAATTCGGGATCGAGCGGATCGACCACCAATCGGCGGCTGTCGATCTTCGTCTTCTGGTAGATCCGCGAAATCCGTGCCCGCTGCTGCGGATCGGTGAACAGCTCGGCCACCCGATCGGCGGCGCCCACCTGGTCGAAGAGCTGCGTCGGCGCACCGGTCGCGATGCTCTCGATCACGCCGACCGTGGTCGGCGGCGCCGGCGGCAGCCCGTGCTGCATGAGGGCGTGGCCGTGCTCGTCCCCCTGACGAGTCGCCGACGTTCCCTCATCGATAATGATTGACACGAAATTCTCCCCGTTCTTGTGAAAAATGGTGATCGGCGCCGCGGCTGTCCAGCGGTTCGATCTGTCGATCTCCGGAATCGACTCAGACCGTGCCGATTCCGGTGAAGCCCTGCACCGTGTACACCGCACAGGTTTTCAGCGCCCCCGGCGAGCAATGCTCGCGGATGAAGCCCCAATTCCGTTCCTCGGCTTCGCGCGAGGGTGACAAAAGGTAGGTGCGGCAGAGTTTCGGGAACCGATCGGTGAAGAAACTTTTCGCCGGTAGCCACTCGATGCCGAATTTCGCGGACTCCTCGCGCAGTACATCCTCGGTCGCGATATTGGCGAAACCACTGCGCTGGAACGGCAGGACGTGATGGACGCGATGCGAACTCAAACCGGCCGCGAGAAAGCAGTCGACATAACGATTTCCGATCACCTTCAGGTCGTAGGCCTGCTCCACCTGATGGACGGCCCAGTCCTCGGTATCGGAGGCGGGGAGTTCCTCGGTCTCCACCTCGAAATCATGGCTCGCGACAACCAGGAAGGTACTGATCCACAGCGTCACCACGAATTGCAGTGCCCAGGCCCAGAAGTCGCCCGCCAGTGTGAAGACCACCAACTCGCCGAGCAGTAGCGCGCGCACTCCGAACGAACCGATGAAGTGCGGCAGTGCGCCACCCCAGGTGCCGTACATATCTTTGATGCCGACTTTGCGGGTGAGGCGGCAGACATCGAGGAGTCGAATGGTCATGCCGGTCACCGTGTGCCCGAATTTATGGAGGGTGTGAATCGGCACCCGGTACAACCTGGGCACTCGCATCATCATGGTGAAGACGTTCTTCTTGATATCGACTTCACTTTGGGTATGCGGGTGGTGCAGCAGTGCGTGCCCGTCCGCGGTGACGAAAGCCAGTGCGACGTAATTGAAATCGAAGGTATTCGTATAGATCTTGTTGAGGCCCTTTTGCGCGCGATGGATCGCGTAGTGGCCGAATCCGGCCAGCGAGCTGCGCAGCAACACCATCAGGACGATGAAGACGGGCAGCGGCATCCAGCTGCGCTCGAACAGGCGCAGACCTTGCACCGCGAAGTATGCGACGGCCAGCACGGCGACCACGAGGTTGAAGATCGTGTCCATGCGCCGCAGTCGCGCGGCCAGCTCCGGCTCCCGCAGCCGCGCTTTGACCTTGTGCAGCAGATCATCTTTATTGTCGAATCGGTACTTGGGTGTGTCCTGCCAGCTGTCGAAACCCTCTTTGAACAAGAAGTCGGGTGCATTGGCCTTAGGATGGATGTCCTCGGGTAATGCGTTGCGCCCCAACGCATATCTTTCGAGCATTCGTCCGATTCGCTCGGGATCGCGGTGATAGGACCCGATGATCGAGGTGATATCGCGATTTTTCGTTCGCCCGATGAAGAACTCGCCGCCGGGATGTCTGGAGATCCAGTCGCTCAGATCGTAGGCTTTTCCGTTGTAAACCCACACATTCGACAGTTGCGGGCCACCGCCGGGAGGCGGGCCGGGCGGTCTGTGGAACTCCCGCTCCTCCGCTTCCGGCTGGCTGTTCGTCATCGCATTCCTCCGTGTCTGATCCGCGGTTCGGTGGCCGTTGTCGACCCCGGGGTTATGGCGTGTATCGCGGACAGGCGCGGGGGCGCTTCATCCGGCGAACCGGATGTCCCCCAAAGTCACACACACTGCCTGAGGTTTCGTGACAGCATCGTGCTTGCAACGCCTTACATCTCACTAAACAATCCCTTAACCCGGTAACTTTCGCGTCGGATTCCCCCCGATCTCTGCGAGAAGACCGAACCAAGGGTAACGTCAGCCCCCGCAGCATGCCCGGTTCGGTCGAAGTCCGGCTTCCCACAGCCGGGTCGAGTTGGCGTGTGGGACAGGCTAATCTGGCGGGCGAAATGCTGCACTACACCGGGCGGCAGCACCAGCTGTCCCCGTCAAACCATCCGGTCGTACCCGACCTCGCACTCTTCTGGGGGCAGAACATTGAGTGATCTGACAGCGCGAGCACGCATCTCGCACCGAATCCGATTTCGCCGACCGGGACTCGTGCCCGCCGTCGTCGCGGCGTCGATGTTCGCTGCACTGGTGACGGGCTGCGATTCCAGCTCCGATTCCAAGACCACCTCGTCCGCGCCGCCCTCGGGTCAGCTGCCCGATGCCGCGCAGATCGTGCAGGAGTCCGCAAGGACCACCCAGACCCTGCAGGCCGTGCACTTGAATCTGAAGGTGGACAACCTCACGACCCTTCCGGTCGAAAGTGTTTCGGCCGATGTGACCAACCAGCCGCAGGGTGCCGGTCAGGCGATCGGTGAGGCGAAGGTCCGTACCAAGCCCGAGGCCGACTTCATCCAGGCCAAGTTCCTGGTCGTCGACAAGGAAATGTACGCGCAGACCGGTAGCTCCTCCGCCTACGCCAAAATCGGTCCGGCGGAACAGATCTACGATCCGGGCGTCATCCTCGACAAGGACAAGGGTCTGGCCAACCTCATCGCCCAGGTGAAGAACCCGAAGGTGGAGGGGCGCGAGAAGGTCGACGGCACCGACACGGTCAAGGTGACCGGAACCATCGACTCCACGGTCATCGATCCGATCGTGCCCAAGTCGGGTGATCCGGCCGGCACGTTCCCGATCACCCTGTGGATCGCGGATGTCGCGCCGCCGTCGGGTTCGGCGTCGGCCCTGCCGTCGACGGCGGCCTCGCCGGGCACCGGCCCGAACCTGGTTCAGGCCGTTGTGAAGCGGGATCCGGGCACCATCAAGGTGACGCTGTCGGCATGGGGTAAGCCGGTCAAGGTCACCGCACCGCCGAAGTAAGGCGCGGATATCGCGAACCGGTCTGGGAACGAGTGACGGTGGCAGCAGCCGTACTCCGCACTCCCGGACCGGTTTTCGCGTTTCAGACGGTGGTTCGGCGCTCCGGAAGGTCTAGGACCAGGCGCACACCGCCGAGTGGGCTGTCATCGAAATAGGCTCGACCGCCGTGTAATTGGGCCTGTTGGGCCACCAAGGCGAGGCCGAGGCCGGAGCCGCCTTTGCTGGCTTGGCTGCCGCGGAAGAAGCGTTCGAAGACGGCGGTGCGTTCTTCGATGGGGATACCGCGGCCATTGTCGTCGACGGTGATCATTATGTGCCCGTTGGGGATTCGGTGCGCCGAGACGACCGCCTCGGTGGCGCGGCCGTGCTTGACGGAATTGGCCAGCGCGTTGTCGACCGCCAGGCGCAGTCCGGCGGGGAGGCCGCGGGTGATCAGTTCGGCGTCGGTATCGATGCGGACGGTCAGGCTCGGAAAGTGCCGCATCGCATCGTGAGCGGCTTGATCGCACAGATCGCCGACGTCGGTGTCGACGTGATCGCGTTCGTGGGTGAGGTCGCCCGAGGCGAGACGTTCCAACGCGGCCAAGGTGGTTTCCACGCGGCCCTGGCTGCGTTGCACGTCGGCGAGGATTTCGGCGCGTTGCGCCTCGTCCAGGTCGAGGGTGCGCAGCACCTCGAGATCGGTGCGCATGGCGGTGAGTGGAGTGCGCAGTTCGTGGGCGGAGACGGCGGCGAAATCGCGTGCGGTCTCCAGTGCGGCGGCGGTTTCGGCCTGTGCCTGATCCACCCGTTGCAGCAGGGTATTCACCGCTTCGGCGAGCTTTTCCGCTTCCCGGACCCCGGAGCCGTCGACCGGCGGCTGTGGATTGTCCGGATCGCGGTAGCCACTGCGCGCGCCGACCTGTCGGGTGAGATCGACGATCGGGCGCACCGCGCGCCCCGCGAGTAACCAGCCGAGTCCGGCGGCCGTGGCGATCGCCAGCCCGGCTCCGGCCAGGACCCAACGCTGTTGCTCGGCGGTGGTGCGGGCCGCGTCGGTGGCCGGAATGCCAAGGGAAACGACGCGTCCCGCGGGTTGGTTCTCGGTGGTGGTGAGTATGCGGAACGGGGTGCCGTTCACCGTGACGGTATGCGATCCGATCGGCTGTTCGGGCAGGCGGATCGGCGTGCTCGCCACGATCGTGTTGTTGTCGCGGACCGTCACCGCCATGTCGTAGGTCGGACCGACCAGTCCGAGTACGCCGACGGCCAGTACCGAATCGATGAGTACCAATCGCGAGGCGATGGTCAGCTGCTGGTCGGTCTGAGCCAGGTTGTTGCGTTCGATGGCCCGTGAGGAGATCACGCCGATGATCGTGACGATGATGATCGCGCCGACCGCGGCCGCACCGGCCACCCGGGTGCGAAGCGAAAAGGTGCGTCGCCGTCGTTTCCTGGGAGTCGCTGTGCTGGAAGGGATCGGCGGCGTCATCGCCAACTCACTTGGGTGCTCGCAGCACGAATCCGACGCCGCGGACCGTGTGCAGCAGCCGTGGTGTGCCCTCGACCTCCAGCTTGCGCCGCAGGTATCCGACGAAGACATCGACCACATTGGTGTCGGCGGCGAAGTCGTAGCCCCACACCAGTTCCAGGAGCCGCTCGCGGCTCAGCACCACACCCGCATTGCGGGCCAGGGTGGACAGCAGTTCGAATTCGCGCTTGGTGAGCTCGATTTCGCGGCCGTTCAACAGTGCGCGGTATCCGGCGACGTCGACCTCCAGCGGGCCGACCGCAATCGCTCCCGGCGTGGCCGGGGCGGGGACGTCCGAACGACGGCGCAGTAACGCCTTGATCCGCGCCACCAGTTCGGCGAGGACGAACGGCTTGGTCAGATAGTCGTCGGCGCCGGATTCCAATCCGGAGATCCGGTCGTCGACCGAGGCGCGGGCGCTGAGCACGCAGATCGGGACTTCATTGCCAAGGGCGCGCAGCGCCGTCACCACGCCCGCACCATCGAGCAGCGGCATATTCATATCGAGCACCACCGCGTCGGGTGCCCGCTCGGTCACGCTGCGCAGTGCTTCGGCACCGTCGCGGGCGACCCGCACCTGGAAGCCCGACAGGCGCAGGCCGCGCTCGACCGACGCGAGCACGTCCTCGTCATCGTCGACGACAAGGACGGTCGGGTTCGCGCTCCGCTCGCTCACATCACTCATTGTGCAGGCACGTGTCGCTCGAGTCGGTCAGCAAGCCGGGTGTGCCGTCAGTAGCTGTGGCAGGTTTCGGCCACGGTGCGGATCGTCTCGGCCAACCCGCCGGCCCGCGGGTCGTTCTCGGCGTCCTTGGCGGCGCCCGGGTTCTCGTCGATGGCGGCCTGGAGTTCGGCACGACGCTGTTCGACCGGCTGGTCGAACTTGCGCTGCAGTTCGGCCTTCTGGGTCGGATTCGCATCGAGCATGGCCGCCAGCTGCGGGGCCTTGGCGTGCAGCGCCGCATCGACCTGCGCGAAGGTGCAGTCGGAGGTCAGCAGTGGCCCGGCCAGTGTCATCGGATCCGCGGCCGCGATGGCCGGGGAGAGCAACACGGCCACGCTGGCCATGCCGCCCGCGGTGAGGGCGGCGGCGGCCGGGCGACTGCGGAAGAGCTTCATGGTGTGCCTCCAGATGTTCCAGGGGGTGCTGCGTCTTCGTTCGATGCTGTGGATCCAGCGTTGTAGACGCTATTGCCCGGCACTGGCACAGGTGTGAACTATTCCTGAGGATTTCCTAAGGAGTGAAACGAAAGGCGATCGCAAAGTTATGACGGCGCGATCGGATCGCCGTTGGGTGCAACGACTTCCGGGCCGGACGCCTGGGGACGGCTGGCCCGGATCTGTACCTCCAGTGCGGCGAGCACCGAGGCATCTTCGATGGTGGACGGGACCTCGTAGGTATCGCCCGCGGTGATCTGACGGATCGTCTTGCGCAGGATTTTGCCCGATCTGGTCTTGGGCAGTGCGGAGACGACGACGGCGTCGTGCAAGGTGGCGATCGCGCCGATCTGCTCGCGCACCCTGGCGATCAGTTCGTCGCGGAGCCGGTCCGCATCGATCTCGACGCCGGATTTGAGCACTACATAGGCGATCGGCCGCTGGCCCTTGAGTTCGTCGGGCAGGCCGATCACCGCGCATTCGGCGACGGCCTCGTGTCCGGCGATGGCGGCCTCGATGCTGCCCGCGGACAGCCGGTGCCCGGCCATATTGATCACATCGTCGCTGCGGCCGAGAACATAGAGGTACCCGTCATCATCGAAGTACCCGGAGTCGCCGGTGAGGTAGTGGCCGGGAAACGCCGACATATAGGAGCGTTGGAAGCGGTCTTCGTCGCGCCATAGCCCGGTTAGTGTGCCCGGTGGTAGTGGCAGGCCGATGACGATATTGCCCTCGGTGCCCGGTGCGACCGGATTGCCCTCGGCATCGAGCACCCGCAGCCGGTAGCCGGGCACCGGCACCGACGCCGAACCCGCCTTGATCGGAAGTTGCTGCAGGCCGAGCAGATTCGCGCAGATCGGCCAGCCGGTTTCGGTCTGCCACCAGTGGTCCACCACCGGGCAGTCGGGCCGATCCGCGAGCAGCGTTGCGCTGGCCCATTCGTAGGTGGCCGGATCCAGGCGTTCGCCGGCGCAGAACAGTGCGCGCAGCGACGACAGGTCGTGGCGGTGGGCGAGTACGGCGTCCGGATCGGCTTTCCGGATGGCGCGCAGCGCGGTCGGCGCGGTGAACAGCACGCGCACGTTGTGTTCGGCGACCACCCGCCAGTGTGCGCCCGCATCCGGCGTACCGACCGGTTTGCCTTCGTAGAGCAGCGTTGTCGCACCGACGAGCAGTGGCGCGTAGACGATGTACGAATGTCCGACGACCCAGCCGACATCCGAGGCGGCCCACATCACCTGGCCCGGCCCGACGTCGTAGATGTAGCGCATGGACCAGGCCAGGGCGACCGCGTGCCCGCCGTTGTCGCGGACCACACCCTTCGGCTTCCCGGTGGTGCCGGAGGTGTAGAGGATATAGAGCGGATCGGTCGCGGCGACCGGAACCGGATCGGCGGGCTGCGCATCGCGGACGGCGTCTTCCCAATCGAGCCATTGGGCCGCGACGGTCTGTGTGGAACTCGGCAGTGATTCGGTGGCGGGCTGCGGTGCCGAGAAGTGGATGGTCGGAAATTGCTGCCGCTGTTTGACGATCACGTGTCGGGGCGCGCTCGTCTCGGCAAGGTCCAGGGCCTGCAACACGATCGGCGGGTATTCGATCTTTCGGCCCGGTTCGAGGCCGCCCGAGGCAGTGATGATCAACACAGGTTCGGCATCGTCGATGCGGGCGGCGAGCTCGGGTGCGGCGAAGCCGCCGAAGACCACCGAATGCACCGCGCCGATGCGGGCGCAGGCCAGCATGGCGATCACCGCCTCGGGGATCATGGGCAGGTAGATGACCACGCGGTCACCCGTGCCGACCCCCAAACGCACCATCGCACCGGCGAACTCGGCAACCTTCGCGAGAAGTTCGGCGTAAGTGAAAACGGCTCTGGTGCCGGTCATAGCGGAGTCGTATATTAGGGCGGGCTGACCGGCCCGGCTCGCCTCGTCCGTAGTGTCGCCGCCGTGCACATGCCGGTCGAGGGCGTTGAAGGAGGTATTGAGGCGAGCGTCCGGAAACCACCTGGCCATCGAGCGTGCCGTGGTGTCGACGATCTGGGTCGGCGGGGTCACCCAGTCGATCGCCTCGGCCGCCTCGGCCCAGAACTCCGCGGGATCGACCAAGCTGGTCTGATAGACCGGCCGGTACGCCTGATACTCCGTCAATCCCGTGACTCCCTAGCCTCGCCTCTATGCCCGCCTCGATAGATCAGCACGATTGTGGCAGACTTCACGCGACGCCCGGGTGGGTGCCGCGACCTTTGGTTTTGTCAATTATCGGCAGGTCAAGGACCGTAACTACACTCAACGTCACCCAAGCTGTTATTGATCCGTTAGAATCTGATGTCACTTATTTGGGCCGTCGTAGACGCAATTTCTCGGCCAGCCGCAGTTCCTCGGCCAGCTCTGCCTGTCGAGCCAGCATGCGATTGTCTAGGTTCGCTGATGGCACGTGGTTGGGGCCAGTTTGGAAAGTGAGTGGGAGATGCGTGACGCCGCAAGGTCCGGCAGCAAACGCTGGGCGCTCGGCAACTGGGACCTGCGCTGGAAGGTTACGGCGGTCCTGGCCGTTCCGCTGGCAGTCGCGGTTGGGCTCGGCGTGTCCAGGATTACCACCGAGTTCGCCGAGGCGAACCGGCTGGACGCCGCCGCGAAGAACATCGAGGCGATTCCTGCCGTCACCGCGCTGAGTGCGCAGACGGCGACGACCGCCGGTTCGCAAATGATTTCGATCATGCCGAACGTGTCGATCGTGTCCGACAAGAACCTCGCCGACCTCGACAAGGTCATCGCCGATGCCGAGCAGTCGGTCGGCAAGGTCGACGGTGTTGCCGGCGCGCGCGCGTCGCTGGAAGACATGATCACCCAGGCCAAGGCGGTGCGCGCCCAGGGCAAGAACGTCTCGACGCAGACCCCGGCCGAAGTCATCGGGACGATCGACAGGGTCCGCAACGACAGTGTGCACATCGTGGAGTCCACGGTCGGCCAGGTCAGCGACCAGGCCATCGAACAAGCGAAGCTGCGGCTGGTCGACTCGTTGAACACTCGTTACGCGCTGGTCGGCGAGGTCGCCGCCTTCCCCGAGGTGCTGCGCGGTTCGGCGGCTGGCGTGCAGAGTGCGATCACCTCGGCCAATACCGAGCGGGCGATGCTCAACGTGCTCGCCCACCGCTTTTCCGACGGCGATACCTCGATCGCCGATCTACGGGCTGGTATCGATAACCGAATCTCGCTGCTGACCAGCCCGGAGGCGCAGTCCGGCAAGATCCCGGTCGGTGATCTGAAGAACTCGCTCACCGGCAGCCTCGATGTCTACGAGCGCGTGGTCAACAAGTCCACCAAGGACATCGACTCGGCGATGAGTTCGCTGGTGTCCAACGCCAATACCGGCGCATGGACTTACACCGCGGTCGTCATCGCGACCATTCTCGCCGCGCTGTTGCTCGCGGTCTTCGTGGCGCGCTCGATGATCGTGCCGCTGCACCGGTTGCGGCTGGCCGCGCTGCGCGTGGCCGAGAGCGATCTGCCGCATGAGGTCGCCCAGCTTCGTAACGGCGCGTCCCCCGAGGATGTGCCGTTGGAGCCGATGCCGATCCGCAGTCATGAGGAAATCGGTCAGTTGGCTCGCGCCGTCGACGATATCCACGGCCAGGCCCTGCGTTTGGCCAGTGACCAGGCGCAGATGCGTGCCCAGGTCAACGACATGTTCGAAACCCTGGCCCGGCGCTCCAAGTCGCTCGTCGACCATCAGCTCAGCTTGATCGAGGCGATGGAATACGACGAGAAGGATCCACGCCTGCTGGAAAACCTGTTCCGGCTGGACCATCTCGCGGCTCGTATGCGCCGTAACGGTGACAACCTGCTGATTCTCGCCGGTACCCGGCAGCGGCGCAGCAAGTCCGCGCCGGTCGAGATCGCGGACGTGCTGCGTGCGGCGATCTCCGAGGTCGAGGACTACGAACGCGTAAAGCTCGGTGCGACACCGCGCGGTTCGCTGGTCGAGCCCGCCGCCTCGGATATGGCGCACCTGTTCGCCGAGCTATTGGACAACGCGCTACGCGCGTCGCCGCCGGAGACCGATGTGAAGTTCACCTTCGCGCACGGACACGATCAGGGCATGCTCATCGAGGTCGCGGACCGTGGCATCGGTATGCCGCCCAGCGAAATGGCCGATATCAACCGGCGGCTCGAGCAGACTGCCGAACCCGGTGCGGATACCGCGCGCCACATGGGTCTCTTCGTGGTGGGCCGACTGGCCGAGCGGCACGGACTCACCGTGCGCCTGCGCCCGACCTTCGACACCGCGCGGGATCCCGGCGTCACGGTCACCGTGCAGGTTCCGGCCGGTCTGATCGTGCTCGGACAGGGCCAGACCACCGCGATGCCGCAGGCGGCACCGCAGGTCGCTGCGGCCGCTCCGAAACGGCCGTCGGCCGCGGCGGCTATGCAGACGCGTGCGGTCACCAGGACGCCTGGTGGCAATGTCATGGTCACCGTCGATCCCGGTGTCAGTGGACCGATTCCGACGAGCAGTCCGGCACCGGCCGCGAGCAGTGGTCCGATTCCGGCGGCGGCAGGCGGGCTGCCGCAGCGCTCACCCGGCTCGACCATGGCCTCGGGTGCCTCCGGACTGCGTCAGGACACCGCGCAGCCGAATCCGACCCTGCGGCCATCGGCCGGACAGGCGCCGACTGGTCCGCAGCGCGGCAAGCTCGCCGCGGCGAATCTGCCGAGGCGCAATGTCACTTCGGGCGGTCCGCCGCCGAGTCGGCCGGGCGCCGAGCCGACGGTTTCCGGTGGTGGTCTGCCGCCGCGGAATCTGAATTCCGGTGGGCTGCCACAGCGTCAGGCGGGCACGAATGGCGCGCCGCCGCCGGAGGGCGGTCAGCCCGGTGTGGGTCTGCCGCAGCGTCAGCCGGGCACCAGTGGTGTGCCGCAGCGTGAGGGTTCGGGCGGGCTGCCGCAGCGTGCGTCGGGGCTGAACGGCCTGCCGCAACGTGAACCGGGTGCCGGCGGCGTGCCGCCGCGCGATACCGGTTCGAGCCTGCCGCAGCGTGAGGCTGGTTCGGGCGGATTGCCGCAGCGGGATTCGGCTGCCGGTGGGCTGCCGCAGCGGGAGCCGGGGGCGACCCCCGGTCTGCCGCAGCGTCAGTCGCCCGCCAACGGTCTGCCGCAGCGGGAAACGTCGAACGGTCTGCCGCAGCGGGAAACGTCGAACGGTCTGCCGCAGCGGGAAACGTCGAACGGTCTGCCGCAGCGGGAGAGCACAGGTGGCCTGCCGCAGCGCGATGCTTTGGGTGGCTTGCCGCAGCGGGAAAGCACTGGCGGTCGGCCGCAGCGTGATCCGTTGCGTGATCCGTTGGACAGTTTCCCGCAGCGGGAACCCACTGGCGGTTTGCCGCAGCGTGAGAGCTCTGGTGGGCTGCCGCAGCGGGAACCCACCGGCGGTTTGCCGCAGCGTGGGAGCACGGGCGGTTTGCCGCAACGGGATTCCGCATCGAATGGTCTGCCGCAGCGCGAGTCCGGTCTGACCGGCATCCCGCCGCGGGATACCGGTTCGAGCTTGCCGCAGCGGGATTCCGCATCCGGTGGTCTGCCGCAGCGTGATGCTCTGGGTGGTTTGCCGCAGCGTGAGAGCACCGGTGGTCTGCCCCAGCGTGATCCCCTGGGTGGTTTGCCGCAGCGTGAGAGCACCGGTGGTCTGCCCCAGCGTGATGCTCTGGGTGGTCTGCCGCAGCGGGATTCGGCCTCGAATGGTCTGCCGCAGCGTGAGTCGGGTGCCACCGGTCTGCCGCAGCGTCAGTCGCCAGCGGGCGGTTTGCCGCAGCGGGAGGCCCCGAGCGGTCTGCCACAGCGTCAGGCGGGTACACCGACACCGAGCAGCCCGCGTCAGCGCGACGGTCTGCTACCGTCGCGCGACAGTCTTCCGCAGCGGGAGACGGGAGCCTCCGCTCTGCCCCAACGTGATCCGGGCGCGACCGTACTGCCGCGCAAGGAAGTTCCCCCAGGTGTCGGTCTGCCACGACGCGATCGTGGTGCGGCCCAGCCGGCGGCCAGCGGTGCGACACCCGCGCTGTCCGAGAGCGGGGCGGCGACCACACCGCGCGACCCGGGTCGACACAGCTTCAAGCCCGATCCGGAGAAGGCGGCGTCGTTCTTCCAGACCAGGTTGCAGCCCGCGGTCGACACCGATTCGGTCATGGGCGGGACACCGATTTTTGCCGAAATGATGTCGGCGTGGCTCTCGGATCCGAATTCGGACCGGTCCCAGGTGGCCGCCTCCTTCGAATCACCGGGCGACGAGGGCTGGCAGGCGGCTCGCCGCGCCAGCGAGGCCCAGACCGAAACAAAGACGGCCGCCGGGTTGCCCCAACGCAATCCGGGCGGGAGGCTGGTCCCCGGCGGTGTCACCGGCAACGCCGATCGCGCGCCGCGTCGCGATCCAGAAACGATCAGGTCCAGCTTGAGTCGTCACCAGCAGGGCGTCCGGGATGGCCGCGCAATGAAGGCAATGAACTTAACCGGAGATAAAGGAGACCGATGAACCCCGATCTAGGTGGTACGAATCGTCAGCTGGATTGGCTGGTTTCGAACTTCGCCAACGAGGTTCCTGGCGTAGCTCATGCCGTTCTGGTCTCGGCTGACGGCCTACTCATGGCGGCGAGCGCGCAGCTGCCGGTGGACCGTGCCGAGCAGCTCTCGGCTGTTACCGCCGGACTGGCCAGCCTCTCGGTAGGCGTTTCGAACCTATTCGAAGGCGGCACCGTGCTGCAGTCGGTGGTCGAGATGGAGCACGGCTACCTGCTACTCATGGCAGTCGGCGACGGCTCGTATCTCGCGGTGCTGACCAATACTTCCTGCGATATCGGCCAGGTGGGCTACGAAATGGCCCTGTTGGTCGAGCGTGTTGGCCAGACGGTGCAGGCCACGCCACGCGTCACGATGGGTTCCTGATGGTGGGATGGACATAGACGATCACCGCATGGGAAGCGCCGAGCCGAGTCTCGTTCGCCCATACTCCTTGACTGCGGGCCGTACCAGGCCCGCGGTCGAGTTGGCGTTGGAGGCGCTTGTCGCATCGCATCCGGTCGCCCTGGAGCGGCAGTTCGAACTGACCAACATCGAGACGTCCATCGTGGAGTTGTGCAGAGAATCGCCGTCCGTTGCTGAAGTGGCAGCACGTTTGGGTATCCCCATCGGGGTGGCCCGCGTGCTCGTGGCCGACCTCATCGAGGCCGGGCATGTGCGAGTTTCGGCGACTTTGAAAGACGATTCCAGCGACGATGAACGTCGCGAGCTGATCGAAAGGGTTCTCAGTGGACTCCGGCGTATTTGATTCGACGGCACAGGTCGATACCCGCACCAGCAAACCAACTTCGGCAAAGATCGTGGTCGCTGGCGGCTTCGGTGTCGGTAAGACCACGTTGGTGGGTGCCGTCTCGGAGATCGTTCCGCTGCGCACCGAGGCATTGGTGACCAATGCCAGTACCGGAATCGACAATCTGACCGGTATTCCGATGAAGTCGACCACCACAGTGGCGATGGACTTCGGCCGGATCAGCCTCGCCGACGATCTGGTGCTGTACCTGTTCGGTACGCCGGGCCAGTATCGCTTCTGGTTCATGTGGGACGACTTGATCCGCGGCGCCATCGGCGCCGTGGTGCTCGTCGATACCCGCAGACTCGAGGACAGCTTCGCGGCCGTCGACTACTTCGAAGCGCGCAATCTACCGTTCCTGGTTGCGCTCAACGAATTCGACGACGCACCGCGGTATCCGATCGAGGACATCCGCCAGGCACTCGCGGTGCCTGCGGATGTGCCGATCCTGTCCATCGACGCCCGTCGTCGCGAGCCGGCCAAGCAGGCGCTGGTCTCGCTCACCGAGTACGCACTGCGCAAGGTCATGCAGGGCTACTGAGCGTTCGCGCCTACCGCATCGGCCCCGAATCGAGTGGCTTGGCTTACCCACCCCGCCGGCTCCGCCGGCTGCCATCGCCCTAAGCTCGCTCGATGAGGACTTCGGCGCGGGAGTTGCTCGGGCAACTGCTCGACTCGGACTCGTTTATCAGCTGGGACCGGCCACCGGTGACGGTGGCCGCATCCCCGCGGTATCGCGAGGATCTACGCAAGGCCGAGCTGGCGGCCGGTGCCGATGAAGCGGTGCTGACCGGCGAAGGTCTGCTGCGTGGTCGACGCGTGGCCATAATCGCCTGCGAGTTCGGATTTCTGGCGGGTTCGATCGGGGTGGCCGCGGCCGAGCGCATCGTCTCGGCGGTCGAGCGAGCCACCGAACTCGGTCTGCCCCTGGTCGCGTCACCGACCTCCGGCGGCACCAGAATGCAGGAGGGCACAGTCGCTTTCGTGCAGATGGTGAAGATCGCGGGTGCGGTCGCCGTGCACAAGGCGGCCGGACATCCGTACCTGGTCTATCTGCGCAATCCCACGATGGGCGGCGTCTTCGCGTCCTGGGGTTCGTTGGGGCACATCACCTTCGCCGAACCCGGCGCACTCATCGGCTTTCTCGGCCCGCGCGTCTATAAAGCGCTGTACGGCAGGGATTTTCCGGAGGGCGTGCAGGTCGCGGAGAATCTGTACCGCAGCGGCGTGATCGACGGGGTGCTGCCGGTTCCGGTATTTCGCCGCATCGCGCATCGTGCGTTGAGCGTGCTCGGTGGTGTGCCCGATCCTGTTGCGGCGGAATCTGGTCGGGCCGCACCGGTCCCGGCGAGCGCGAATGTGACCGCGGATGTTGCGGCCTGGGAATCGGTTCGGATCTCGCGCCGTCCAGGACGGCCCGGCATTCGTGATCTGTTACGCCATGTGACGCAACGTGTTCCGCTCAGCGGCACCGGTCAGGGTGAATCCGATCGCACCATCGTGCACGCGCTGGCTCGCTTTCGTGGACAGCCGTGCATTGTGTTCGGCCACGACCGGAAGGGGCAGCAGGGTGAGCACACCATGGGCCCCGCCGCATTGCGTGAGGCCCGGCGCAGTATGGCGCTGGCCCAGGAATTGCGGCTGCCGCTGGTTCTGGTGATCGATACGGTCGGTGCGGCCTTGTCGAAGGAGGCCGAGGAGCGTGGGCTCGCCCCCGAAATCGCCCGCTGCATAGCCGATCTGGTGACGCTGGATACTCCGACCGTCTCGGTCCTGCTCGGTCAGGGCACCGGCGGCGGCGCATTGGCCCTGCTTCCCGCCGATCGTGTGCTGGCCGCCACCCACAGCTGGCTCGCGCCGTTGCCGCCGGAAGGCGCGAGCGCCATCGTCTACCGCGATACCGCCCATGCCCCCGAGCTGGCGCAAGCACAGGGCATCCGCGCGACCGACCTGCTCGCCGATGGTGTCGTCGACCGCATCGTCCCGGAATCGCCGGACGCCGCCGACGAACCGGTTGATTTCGCCCGCCGCATGGTCGCCGCCATCGCCGACGAACTGACCGGGCTGCGTACCCGTCCGCTGGCCGAAATCCGGGCGTCCCGCCATATCCGATACCGCCGCCTCGGCCTCCCCGAGCCTTGATCTACCCGCGGTAACCAGCACAAACGCATTCGAATTCGGCAAACCAGTGGTCAACACACCAGGGGGCCTCGTTGACGACTCGGCGCGGCACTTCTACGGTCGGATTGTGACCTTCAGAAGCGAGACCAGCGCCATTCCCTCGATCGTGCTGAACGACGGGAACGTGATCCCGCAGCTCGGCTTCGGTGTGTTCCAAGTACCGCCGGAGGACGTTCAGCCGGTCGTCTCCGCCGCGCTGGAGGCGGGCTATCGCAGCATCGATACCGCCGCTATCTACGGCAATGAGGAGGGCACCGGCCGGGCCATCCGAGAATCCGGGCTGCCGCGTGACGAGGTCTATGTCACCACCAAGCTGTGGAATTCCGACCAGGGCTACGACTCCACGCTGCGCGCCTTCGACGCCAGCTTGGATCGGCTCGGTCTGGACTACCTCGATCTCTATCTCATCCACTGGCCGGTGGCGCAGGCCGACCGCTTCGTCGAGACCTTCAAGGCCTTCCAGACGCTGAAGGCGCAGGGCCGGGTCCGTTCGATCGGTGTATCGAACTTCACCGTCGCGGATCTGCAGCGGATTATCGGCGAGACAGGCGAGATCCCGGCCGTCAACCAGATCGAACTGCATCCCCGGCTGGCGCAGCGTGAGCTACGCGCGTTCCACGATGCGAATGCCATTGCCACCGAAGCGTGGAGCCCGCTCGGGCAGGGCACGCTGCTCGGCGATCAGACCATCGTCTCCATCGCCGACGAGGTCGGCCGCACCCCGGCCCAGGTGATCATCCGATGGCACCTCCAGCAGGGCATTGTCGTCATTCCGAAGTCGGTTACCCCGTCCCGCATGGCCGCCAACTTCGACGTCTTCGGTTTCGAACTCACCCGCGACCAGATGAACGCCGTCAACGCACTCGACAAAGGTGCCCGCATCGGTCCCGATCCGACCACCTTCACCGCCGGGCTCGTTTAGTTGTACGTGGCGCACCGGAAGTCTTTATTGTTCCGGCGGAAGCCGGAACGAGACGACTGATTTCGCAAGGACATGGGTAACTCGTCGGGCACGGGCTAACTTGGTCCACGCCCTACCGGCGCCCGCCGACGTCACAGTTGACGCGACTGAGTCTGGCGCCTGAAGGTTCGGGGAGGCGGAGGAGCCTAAATATTCGGAGCGGCAGGGGAGCCGAGGTAGGCCGTGAGCTCTTGGGCGGCGGCGCGACCGGCTCGGTTGGCGCCGATGGTGCTTGCGGATGGGCCGTAGCCGATCAGGTGGATACGCGGATCGACGGCTACCTGGGTGGCGAGGCGGCCGGACATGGTGATGCCACCGCCTGGACCGCGCAGGCGGAGCGGTGCCAAATGGTCGAGGGCGCTGCGGAATCCGGTCGCCCACAGGATCACATCGGCATGCTGGAACGAACCGTCTGCCCAGCGCACCCCCTCCGGTTCGATGCTCGCGAACATCGGACGCCGTCGCATCGCCCCGCGGGCCTGTGCCGCGCGCACTCGATCGTCGAGCCGCAATCCGGTGACCGAAACCACCGAACCCGGCGGCAGGCCATGCCGCACCCGGTCCTCCACGATGGCGACGGCGGCGCGGCCGTCCTCCTCGGCGAATGGTCCGTCGCGGAATACCGGTTCGCGTCGAGTCACCCAGGTGGTCGTGGTGATCTGCGAAATCTCGTCGAGCAACTGCACCGCCGATATTCCGCCACCGACCACCACGACATGCTTGTCCGCGAACTCGTCGGCGGTGCGGTAGTCGTGGGTGTGTAGCTGCCGTCCGGCGAAGGTCTCGGCACCCGGGTAGTGCGGAATGAACGGATGTTCCCAGGTACCGGTGCCATTTATCAGACCGCGCACCCGGATCGTGCCCGCGGCGTCGGTCTCGACATTCAGCGTCGTGCCCCGCCCCGCCGCCGGATCCGGCCCCGCGGCGCACGGGGTTCCGTCGGCATCGCGGTCGCAGACCACGGTCACCGAGACCGGTCGGCGGACCCGCAGATCGAATCGCTTCTCGTACAGCTCGTAATAGCGCGGCACCGCGGTGGCCGCGGGTACCGCATCGGAATCGGGTGGCAATGTCTCGGCAAATGACATGCCCGGGAGGTCGTGTACCCGGTTGACGGTGGTCAGGGTGAGTGATGGCCAACGAAACTGCCAGGCCCCACCGGGTCCCGGTGCGTGATCGACGATGAGGAAGTCCCGTTCCGGGCGCAATCCGAGGCGCTGCAGGTGGTAACCGGCCGACAGCCCGGCCTGACCAGCACCGATTACCAGGATGGAGAAGTCTGTCGGCACAAATCGAGATCGTATCGGCTTGGTCGGTATGTGCGGCGACCTGTGGCAGAGTTGATGTAACCACTCGAACCGGTCAGTTGGGAAGAATGCATGCTCGAGGTTAGCCGCGATGGCGATGTCGTCACCATCGCACTGCAGCGCGAGGAGCGGCGTAACGCGCTGAACACCGAACTCGTCACTCGGCTCCGCGAGGCCGTGCAGACCGCGGCCGAGGATGCCAGGGTGATTGTGCTCACCGGTCGGGGACCGATCTTCAGCGCGGGCGCGGACCTGTCCGGGGTCTACTCGGAGGGATTTCTGGCGGCCTTGGTCGACATGCTGCACACCGTCGAATCCCTACCGGTTCCGGTGATCGCGGCGGTCAACGGCGCTGCGCTCGGTGCGGGGGTGCAGATCGCGCTGGCCGCGGATCTGCGGGTCATGGAACCCGACGCCTATATCGCGATTCCGGCCGCCAAGCTCGGCATCACCGTCGACCGCTGGACCGTGCGGCGGCTGGTGTCGTTGATCGGCGGCGGCCCGGCCCGGACCATGCTGCTCGGTGCGGAACAGGTATCGGCCGCCGATGCCTACGCCTTCGGCTTCGCCAACCGACTGGGCACGTTGGCCGACGCACAGGCATGGGCGAAATCGATCGCCGAGCTGGCCCCGCTCTCGCTGCGGCATCTGAAGTTGGAGTTGAACGATGACGGCACTCGGGATCCGGAGAGCACACAGCAGCGTGCGGCGCTGGAAGCGGCGTGGACCAGTCAGGACGCCCAGGAGGGGCGACTGGCCAGACAGGAGAAACGTGCGGCGAGATTCGTGGGGCGATAGATGAATCCGAAGAAGATAGTCGGCATCGCGGCCGGTGCGCTCGGCGTCACCTGGGTGGTGCGCGCGGTGTGGGACATTCCATCGGCAATCGGTGCCTCCATCAATGCTATTGCGCCCTACGCGACCGGGGCGGTGAGCTATCGCGATCGGCAGTTCCACAACACCGAGCCGAGCACCCAGTTCGTCTCGGGTGCCGCTCCGTCCCTGCTGTTTTCAGCGCTGACCCGGCGTAATGCCGGTCGTCCGCGCAATGCGGTTCCGCTGGCCACCCCCGTCGTGCCGACCGAGGCCGCCGATCTCGCGGTCACCTGGTACGGGCACGCATCGGCGCTCATCGAGGTCGACGGTTACCGGATTCTCACCGATCCGGTGTGGAGCGAACGGGTTTCACCGTCGGCGCTGGTCGGCCCGGCCCGGCTGCATCCGGTGCCGACGCCGCTGTCGGAGCTGCCGCAGGTTGATGCCGTGCTGATCTCGCACGATCACTACGACCATCTGGACAAGGCGACGATCCGTCAGCTGGTGCTCGGACAGGCCGCGCCCTTCCTGGTACCGATCGGCATCGGCGCGCATCTGCGGCACTGGGGCGTGCCGGAGCATCGGATCGTCGAATTGGATTGGGGCGGTTCGGTTTCCCTCGCCGCGCTGGGCCGCGAGCGCGATGGCACGGATCTGGTGCTCACCTGTACCGAGGCGCGGCACTTCTCTGGACGCGGCCTGGTGCGCAACACCACGTTGTGGGCGTCGTGGTCCATCGTCGGCCCGACGCGGCGGGTCTACTTCGGCGGTGATACCGGATATACCAAGGCTTTCGCGGAGGCCGGAGCCGCACTCGGACCGTTCGATCTGACACTGCTGCCGATCGGGGCCTATGACGAGGCCTGGCCGGATGTGCATATGAATCCGGAGGAGGCGGTCCGGGCACACGCGGATCTCGGCGTCGGCGATCCCGGACACGGACTGCTGGTGCCGATCCACTGGGCGACCTTCAACCTGGCCTTCCACGGGTGGTCGGAGCCGGTACGCCGGATGGTCGAGGCGGCGCGGGCGGCCGGTACCGCGGTGGCGGTGCCGATGCCCGGCCAGCGCATTGACCCGAATGATCTGCCGAGCCGGGATTCCTGGTGGCAGGATATCGGGTGAAGACCTCGGTTCGTCGACAGGAAGGAATGCAGGCATGAGTCTCGCGGACACCCTCAAAGGCCTGGTCGGCAAGGGGAAGGAAGCGGCAGCCAAGAATGCCGACAAAATCAACGAAGCGGTAGACAAGGCCGGTACGTTCATCGACGAGAAGACCGGCCACAAGTACACCGACAAGATCGAGAAGGGTAAGGAGGCCGCCAAGAAGGCCGTGCCGACGGACCAGTCCGCGCCGAAACCCGAGCCGGCACCGGAGCCGGAGCCCGCGCCCGCGCCTGAGCCGCCGGAAGAACCTGAAAAGCCGCAGGCCTGATCTGCGGCGGGGACCGATATCTGTCGGTCCCCGCCCCTAAACTTCAGTTATGGTGACCCGCCGGAAATTCGGTGGCAGTCCGGGCCAGCCGGGCATCGAGGTTGAGCTGAGCAACCTCGACAAGGTGCTGTATCCGGCCACCGGAACCACCAAGGGCGAGATCATCGCCTACTACTCGGCCATCGCGCCCGCGATGCTTCCACATATCGCCGGGCGACCGGTCACCCGGAAGCGCTGGCCCAACGGGGTCGACGAATCGTCCTTCTTCGAAAAGAATCTCGCCGAGCACGCACCGGCGTGGCTCGAGCGCCACACCATCGAACATTCCGGCCGCAAGGTCGTCTATCCGGTCATCGATTCCGAGGCGGGGCTGGCCTGGATCGGACAGCAGGCGGCGCTGGAAGTCCATGTGCCGCAATGGCGTTTCGACGGTGACAAGGTCGGCTACGCCACCCGGTTGGTCTTCGATCTGGATCCGGGGCCTGGTGCGGGGCTGGCCGAATGCGCGCGGGTCGCGCTCGCGGTGCGCGAGATGGTCGAGGGCATCGGACTGCATGCCTTCCCGGTTACCAGTGGCAGCAAGGGAATTCACATCTATGTGCCATTGGATCGGGAGCTGAGTCCGGGCGGTGCCTCCACTGTGGCCAAGCAGGTGGCGACGAATCTCGAAAAGCTGCACCCGGATCTGGTGACCGCGACGATGGCGAAATCGGCGCGCGGCGGGAAGGTCTTCCTGGACTGGAGTCAGAACAATCCGTCCAAGACCACCATCGCACCGTATTCGCTGCGCGGCCGGACCGAGCCGAATGCGGCCGCACCGCGCACCTGGGCCGAGTTGGAGAGTCGGAAGCAGCTGCGGCAGTTGCGCTTCGACGAGGTGCTGGCCCGCTGGCGCGATGACGGCGATCTGCTCGCGGAATTGGATCCGCCCAGCTCGACCGGCGATGCGCTGACGAAATACCGATCGATGCGCGATGCCTCGGCGACCCCGGAACCGGTGCCGTCCGAAACACCCACGCCGGGGGAGAATAATCGGTTCGTCGTCCAGGAACACCATGCGCGGCGGCTGCATTGGGATGTGCGGCTCGAACGCGACGGTGTGCTGGTGTCGTGGGCCGTGCCGAAGGGGCCGCCGACCTCATCGGATCAGAACCGGCTGGCCGTGCACACCGAGGATCACCCGTTGGAGTACCTGGACTTTCATGGTGCGATACCGAGGGGGCAGTACGGCGCGGGGGAGATGACCATCTGGGATTCCGGCAGCTACGACACCGAGAAATGGCGCGAGGACGAGGTCATCGTCACCTTTCACGGCAACCGGCTGCGCGGGCGTTACGCGATGATTCGAACCAATGGCACCCAATGGCTGATGCATCTCATGCGGGATCAGCATCCGGCCGAGGCGGGAGCGGATCGAGTCTCCAGTGGTCCGGTCGGACCCGAAGCCGCGTTCGTAGTGCCGAGACCGGCTGGGCCCGTGCCCTTTCCACGCGGTCTGCAACCGATGCTCGCCACGCCGGGTGCGGTCGCCGATCTCGATGACGTCGAGTGGTGCTTCGAAACCAAATGGGACGGCTTCCGGCTGATCACCGAAATAGCTTCCGGGGCACTGACTTTGCGCAGCCGGGCGGGCAATGTGGTGACCAAACGCTATCCCGGCATGGCGGTGCTGGCCGAGGAGTTGGCCGGGCACGATGTGGTGCTCGACGGTGAGGCCGTGGTGTTCGACGATCACGGCGTCGCCAATGTCGGGCTGTTACAGGCCGATGCGGCGCGCGCGGTCTTCGTCGCCTTCGATGTGCTGTATCTGGACGGGACTTCCCTGATCCGCAAACGGTATTCGGATCGCCGCCGGGTGCTGGAGGCGATCGCCGCCAACGCGCCGTCGTTGCGGGTGCCGCCGCGATTGGAAGGCTCCGGCGCCGAAGCGCTGCGCTACAGCCAGGAACAGGGCCTGGAGGGCGTGGTCGCCAAGCGCAAGGATTCGGTGTATCTACCAGGTAAGCGCGGACATTCGTGGGTCAAGCAGCGCAACTGGCGCACCCAGCGGGTGCTGGTCGGCGGTTGGCGCCGCAGCAGTGCCCGCGACTTCAAATCGCTGCTGGTCGGCATTCCACACGAGGGCAGGCTGTACTACGTGGGGCGCGTCGGTACCGGGTTCAGCGAGCCGGTCATGCGGGAGTTGGCCGGAAAGCTCAGCAGACTGGAGCGCAAGACCACCCCGTTCGACAATGACCTCACCGCCGAGGAACGCGAGGACGCGGTGTGGGTGACCCCGAAGCTCGGCGGCACGGTGCGCTTCATGAACTGGACCGAAACCGGCCGCCTCTGGCATCCCGCCTGGCTGGGTGATGTGTGACGGTGGTCGCTGATGGTTTGCCGGGTCGGCGGGGAGTTCGCTGGGTATCGTTTGTTCGCGGTTGTGTCGGCTCGAAAACGAGGAGTGCGCGGTGGATTTCAAGAACCTGGCGAATAAGGCCCTGGACCTGGCCCAGCAGAATGCGGACAAGGTGGATACCGCCATCGATAAGGTGGGCGATCTCGTCGACAAGCAGACCGACGGTAAGTTCGCGAACCAGGTCGACGCCGCGCAGGAGGCCGCCAAGAAGGCTGTCCGCAAGGACGGCTGAATCGCCGACCCTTTCGAGCGACCTGCAAGCAGTCGCTACGGCGTGGCGGAGGCGGATATGCCGATCCGCCATTCCCGCGGTCAGCTCTGTTCGCGGGCGAGCAGCGGAATGATGGTCGCGCTATCGGTGACCATCGCGTGCCCCTGGAATTCGAAATCGTCGTAGGCGCGGGCCATTGCCTCCTTATCGCGCCCGCCCACGGCATCGCTGATGATCACCGGCACGAAGCCGAGATCGGTCGAATGGGTGACCGTCGGCGCGATGCCGATCTCCAATGCGACACCCGCGATCGCGTATGCGCCGATGCCGAGATCGCGCAGCACCGCGGCCAATGGCGTGCCCTCGAATGCCGACATCGAGGTCTTGTCGAAGATCACCTCATCCGCCGTCGGCCGCAGCTGCGGGACCAGTTCGAAGGCCGGGGTATCGCGCTGCAGGATGAACTTCACGTCATCGACATCGTCGACCTGCTGCCAGCTCATGGCCATTCGCAGCGCGAAGGTTCCACTCAGGCGGCGCGGCAGGAAGAAATGGCGCAGGAAGATGATCGGGTAACCGCCGCGCCGTGCCGCCTCGACCACGCGCGCGACCCGCTCGATGATCTCCGGACCGTCCGGCAGCTGGGACAGCACACCGACCTGCATGTCGTAGACGATCACCGCCATGCGGTGCGGCGCACACACATCGGCGAGTTCTTCGGGAATGTCCAGTCCGTTGCCATGCCGCATGGTCAGCTCACTCCTGTTCGATACCGATCACATTCGGGATACGGCCCGACGGTGTTTCGGTTGCGCGATAGCCACTTTCGAAGCGCGCCGAGGCGTGCTCGGTCCCAACTGTAACCATGTCGGAAATCGGACACGCATGGCGGCGCCGATGCCCGCCTGTGTCCGTTGCCGGGCCTCTGAACAGGCAGTACCGTGGTGGCATTCGAGGCCGGGCGAAGTCGGCGCCGACGCGTTCCCGGCGCACTGTGCGTCGCGCCGCGTCGGAAAGTGGAGGCCCCGATGAAGATTTTCTCTGCACCATTCGTCGGCGGTAATCGGAGATTCGGCGCTCTGTCGATCCTGATCGTTCTCGCGGTTGTGGCATTCGCCGTCGTCCCCGCTGCCACGGCGGTGCCGACTCCGGATCAGGATCCGTTCTACGTGACATCGGTAGATCCGGGTCTGCAGCCAGCGGGTGCTGTGCTGCGGACGCGCTCGATCGCGTTGTACGGTCTGCCGCTTCCGGTTTCGGCGTGGCAGGTGCAATACCGGACCAACGATGCGGACGGTGTGCCGATCGCGGGTATGGCCACCGTCTTGGTACCTCTCCTACCGTGGTTCGGTCCTGGTCAGCGGCCGCTGCTGTCGTATCAGATCGCCGAGGACAGCCTCGACACCCGGTGCGCGCCGTCGTACGCGTTGCGGGGTGGCTGGGATCTCGGCGGTGCGAATACCTATATCGACACACTGTTTATCGCTGAAGCGCTGCGTCGCGGCTGGGCGGTGGTTACCAGCGATTACGAGGGGCCCGATTCCCGGTTCCTGGACGGCGTCGATGCGGGCCGTGCGGTGCTCGATGGCATCAGGGCCGCTCGTGCGCTCGCACCGGACGGCGTCGGTCCGGCGAGCCCCATCGGGGCGTGGGGCTATTCGGGCGGTGCCTTCGCGACGCTGTGGGCAGCGCAGATACAACCGCAGTATGCGCCCGATATCCGGTTCGCCGGGATCACCTCGGGCGGGGTGCCCGCCGATTGGCCCGCCATGGCGCATGGTGTCGACGGCACCGTGCAAGCGGGTCTGGGCATGCTCGTCTTGATCGCGATCGCGAAGAACGAGCCGAATTCCGGTGTGCCGGATCTGCTCAACGAACGCGGTCGCAGTGCCCTCGCCGAGGATGCCTCGGCCTGTGGTCCGGATTTCGTCTTGAAATACGTCAATGCACATGTGGACGATTTCGCGGCGGTGCCGGATGTGTTCTTCCATCCGGTATTTCGGGCGGCGACCGACCGACAGGAGCTGGGCGGCAGTGCGCCGACCATGCCGATGTACCTGTACCACAGCACAACCGATGATGTGATCCCGGTTGCGGGCTTCACCGACCTGGTCGGCCGATACTGCGCACAGGGTGCCGATCTCACCTCCGTGCTTTCGGTACTGCCCGGACACAATGGGGCCGCCATCGGTGAGGCGCCCGCTGCGATGGGTTTCCTCGCCGATCGTTTCGCGGGGGTTCCGGTAGTACCCGGCTGTTCCGGACGATAGCACGAAAAATGCGGCGCGCTATGGGGATTCGCCGCGCGCCGCGTTCGGAGTGCGTTTGCGGTACTACTTGACCGGCGTGTCCTGCCATTTGGTGGTGCCGGGCTCGGCGGCGAGGGTGCTGATCAGATCGATGCCCGCGATGATCAGTGTCGGTCCGCCGACCACAAGGGTGCCGATAATGCCACCGATGCCCGCGCCCGCGATGACGCTGGCGATGACGGTTGGTCCGCCGATGATGCCGGTGAGGCCGACCAGGGCGCCGATCACCGTGCCGAGAAAGCCGCCGATGGCGGTGGCGAGGCCGAACTGGGACAGGAAGTTGTCCTGCGCGCGCAGGTTCTCGCGCGGTGACGCGATCGGCGTCGCCACCGGCCGCGCCTGCGTGTAGTCCTTGACCGCGGTGAGCTCCAGCACTTTGCCCGCGTCGCGGATCTCATGCGGCAGTGTGAACTCCAGACCGTCCTGCCGGAACGACAGCGGCAGCGTGACCACTGTATTGCCCGCGATGTCCTTGATCTGCACGGTGTTCGCGGACGTCTGGAAGGACCCGTCGGTCAGTGTGGTGACGATCTTGTCGCCCACCAGTTTTGCCTCGTACCCGATATCGGGTGTGGGCGCGGCACCCGGCTGCGCATACGAGGTACCCGCGCCGACCGCGACAGCGGCGACGATGGGCACTGCGGCCGCGGTGATCTTGCGGAGAATCATTCCGGTGGTCCAATCTTCATCAGTTTGTGCAAGCCGTAGCAACGCTCCGCACACGAAAAATCCTCCCCCCGACGCTGTGCAGAGCCACGATGTGATCTAGAGAACGCACTCCGGGGACACCGTACCGCGCACAAAAGGTTTAGAGGAACGCTTTTCGGGGTATTCGATATTGCTCACATGACGAATCTTGTTATAGCTCTTCGCTATTCGATCATGATCCCGACTGCTGCAAGACATTGATGGCACGCGCGATCACCAAGATCACCAACACCAATGAGATCGTCGATTGCAGCATCATCGTCGCCTTGGCCCAGCGCGACATCGGCATCACATCGGTCGGGCTGAATGCCGTCGCGTTGGTGAACGCCAGATACAGATAGTCCAGGAACTGTGGCTCCCACTCGGGTTCGGCCAGTTCCGGGCTCTGCATCTGCACGAATAGGAAGTCCGGTAATGGTTTTCGCGCATATGCGCGGGCCGCGGGTCCGCCGCGATCGAACTCCCAGTACCAGAGCCCGAACACCACCACATTGGTCACCCAGACCGCCCCGCCGGATACGAGCAGTTCCACGGGATCGGTGAGGGTCCCATCGATCAGTCGGAACACCAGTCGACCCGCCGAAACCGCCGTGGCCAGACTCAACAGCCCGGTCAGCAGGAGACCGCCATTGCGCAGCCACCGCTCTTCCCGGTTGAGCCGGAACGGATTCGCCACCACCAGCACACCGAGCAATAGGACCTCGAGTGCGGGCAGCAACAGCCAGGCGGGTTGCTGCCGGAGTTCCCTCGGCGCGACCTGCAACACCACGATCACCAGTACGGCGAGCGTCGCGGCCCACCGCGACTCACCCTCCGTCTTGCGTTGCCAGGCAGGCACATCGTCTTGGTCCGGCACAGGGGCCAGTATCGCCGATCAGGTCAGCAGATCGAGGACGACCGCGCCGAGGCAGACCGCGATCACAATCGTCAGCGCGATCGCGTCATTGCGTCCGGGGGAGCTCGGTCGGGCCGTGAGCTGGCCGGTGCCGCCGCGTGCGGTGATGGCCTCGCCGAGTTCGGTTGCCCGGCGGCTGGATACCGCCATGGCGGCGGTGAGAATATCGACGAGCGGATTATCGGCGGCGCGATTGAGCAGGCTGTCCTTCGGGCGCAGTCGGCGCGCCGCCCGCAGCACCCGGATCTCGTCTATCAGCAGCGGCAGCCCGCGCAGTGTCAGCGCGATGACCACGGCCCATTCGTCGACGGGCACTCGGAATTTGCGCAGCGGGGCACCCAATTTGGCCAGCGCGGGGGCGATATCGCCCATCGGGGTGGTCCAGGCGATCAGGAATGAGGCGGCCAGCAGGATCAGGCCGAAGACCGTGACATTGAGGTAGCGCAGCAGGGCTTCGCTGCCCACCGGCACATTGAGCAAGGCGCCGATACCGAGCACGGACCAGAACCACCACGGCAGTCGCGGCAGCGTGCTCAGCGGCAGTCGGGCCGCCACCCCGATCGCGATCAGGAATACGACCATCGAGCCGAGCACCGGCCAGGACGGCAGGAACATCAGCACCACGCTGATGAGGAATGCCCCGATGATCTTGGTTCCGGCCCAGAGGCTGTGCACCGGACTGGAAACCGGCACCTCGCGGAACAACACCGCACCCATCATCGACCTCCGTTCCCGAGTCGCCACGCCGGATCGCCTGGGCGCGGATCCGGCATTGTCGCGCGGGAATTCAGCTGGTGCGCGGGCGCATTCGCGGTATCGAGGATCGGATCGGTCTCCAGAATGCGTCCGGCCTCTAGATGCACCGTCCGGTCGCAGACCGCGGCCATATCGTGCACGTCATGTGAGATGACGATCAGGGTGAGTCCGGAATCGCGCAGGTGGGAAAGCAGATCCACGACTTCGGCGCGGCCCTGCGGGTCGAGTCCGGCCAGCGGCTCGTCGAGCACGACGACCGGCGCGTGACTGGCCACAATGGCCGCGAGCACCACGCGCTTGGCCTGGCCGCCGCTGAGTTCCTCGATGGAGCGTACGGCGAGCGCGCGATCCAACCCCACCGCATCCAGTGCGCGTCCGACCGCACCGGAGCCGGTGGCTCGTCCACCCCAGTCCGCGATTTCGTCGCCGACCGTCTGTTTCTGCAGCTGCAGTCGCGAGTGCTGGAATGCCAATTTCACCCGGCCGATCTGTTTCGCGATCGGCTTGCCGCCCAATTCGCAACGGCCGGAACTCGGTTCGATCAGTCCGGCCATGATCCAGGCCAGCGTGGATTTGCCGGATCCATTGCCGCCCACCACGAGTAGCGCCTCGCCGCGCCGGACGGTCAGGTCGACGCCGTGCAGAGCCGGTGCGGCCCATGGTGTTCCGCGATCATAGGTGTGGCGGACCGCGCTCAGCCGCAGAATGGTTTCGCCCATCGGTCGGCGTCGGACCTCCCCGCCCGGCCGCGGCCAGGCGGGCAGTCGCTCCACCGTCCGGCCCCCGGCCAGATGCACTACCCGATCGGCGGCGGCCGCATCGGCCTCGTGATGGGTGACCAGCACCACCGCCATCGGATGGCGTTTGGGCAGTCCGGCCAGAAGTGCGACGAGATCGCGGCGGCCGTCCGGATCGATCATCGCGGTGGCCTCGTCGGCAATGAGCAGGGCCGGGCGCCGAGCCAATGCCGCGGCCACCGCCAGTCGCTGCTGCTGACCGCCGGACAGGGTCGCGGTCTCGCGATCGCCCATACCGTCCAGGCCGACCTCACGCAGTAGGCCATCGATATCGACGGCGGCGGCGAGTTCGGTGGGCAGACCCCACACCACATCGTCGGCCGCGAGCACGCCGAGGGTCTGACTCTCCGGCCGCTGCAGCACCAGTGCGGTGCCGCCCAGGTGACCGAGGCCTGCCGCGCCGGGCCGGTCCACGCTGCCGGTGGTCGGCGGATATCCCGCGAGCAGCCGGGTCAGCGTCGATTTGCCGGATCCGTTGTGACCGACAATGGCCACGAATTCGCCGATACCGACGGTGAAATCGATCCCGGACAGCGCATCCACCGACGCGCCCGGATAGCGGAAGCCGACCGCACGCAGCCGCACCGGCAGCGGGGCTATGGTGCGGTCGTCGGGTGGTGCGTCGAGCCGGTCCTGGCTGGGTAGCCAGGCCAAACGGTCGAGTACCGAGCCGAGTACGAACCAGGAGATCACCGCCGTCACGATGATGCCCACCAGCACACCGCCGCCGATCAGGACCCACCACCAGCGGATCGCGGCGTCCGCGGCATCGGCGATCCCGCGTCCGAGCGGTTCCAGTTGGGGCTGCCGCGCCACCATCCGCTCCAAACCCTCCGCGGTGCTGCGGATGGTGTCGAACAGCAGATCCCGGGACCGGGACAGCACCAACAGCGAGCCGACGGCGAACGCCGCGAAGCCGAGACCGGCGAGTACCGATAATCCGAGCGCCGCGGGCAATCCGCCGCGCCGGCGTTTGACGGTGCCGATAATGCCCGCGATGGTGGCCGAGCTGAGAATGCCGAATGCGGGCACGATGCCCGCCGCGACAAAGCAGACCAGCACGGCCGACCCGGTCGCGGTGATCAGGGTACGCAGCCGATAGCGGTGCGCGATCATCGCCAGCGGCACCGCCGCGACCAGCTGCAGTGCCGCGGCGACCGGAATCAGCGCGCCGACGGTGACCAGCGCGACGGTGGCACCGCCGAGTACCGCACCCACCGCCAATTCGATCGGGCGCAGCGCTCCGCGCTCGATGGTGCGGTCGGGCAGATCACTCACGGGACAAGTCTGCCAGGATCCTGTGCAGAGTTCGTGTGGTCTTTCTGTGGAGAGCTTGTGCGTCAGGCGACGGGGGTCAGGTCGTAGTCGGCGGCCTTCAGCTTGCGGACGCGACGGCGATAGGCGAGCTGCGGCCCCGGCCAGTTGTTCGTGATCCGACCCGAAGCAGTGCGGTACCAGCTGGAGCAGAAGTTCCACGGTGTGCGTGCGAGGCGCTCCTGGACGGCGGTATTGAATTGCGCCTCCGCCTCGGGACGCACCTCGAGCACATGGCCGGGACGTTCGGCGAGTAGTTGTACGGCCTGGCGGATATAGCGGGCCTGCGATTCGATCATGTAGATGATCGAGCCGACGCCGAGATTCGTATTCGGTCCGTAGACCAGGAACAGATTCGGGAAGTCGGGCACGGTAATGCCGTAGTAGGCGTGCGCGCCGCCCTGCCAGGCATCGGAGAGCTTGCGGCCCGCGCGGCCGTAGATATTCATCGGCCAGAGGAATTCGGTGCCCTTGAATCCGGTGCCGTAGATGATCACCTCCGCCTCGTGCACGGTGCCGTCGGCGGTGCGCACGCCATTCGGCACGATTTCGGTGATGGCGGTGGTCTCGACCTGCACATTCGGCTCGAGCAGCGCCGGATAGTAGTCGTTGGAGAACAGGCCGCGCTTACAGCCGATCGGATAGTCGGGGGTGAGTTTGGCGCGCAGGTGTGGATCCGGGACCTGTTCTTCCAGATGTTTCGACGCGATCTGCGCGACCCCCCGTGCGATCCACGGAAATTCGACCAGGCCGAGCGCGATGAATTCGGCGATGGCCCACCAGCCGAAGCGTTCGACGAGCAGGGCGCCGGGTAGGCGCGCGAAGAGTTTGTGCTGGATCGGGGTGTAGTCGGTATCGAATTTCGGCAGCACCCAGGCCGGTGTGCGCTGGAACAGTGTGAGGTGTTCGACCTGCGGCTGGATCGCCGGAATGTACTGAATGGCGCTGGCGCCGGTACCGACGCAGGCGACGCGCCTACCGGTCAGCTCGACGCCGTGATTCCATTCGGCGGAGTGGAAGGAGCGGCCGGTGAAGGTGTCGATGCCCGGAATGTTCGGCAGGGCCGGCCGGGACAATTGGCCGACCGCGGAGATGAGTACATCGGCGGTTCGGGCCGTGCCATCCTTGGTTCGTACGGTCCAGCGGCCGGAGTCGTCGTCGAATTCGGCATCGGTCACCTCGGCGCCGAAATGGATCGCCTCCAGCAGGCGGTGCCGCTGGGCGACACCGCGCAGGTAGTCGTGGATCGCGGCCTGTCCGGAATAGCGCTGCGGCCAGTCCGGCTTGGGCTCATAGGAGAAGGAGTACAGCGGCGACGGCACATCGCAGGCGGCACCGGGATAGGTGTTCTCCCGCCAGACGCCGCCGATATCGGTACCGCGCTCCAGGATGGTGATATCGTCGAAACCGTTGCGCCGCAATTCGATTGCCATCCCGATGCCACCGAAACCGGCACCGATGATGATGACCGAGGGCCGCTGGTCAGTCGTCATATGTGGCACTCCTCACAGCAGGTAGCTGAGATCCACTCTAGGACTGCCGGTCGGATTTCGGGGCCGACCCTTTGACCGACCTGCAAGCAGTCGCTACTGACCCTTTCGAGCGACCTGCAAGCAGTCGCTACTGACCCTTTCGAGCGACCTGCAAGCAGTCGCTACGGCGGGATATCGAGATTTTCGGCCATAATGTCCGCTGTGGAGCGGGTACAGGATCCGGGCATCCGCGACTGGAATTTTCCGCGCGGCGTCGCCAGCGTGGCACTCATGGTCGGCTATGCCGGTGAGCACGGCGTTCCGGTCGCGCACATGCTCGCCGGAACCGGGTTGACCGAGGCCATGCTGCATGATCCGGACGCGCAGCTCGACGCGCGCACCGAACTCGCCGTCATCCGCAATCTCGTCCGTGAACTCGCCGATACGCCCGCGCTCGGGGTCGAGATCGGCCGCCGCTATCGGATCACCACCTTCGGTATCTTCGGCTTCGCCTGCGTCAGCAGTCCGACGCTGGGTGAGGCGATCTCGTTCGCGCTGCGCTATCTGGAGTTGAGCTTCACCTTCTGCCTGCCCGTCGCGCAGTGGCGGGCGGGCGAATTCATCGCCTGGGTGCACGACGAATCGATTCCGGCCGATGTACGCCAGTTCCTGGTCGAACGCGATGTGACCGCCATGCATCAGGTCATGAGCGATCTGATCGGTAAACAGCTGCCGCTCACCAGGGCGGAATTCCGGTTTCCCGAGCCGGCATACGTCGATCGGATTATGGAGGTCACCCAGGTGCGGCCGCGTTTCGGGCGGCAGCACAATCTGTTCACCATCGATCCGGCAATGTTGGAACAGCCACTGCCGCAGGCCAATGAGCACACCTGGGCCATGTGCCTGGCGCAATGCCGGGAACTGGTGGACCGTCGCCGCGCTCGCACGGGTATTGCGGCCGAGGTGCGCGAACTCCTGCTGCCAGGCGGTGCCGACGGATTCGCCGCCCCACGCGGCATCGACTCCGTCGCCCGCGATCTCAATATGAGCACCCGCACGCTGCGCCGCCACCTCGATGCCGCAGGCACCAGCTATCGCGCGCTGCTGGATGAGGTGCGCCGCGCACTCGCCGAGGAAATGCTCACCGCCACACCGCTTTCGGTCAGCGATGTGGCCATCCGGCTCGGCTACGCCGAATCCTCCACCTTCATCTACGCCTTCAAACGCTGGACCGGCGCGACACCGGCCGCCTACCGCCGGGCACGGGCGGTGCGGTGCTGATTCGGCTGGGTGCCGATCCGGCCGCCCATCGCCACACTACGGAAATGTGTTGTGATGCGGTGATTTTCGTCGATGACGTGCAGGGCGACGGCTGGATCCGGTGCGTAGTCCATGACGTGGTGGGGTAGTTCCAGTTCCCACTCCCCGCCGAGTACGGAGGCGGTGCTCGGTGCGATCAGCAGTGGGCGGCCCGCGAAGGTGGTTGTGGCGGCGGAATGCGCATGTCCGGTGACCACGCCGACAATGCGTTCGTCGTCGGCGACCACCTCGGCCAATTTCTCGGGTTCGGCCAGTGCGATCTCATCGATGATCGGGCTGAACAGATGTGCCGGCGGATGGTGCAGCGCAAGGAGTACGGGAGCGTCGGCGGGTGCGGTGGCGAGTACGCCGCGCAGCCAGTCGTAGGTTTCTTCGCTGAGTCGGCCGCCGGATTCGCCCGGAACACTGGAATCCAGCAGGGCCACGGTCAGATTGCCGACCCGATGCGCGTGGTTGATCGGCGCGGTCGATGCGGGTTCGCGGAGCAGATCCGCGCGGAAGGCGGCGCGGTCGTCGTGATTGCCGGGCAGGGCGTAGACCGGGATATCGGTGTCGAGCGCGACGCGCGCCTCGGCGTACTGCTCGGATTTACCCGAATCGGTGATATCGCCGGTCACCAGAATGGCATCGGGCCTGCGCCGAAGATCGGCGAGATAGGCCATCACCCGCTCGACGCGTTCGGCATTGCGGGTGCCGAGATCGAAATGGGTATCGCTGACCTGAGCCACCAGGATCATCGGCGTTCGCTTTCTCTGGAGGATCGCTTCATTGCGTCAGAGTGTGCCGACGTTGTGCGCTGACACCTCTTCAGGCTAGATGACCTGCGGGTTCCGCGTCGTCATGAGGCTGGCCACCGGTATCAGGCCGCGGGGTCGGAAGTGGTCGCGGGCACACCGGGTCAGCTCGGCGGCTCGGCGACCGACGCCCACAGCGTCTGCAGTGACCGCAGGAATACCTTGCGATCGGCGGCGGGGAGTTGGGCCAGCAGGTGGTTCTCCTGCTCCTGGATATCGCGTTGCGCCTGGTCGCGGGTGGTCCGGCCGACCGGGGTGAGCGAAATCAGGCGTGCGCGCCGGTCGGTCGGATCGGGATCGCGCCGGATGAGCCCGCGCTGCTGGAGTTCGTCGAGTGTGCCGATGATGCGCGTCTTATCCGCGCGGATCTTTTTGGCCAGTGCGGCCTGGGTGTAGACGGGTTCGTCGTCGAGTCCGAGCAGAACCACGTAGCCCCACATGGTCAGGCCGTGCCGGTCGAGGACGGGCAATTCCGCGGCGGCGAGGGCGCGGCCGAGCGGCGCGATCATCGCGGCGAGATCGGGGCGCTTTTCCGGCATGGGTAGAAAATACCGCTTGGCTTATGATAAGCATCAGCTTACGATAAGCAGGTGCTTATTAATCTATCGAGAGGACAGCGATGACCACCGATTCCGAAACCGCCGCCGAGCTCGGGGCCCTCAGGTCGCTGGGGACGCAGGTCGATTTGATCGCCCTCGATGCCCAGGCCGTGCGCGCCAGCATTGAAGTCGTTTCCCGCCTGACCGCCGCCGATTTGAGCAAGCCGACGCCCTGCGCGGGATGGACGCTGCACGGGTTGCTGGCGCACATGATCACCCAGCACTACGGTTTCGCGGCTGCCTCCCGCGGCGAGGGTGACCTCTCGCTGTGGCGGTTGCGTCCGTTGGGCGCGGACCCGGTCGCGGACTACCGCGCCGCCGCCGAACATGTGCTGGCATCCTTCGCCGAGGACGGCGTGCTCGACCGGACCTTCCCGCTGCCGGAGTTCACCCGCGCCTTCGAATTCTCCGGAGCCGAGGCGGTCAGCTTCCACTTCGTCGACTATGTGGTGCACTCCTGGGATGTCGCCCGAACCCTCGGCCGCACAGTGCATTTCGACGACGACCTGCTCACCGCCGCACTATCGGTCGCCGAGATCGTCCCCGGTGGGCCGGCCCGCGTAGCGCCCGGCGCCGCCTTCGGTCCGGTCATCACCTGGTCCGGCGATTCCACACTCGACGAAATCCTCGCCATCCTCGGCCGTTCCCCGAGCTGGCCGGAGTAGTCGCCGCTGTCGACCGCGCCGTCAGCGAGGAGGCGACCATGCGGGTGCCGGGGCCTTGCCGTCGAACCTCGCCGAGTTGGGTGCCGATTCACTCCCGTTGCCTGGGCGCATCCGGACGAGCGACGGCCCACCATTATCGGCCGCTCGCCCCAGGGCTGAGCCGTGGGGAGGCAGGGTGCATCGGTGTCGCTGGTGCAATGCTTCGACTGGAGTGATCAGCGCGCGATTCGGCGTGCCGCGCGCGTGACTCCGGGCCAGTTCGTGCGTGGCCTGCATGAACGTGAACAGCCTCGGACTCGGCTCTGCAGTGCCGTGCGCGGCCGCCGGAGCTGTGCGGATGGGCATTGCCTGCTTCGCTGTCCGAGGGCTGCGGGCGTGCGCCGGCGGCGCATCGTTTGGCGCGCCGCGCACGCATTGCCGTGCTTGGGCGGGCACAGAGGTGCGCGGCGTCGGGGGGAGGCTAGTCGGCGGTGCGGAGGAGGTGGTCGGCGTGCTGGAGGAGGGCGGTGGTGTCGGGGGTGGGATGGAGGGGGCGCCAGAAGTCGGGGGGTGGGGTTGCTTGGAGGGTGAGGGTTGGGGGTGTGCGCCAGGGGGCGGCCAGGGCGAGTTGCCAGGAGTGGAGGTAAGTGCGGTCGTATCGGGCGGATTTGTCGAATAGGGGGTCGCCGACGATGGGGTGGCCGATCCAGGCCAGGTGGACGCGGATCTGGTGGCGGCGGCCGGTGATCGGGCGCACGGCGAGCAGGGTGTGGGCAGCGGTGCGCAGGACCGTCGTGAACCGGGTTGTCGACGGATAGTTCTTGGTGGCCAGGAGATCCGCGTCATCGACGAACCAGCGGCCCGCCCGCTCGTGAATGCACTCGCGAGGTGCGGCGATCCGCACCCGGTTCTTGCGGCCGATGCTGAGCGGCAGTTCGATGACGCCGCGATCGGGCAGGCCGGTCGATTCGACGATCGCCAGATATGCCTTCTCGGCCGTCTGCTTATTGAACTGCCTGGTCAGCTGCCCGTGCGCGGCCAGATCCTTGGCCAGCAGCACCAGTCCGGAGGTCACCTTGTCGATCCGGTGCACCGGATACAGCGTTTCCCCCGCCGCGGCCGCCGCCTCGACGATATCGCTGTCGTGCCGCTCCCCGGTCACCGAAATCCCGGCGGGCTTGTTCAACGCCAGCACCGCCGCGTCCTCCGCGACAACGCAGCTCCTGCGCAACTCCGCCCACTCGAACTCCACCGGACGAGCTTAGGTTGTTTCACGCACCACCTCGCCCGGCGGAGCGGTCTTACGAGCGACGTTCGCGGCCCGTCGCGCGTCCGCGCCGAAGGCGCGGCCACCGAACACAGCCGAGCCGTCGAAGCGCGTGCGCCGCAGGCGCGGGACTCGCCCGTTCGGCGCGTGTACATCAGGTGCCGAACGTTCCGTCATCAGTGACCACAACGGAGCGAGTTCTACGAGCGAACACGCCGCGCCGAAGGCGCGGCAAATTAGACACAGCGGCGGAGGGTGTGCGGGCGTAGGCGGTTGAAGCCGCGGACGCGGACGCTGCGCAGATTGCGGATATCGAACTCCGGATTGCCGTCCAGGGCCGCGGCGGCCTCGTCATCGACGAGGACGGTGCCCGGTCGGGCGACACCGGTGAGCCGGGAGGCGATATTGACCACCGAACCGTACAGATCACCGAAGCGCTGCAGCACCGGACCGTATGCCACGGCGACCCGCAGCTCCGGTGTGCCGCCGACCATCATTGTGCTCTCCTGGATGGCCAGCGCGATTCGGGCCGCATCGGCCGGATCCTCGGCCGCGAACATGACCTCGTCGCCGACATTCTTGATCACCCAGCCGCTGTTCTCGGTGATCGCGGCGGTGGTGGTGGATTCGAATGCCTCCAGCAGCATGGACAGTTCGTCCGGATGCAGATGCCTGGTGAGCCGGGTGTAGCCGACCATATCGGCGAAGCCGACCGCCAGCTCGCGCACCGCCTCACCCGCTGTGGTGCCCGGGTCGAGGGACCGGGCCAGGGCGGCGGCAAGATGGCGCCGCCACGCGTAGGTATTGAGCTGTTCGAGTGTGGAGATGGCCGCCTCGGTGGCGGCGCGTGCGATTTCGGCCGGATCGGTACCGGGTGCGGCCTGGGCCATCCGGGTGCTGATCTCGGCGAGCACCACGTCGACCTGCCATTCGGCGAGGCGTGCCATACCTTGGCCGAGGGTGCGTGCGGTCGCGGCCTGCTGCCGGGAATCCGCCGAGGCGAGCACATCGAGCGCGCGGAAGTTGCGCACCGCGGCGACATCGGCGTCGGTGTAGTCGACGGTGGCGGCGTCGAGACCCGCCGGGAACCCGAGTGCCGTCCACAGCCGCTTGGTCAGGTCGGTGGTCGTCCCGGATTGTTCGGCGACCTGGGCCCGGTTGTAGCGGCGCGGTCCGTCGAGCAGATACGACTCCACGACCGACTCGACCAGCTCGGATATCTCGGTGGGAACCATGATCGGTACCTTACGGGCCACGCGGGCGCCCATGGCGGCAACCGACCAGGTGACAGTCGCCGCGGTCCGTGACTGTGATCGGTCACAGTCAACTCAGGTGCAGCCACTGTCCGGTCGAGGGCACGCCCCGATCGTCCACGACGAACACCAGGTACCAGCCCGGTGGCGCGAGTGCCGGATTCGACGGCAGCGTCATGGTCACGGAATTCGGTGCGGTGCTGGTGAATTCGAGATCGATCAGCCGTTGCTCGTTATCGGAGGAGTGGGTGCACGCGCCAGGTCGGACGAGATTCACCTCGCGCAGCGTGGCGGCGGTGGTCGCGGTAACGGTCGCGCCGTAGGCGACGGTGTCGGTCGCGAGTGCGAGCTGCGGTCGCTCGCCTTGGAAAAGATAAGCCGGCCAATAGGTTTCGATGCGTAGCTCTTCGGTTTTACGCGCCGGATTCGAGCCCGCCGTGATCACCTTGCCATCGGGGGTGAGCAGGGCGATGGAGTGATACAGCCGCGGCACCCGGCAGGGCGCGGTGTGCATCCAGGTGTCCATCGCCGGATCGAAGATCTCCGCGTGTGGCGGCGCGTCGTGCGCCATTTCCTCCATGCCGGAACCACCGGTGGCCAGGACCGTTCGATCCGGGAGCAGGACGGCGCTCAGATGCATCCTGGCATGATCCATCGGCGGTGCCGGTTGGTATTCCGGTGTCGCCGAGGTCAGATCGACGATTCTGGCATCGGCCAAAGCCGGTGCGGGACTGTGCATATCGTAACCGCCGCCGCCGAGGATCATGACCCGTTGCCGCTGCGCCGGTGGCAGCAGCACGCTCGCGGACTGATTGCGTGATCCCGGATCGGTGAGACCTGGCACCTCCACGGTGGCGCCGGTCACCGGATCCCAAATCGACGGCCGCATACCGTTGTTCGCACCGTATTGGCCGCCGGTGTAGAACAACCTGCCGTCGGCGAGCAGCACCAGATGGCCGTACATCGGGATCGGGCCGGGAGATGGCAGCTGGGACCAGGATTCGGTGGCGGCGTCGAAAAGTTCCGGAATGACGGACAGGAAGTTGTCGGCACCGAGACCCGATACCGCGACGATATTTCCGCTCGGCAGCGGCGCCAGCGCGGGATACCAGCGGCCGAAAGCCATATCCGGCCCGGCATTCCAGGTCAGCGTCGCCGGATCGAAGATCAGTGCGTCCTTCAGTCCGTAGAACGGGTCATAGCGTTCGGTACCGCCCGCCGCGAGCAGCCGGCCGTCGGGCAGGAATGCCTGGCCGACGCAGAACAGATCCATCGGGGTCTCGGGCGCGCTCAGACCAGGTCGTGGGTAATGCCAGACGCGCGTGCGGAATTCGTGGGCGTCGTGGCGGTCCGGATCGTTACCGGAACCGGCGAAGAACAGCACGTCGCCGGTGTGCAGTACGGCGGCGTGCACCGGGTTGATCTCGGTGTCGAAATCGAGAATGCGCCACAGGCCCATATGTGGCGCGTGCTCCAGGTCGGTCTCCAGCTCGAGCACGCGCAGATAGCCGGCATTGCGGCCCTCCGGTGCGTCGATGGTAAAGACCACCAGTTCCGGTGCGATGCCCTCGTGTGGCAGCAAAGCCAGTGCCGCGCCTTGATTTTCGGCGAATCCCCAGTCGGTTTTCGTCCAGACGCTCCAGCCGTCGACCGCGTGCCCGGACCCGTCCAGACCCCAGCCGATGGTGTACACACCGGCGTTCACGCCCTCGGGATTGTCGACCGCGAAGACGATCAGTTCCGGCCTGCCATCGCCGTCCAGATCGGTGGCCGCGATGCCCGCGCCCTGGTTTTCCCAGCCGTACCAGTCGGGCACCGCCACCCACGGCGTCCATTCGCCGACCGCGCCATCCGCGGTCAGGCCCTTGGCCAGCCGGAACTGTCCGCTGTTCGGGCCCGGCGGATTGTCGACCGTCAAAACGACCAGGGTGAGCTGCCCATCGATGGTCGTGAGGCAGATGTCGGCGCCCTGGTTTTCCCAGCCGTACCAATCCGGCACCGTGATCCACGGCGTCCAGCCGCCGGTCACCGTGCCGTCGGTGGCCAGATCCCGACCGATCCGGTACCAGCCCTGGTTCTGGCCGGGTGGATTGTCCACGACGAACACCACGAGATCGGAACGGCCGTTGCCGCTCAGATCGCCGATCGCGATGCCCGCGCCCTGGTTCTCCCAGCCGTACCAATCCGGTACCGGCAGCCACGGTCCCCAACTCTTCGTCGAGCCGTCGGCGGCCAGCCCTGTGCCCACCCGATATGACCCGGTGTTCTGCCCCGCCGGATCGTCCACCATGAGTACGACGACATCCAGGGCGCCGTCACCATCGATATCCCCGACCGCGATCCCGCAATCCTGGTTCTGCCACGCGAACCAGTCGGGGACCGGAACGTATTGTCCTGCCACGGAATACATCGTCGCCCCGAACGCGCCGCCGTGCGCGTCATCGGCAGAAGTTGTCCGTTGCTGTGGGCTACGGCTGCTGATACGGCAGCAGGGATTCCCTGGACCAGGTGAGGTTGCCCGCGGTCAGATCGGCGATAACGCTGTCGAGCCAACGCAATTCGGCCTCGGTGATCGCGCGCTGATACTCGTCCTCCAGGATCACCACCCTGGGCAGTCGCATCGCCGCGGCCTGTTCCGCGTCGGCATCCATCTCGGCGAGCTTGGCGCGCACCGACTTTGCGCGCCGCTCCAGTTCGGTGCGGGCGCCATCGGGTCCGAGCAGCATCAGGAACGACAGTGCCGCGGGGAATTCCGGGTACTCGTTGCGCGATTCGCCGATCATCTCGGCCAGCCAATGCGCACACGCCGCGCGGCCCGCATCGGTGATCTCGTAGACGGTCCGCTCCGGATATTGCTGATCGCGGCCGGTCTCGCGGACCGTAACCAGTCCGGCCTCCTGCAGCCTGCCGATTGTCTTGTAGAGCGCGGCGCGTTGGGCGACATTGACGACCTTGTCCTTGCCCCACTCCTTGATCCGCCGCTGGATCGCGTAGGGGTGCATCGGTTCCAGATGCAGGATGCCGAGCAGCGCCATCGCCAGGGGGGAGCGCTTGAACTGCGTCGGTGCCGTCATGCCGACCATTCTAGTGGTGTCTCGACAACTAGGTTCATATGAACTAGTTGCAAAGAAACTAGTTCATATGACACTATTGATTCGCCAGCGGAAGCCGCCCCGAAAGGATCGAAAAATGACCGCAAAGACCGCCACCCGCATCCACGTCGACCACGAGACCGCCAAGCGCCTCGGCAACTGGACCGATGCCGACACCTTCGACGTCACCGCCCGTTACGGCAGCGTGCTGATCGACCTGCGCTCGCCGCAGATCACCGGGGACGGCGAGATCGTCGTGCACGCCGATCTCGATCACGCCATGGTGAAACTGCTCGTCCCGGACGACGCCGTCATCGACCAGACCGAACTGCGCTGGACCGGCCGCGGCCGGGTGAAGGATTTCGCGCGGCCCCGCGACGCCGCGGGGCGCGTCATCCGGCTCACCGGCACCAGCAACCGCAGTGAATTCCGGGTGCACCGTGCGGGTATCGCTGTGCTGTCGGCAATGTTCTCGCGGGAGTTCTTCGAGGATGCGCGCCGGGCGCATCGCGAAGGTACGCATCCGACCGTTGCCGATCCGGCCAATGCGCCGCGTTGATTCGCAGCGATTGTCGGAACGTGAGTGCCCCGATCTCGGTAGATACCGAGGTTGGGGCACTCGGCATTTCCGCGTCGCTAGTCGAGCCCGGTCGTCAGATAGCTGACGAAGAACTCGTTGTTCAGTGCATAGCGGGAGCGTCGCTGCCGGATCAGCGCGATGGCGTCATCGACCGAATGTCCCAGATCGAGCAGCGTCTGCGCGACCACCAGACCAGAACGGTTGTATCCGTACTGGCAGCGCACCATGACGCTGCGGTCGGCGCGAACCGCGGTGGCGGCGATCCTGGCCAATTCACGCGCCGCCGCCCGCTGCTCGGTGCGCAGCACCGCATCGGGAATGGCGAGGTGATGGTGTTCGATATTCGGTCCCGGCCCGTGCCCGTCGGCCTGGTACAGGCTGATCACCACGTCGAATTCGGTTCCGACGATCGCGGGCACCCGCACGCCCTCGGCATTCCCGTAGTGATGCCCACCCATCCACAGCTGTGGCACGATCTCGTTCCACGGCGCATCCGCATCGGGTGTCTGCGCCCTCGGCGGCCGGTCCCACCGCACCATCGTTATCTCCCCGCGTTTCGCCCCAGCTCCTACTACGACGGTACCGCCGTCCCATGCCCTCGCAACGCCTCGAAAAAACCCACAAACGCGAACATTTCGCCGATACCCAGATGCCAGACCACCGCCGACGGCAGTCGACCCCCACCCCCCGTACTGGACAAGGGATCACGTGGAAACCATGGCGGCAAAACGCGAGAAGGCGCCGCTACCAGTTCCACCCGATCTTGATCGCCGGGGGCGAGGGGGCGAGATGTGGAACGTGTTCTAGACAGGTTGGTTGTTTTGTCTTATGGTTGGGGCATGGTGACAGAGTTGTCTCGGCGACCGCAGTTCGAGTTGAGGTCGGCGGAGAGTTGGCGGGATCCGTGGCGGATGTATGGGGAGCTGCGGGCGCATGATCCGGTGCATCATGTTGTGCCCCAGGATGATCCGGCGAGCGACTACTATGTCCTGTCTCGCTATTCGGATGTGTATGCGGCGGCGCGGGATGTCGCGACCTTCTCGTCGGCCAACGGGTTGACCGTCGATTACCGCGACCTCGGTGAGATCGGGCTGCCCGAACCGCGGCCGTTCGTCTTCACTGATCCGCCGGATCACACCACCTTCCGCAGACAGGTCATGAAGGGGTTCACGCCGCGGCAGGTCCGCTCGGTCGAGCCGCAGGTGCGCGCATTCGTCGTCGAGCGGCTGGAGCGGCTGCGGGCTGCAGGTGCGGGCGATATCGTCGTCGAACTGTTCAAGCCGCTGCCGAGTATGGTGGTCGCGCATTATCTCGGTGTGCCGGAACCGGATCGGCCGAAATTCGACGAGTGGACCGATCTCATCATGACCGCCTCCGCGGGTGGCAGTCCGCTCGATGCCCAAGCGGCCATCGGCGAATTGATGCAGTACTTCACCCATTTGATCGAACGCCGTCGCACCGAACCCGCCGACGATACGATCTCGCATCTGGTGGCTGCCGGACTGGGCGCGGATGGCGACTACGCGGGCATCATTTCGATCCTCGGCTTCGCCTTCACGATGATCACCGGCGGAAACGACACCACCACCGGCAATCTCGGCGGCGCGGTGCAATTGCTGACCGAGCGTCCCGATCAGCGTCGGCTGCTGATCGAGAATCCCGCGCTCATCCCCGATGCGGTCGAGGAGTTCTTGCGGCTCACCTCGCCGGTGCAGGGTTTGGCGCGAACCATGGTGCGCGATATCGAGATGCACGGCACCACCATTCCGGCCGGACGCCGCGTGCTGCTGCTGTATGCCTCGGCCAACCGGGACGAGCGCGAATTCGGCGCCGATGCGAGCGAGCTCGATGTGCGGCGGCGGCCCAAGCAGATTCTGACCTTCAGTCATGGCAACCATCACTGTCTCGGCGCGGCCGCCGCGCGCATGGTCGCGTGCGTCGCGCTGGAGGAATTGCTTGCGCGCTGCCCGGATTTTGTCGTCGATATCGACAAGGTGCGTTATGCCCCCGGCAGTTATGTGCGCTGGCCGGATCGTGTGCCGTTCCGGGTGTCCCGATGATGGCCGCGTCACCTGGCGATGCGGGTGGGCCAAGCGATTGGTTGCGCCCCAGGCGTGCCGATATCGCGGCCGAGCAGATCCTCGATGCCGCCGCGCAGCTGTTCGTCGAGCGCGGCGTCACGAATACCGGAATGGGTGATGTCGCGAAGGCCGCTGGCTGCTCGCGCGCCACCCTGTATCGCTATTTCCCTAACCGCCAAGCGCTGCGAATCGCGTTCGTGCACCGCGAAGCTCGTCGGGTCGGTGCCGTGGTCGCCGAGCGGACGCGCGGGATCGCCGATCCGGGTGAGCGCATTGTCGCGGTCATGCGCGCAGCGCTGTACGAGGTTCGCGCCGACCCGACGCTGATCGCCTGGTTCACCGCGAGTGATGCGGGTATCGCCAATGAAATCGGTCAATCCTCCGAGGTCATCGAGGCCATTGCCGCCGGGCTGCTGCCGCCGACCGCCGATCCGGACCGCTCTCGTCTGGCCCGCTGGCTGGCTCGTATCATCATGTCGCTGCTCACCGCGCCCGGTCGGGACGAGGCCGAGGAACGGGTCATGTTGGAGCAGTTCGTCGCGCCGGTCGTCATGGGTGCGTTCGCGAACTGATGTTCTGCGGTTGCGCTGGCAACGAGCAGGCTCGGCTGGGTGATCGCCGAACCCGCCTCTGCGCTTGACTTGGAGAGCACTCCAGCTCGTAGCGTCGATGGCGAAATCGTCGACCAAGGAGAAGAGCCTCACATGATTCCGACCAGGAAGCTCGGCCAGTTGACCGTCGGTGCGCAGGGTCTGGGCTGCATGGGCATGAGCCAGGCCTACGGTGTGCGCGATAACGACGACGAATCCATTGCCACCATCCACCGTGCGCTGGATCTGGGCGTGACGCTGCTGGACACCGCGAATGTCTACGGCCCGGAGACCAATGAGCGCCTGGTCGGCAAGGCCATCGCCGACCGCCGTGACCGGGTGGTGCTGGCGACCAAATTCGGCATCGTATGGGGCGAGGACGGCAGTATGGGTGCCCGTGGTGACGCCGCGTATGTCAAGCAGAGCTGTGATGCGTCGCTGCTCCGGCTCGGTGTCGACCACATCGACCTCTACTATCAGCACCGCGTGGATCCGAATGTTCCGGTCGAGGAGACCTGGGGTGCGCTGTCGGAGCTGGTGCAGGCGGGCAAGGTGCGCTACCTCGGCATTTCGGAGGCATCGGCGGCGACCATCCGGCGCGCGCACGCGGTCCATCCGGTGACCGCCCTGCAGAGCGAATGGTCGCTGTGGACAAGGGATATCGAGGCCGAAGTGCTGCCGACATGTCGTGAGCTCGGCATCGGCATCGTGCCCTTCTCACCGCTCGGCCGCGGCTTCCTGACCGGCTCGATCACCTCCACCGCCGATCTGCCCGCCGACGATATGCGCCGCCGCTTGCCGCGATTCGCCGAGGACAACCTCGACAGCAACCTCGCCATTGTCGCCGCGCTGCGCGAGCTCGCCGCCGAAAAGGGGATTACCGCAGGACAATTGGCGCTCGCCTGGGTGCAGAGCCGCGGCGACGATGTGGTTCCCATTCCCGGCACCAAGCGGCGCACCTACCTCGCGGAGAATGTCGCCGCCGCCGAGATCACCCTGACCGCAGACGATCTCGCCCGCATCGATGCCGCCGCACCCGCCACCGCATTCGCCGGTGCGCGCTATCCGGAACATCTCGCAAAGGCCGCCGGTCGCTGAATTACTCGCGGGGAGGCACGCCCATCACCGAACGGACCCGGGGTGCGCGGAAAGCCTTGCCGGCGTTGCGGTGGATAGTGCATCGGATCGCTGACCGCCAGTCTGCCGAGCATCTCGGCCACGGTCGGCAGCGAGTTGGCGAGCAGCGTGGCATCCACGCCCGCTCAGCGGGATTCGAGCGCTCGGCCCATGCGCACCAATGCCTCGGCGTGGTCGAGGATGATGGCGCGCGAATTCCGTAGTGCCTCACGATATTTCCTTGGGAGCCCCGCCCGGGGTGGCGATAATCAGCCGCCACCGGGTGGGATTCTCCGGGGCCGTCCCGACGAAGGCTGCCACCGTAGGTAGCTGTTGTATTCGGCGGGGGAAATTGCTACGGTTGCGTTGTATTTGCTGCGACAGTGTGCGGTGGCGGGGCGCCGACGACGGTAGCCGCTCCCGACCGGTGTGGATCGAGCATCAGCAGATCTGGTGCACGACGGAACGAGGCGAGTCGATGAGGCCGACGCCGACCGCGATCGGATACCTTCGGTGGGACGTGTCGGGCGATGCGATGGACTGGGACATTGCCCAGATCCGCAAGTTGGCAACGCGATACGGATACGAACTCGCCCAGATCGTGTGGCTGGACGGTGCCGACACCGATATCGTCGCTGCGTTGCGCGCGGCTATTCGCGAGACTGATGCCGAAGCGGTGATCACGCCGAATCTCGCACATTTGGACGACCGGCCGGAAGAACTGGTGCGGTGTTGTGACGTGATCACCGTCAACCCGACCGATACCTACGCCCGACGTGCATATCCCGGGGAACGGGTGTGGGCTGATTAGCCTGCGTCGGACGCGCCGTCTACGATCTTGGCGTTTGCTTGTCGTCAGCTGCTCCATCCGATCAAGTCGATCAACAGGAGAAGGTATTCGTCATGGCAATTTCCCGAAAGATCGCGACGGTGTCCATCGCAGTCGCCGCACTCGCCGCCGCATTCGTCGGCGCTCAGCAGGCCACGGCCGATCCGATTGCCGGAGGCTGCTCCGGCGGCCAATTCAGTTACCGCACAAGTCCGCTCGGGATGATGGTCGCACCGGCCACGGCCACCTGGAACGGCAATCTCACCGGGTGCACAGGCACGCCCGCGTCCGAGGCCACGGTGAGCGGCACCTTCAGCGGGAACGGCAGTTGCGCCGATGTCGATGGTCAGATCGATGGCAAGGTCAACTGGTCCAATGGCGCGGTCAGCCGGATCAGCGGGCCGTGGCACGTGCCGGGTGGCATGGGCACGTCGATGTCCAACACCGTGACCATCATCGATGGCCCCGGTGCGGGTGGTCATCTGGTGGTCGAACAAGGTCCGATCGGCAATGCCATGGCAATGGCGGGGTCGTGTATCGCGGGTGAGGCCCGCGGTGCCGACGTTCCGATCCTCGCGGCGCATTTCAGCTGATCCGATGAACGGGTACCGGGCAGCGTGACCGGTACCCGTTTTCGCGATAATTGCCGGTGCCGCAGCGGCATCCTCAGAAGCAGTACGGGAACTTGCAGGTCGACGGATCATTCGGACCGAAGATCGCGGCAATCAGCGCATTGATGACGGTGTCGGCAACGCCCGATCCGGTGCTGATCGCCACCTCCTGTGCGGTAGCCGGCTGGTCGGCGATGGCGACCTCGGCCGATGCCGTCGCGGGTGTGCTGATCAGCACGCCGGCCGTAACCGCCAGCACGATTTTTCGGATCATATTGCTACCTTTCGCTTTTCGGCTGATGACAGCCTATCGAGGACATCGAAACCACCATCCCCGTCAGCGGTGAGCACGAATTCCGGCCGCGCTGCGGTCACTGCGATCCCGAGGCGTTCGTCAGTGCCGTGGCCGACCGCCACCTAGGTTGGCGAATCCATCGCGGCTCGAACCCGCGTCATCGGCGAATGTTTCGCCAGGAAGCCGCGGACGGTATCGCGCAGCGCGAGCTGGTCCCGGCTGAGCGAGAAATTCATCGCGTGCTCCCGGAAATCGGCCGAGGCTCACGAGGAAGCCCGAGGATCTGCTCGCCCAAGGTATTTCGCTGGATCTGGCTAGTTCGCGGAACTGCTCGAGGGCACGCCTTGGATGATGAACGCGACCGCGGGCACATTCACCGTGGGCCGCCGAACCGTGAAGGGAATCGCCGTGCATACAGAACGTCGGATGCCGCGTCCGCGCGAGTTGGCACCGCTGGTGAAGTTCGACCGCCCGTTCGGTGGTCGGGGTCGCAAACTGGCTCGCGCCCAGACCATCTGGGACCTTCGCGAACTCGCCCGACGCCGCACTCCGAAGGTTGCCTTCGATTACACCGACGGTGCCGCCGACGCCGAAATCAGCCTGCGGCGCGCCCGAGAAGCCTTCTCCGACATCGAATTCCGCCCGGCCGTCCTGCGGGATGTCTCGGTCACCGACACCACCGTCCGCGTGCTCGGTGCGACCGCCCGATTGCCATTCGGTATCGCGCCGACCGGGTTCACCCGGATGATGCACACCGCGGGTGAACGCGCGGGCGCCCGTGCCGCCGAACGCGCCGGAATCCCGTTCACGTTGTCCACGATGGGAACCACGGCGATCGAGGATATCGCCGCGGTCACCGGTCCCGACGCCCGCAATTGGTTCCAGCTGTATATGTGGACCGATCGGGATCGTTCGCTGGCTCTCGTCGAACGGGCCGCGCTTGCCGGATTCGACACCCTCGTCGTGACGGTCGATGTCCCGGTCGCGGGCGCCAGGCTGCGGGACGTGCGCAACGGGATGACGGTGCCGCCGTCCATCACGGTCTCCGGTGCTATGGATGCCTTGCGCAGGCCATGGTGGTGGTGGGATTTCCTTACCACCGAACCATTGGCCTTCGCCTCACTGGATCGCTGGTCCGGGACGGTTGTCGAACTGCTCGACACCATGTTCGACCCGACCGTCGGTTTCGAGGACCTGGCCTGGATCAGGGACCGCTGGCCCGGTCGGATACTGGTCAAGGGGGTGCAGACCGTCGCCGACGCGGAACGTCTGGCGGGGCTCGGCGTGGACGGGATCGTGCTGTCCAATCATGGTGGGCGGCAACTCGATCGGGCACCGGTGCCACTGCAGCTGCTGCCGTCGGTGGTGCGCGAGGTCGGCAACGATATGGAGATCCATCTCGATACCGGCATCATGCACGGTGCGGATATCGTCGCCGCGCTCGCGCTCGGCGCCCGATTCACCTTCATCGGCCGGGCCTATCTGTACGGACTGATGGCTGGGGGTGCGGCGGGCGTCGACCGCGCGATCGAAATTCTGCGCACGCAGATCGTGCGCACCATGAAGCTGCTCGGTGTCGGCACGATCGAGGAATTGGAGCCGCGGCACGTGCAACTGCTCGAGTGCCGTCGGCCCGCGCCATAAGGAATTCATCAAGGAATTCATCGGTAGACCCGAGTGGCGGTAAAGGCGTCGTATGGAGCGCGATGAAGGGCGTCACCCCGTTCATAGCATGCTGAGATGGTCTGTTCTCAGGGACATTTCGGCCGCGGATGGGCATGTGCGCACGAGTGTCGACGATGCTCACCGGCTTCGGTCACCGACTCCGCGTGGCGGCTGCGATGACGCAGCCGACACCTTGGCAGTTACGCGAATCTCCGCGTGCCGCGCAAGTCACACGGGCCTGGTCCACACCCCGGGCGCGAGCGGTGCGGCGGGCACTACGGAGTAGATGGACAGCGTCGGCACGGGGAAACGCGGGTTATGTGGTGGCCGCGGCCGCCGACCTGGTCACGCTGGTCATGTTGTTCCGGTCCTGGATCACCGTCACCGGACCCGACGGGACCGCGCGGGCCGATGCCTTCGGCCGGATCGAGGCCACTACCAGCTACCTGATGGCCTGGTCGGGTTCCGGTCCGAGCACCGCTGATATCAGCGGCACCTGGGCCATCTTCACCACGGCCACGATCATCGTGCTGGTGACCGTGGTGGTGACCAATCTTCGAGTCGGTAAGACGGCGCTGTATCGGACAGCAGTCGCTTCCGGTATCGCGGTGGCGATTTTCGTGCTCCTGGCCATGCGCAACCTCAATGGCCGAGCATCGGATTTGATGGCCATGACGGCGCGGAGTTGGGACGCGGGTGGTCAAGTGGGTTCCTGGGTACAGTGGGCCTTTTCCGGCGGCGACCTGATGTTGCCGGGTGTTCGTTCCTCGGGCTATGCCACCACCAGTTTCACCGGTGCCGCGTTGATCGCCTGCGGTGCATCGATGGTCGCGGCGGTCGCGGCGATCACCGGGTGGATGCTCCAGCGCTCGAAGCGATGACATCGATGCTGTCGACAACAGGTGAGTGGCGCTCGTGTAGTTCTGAATCTATAGCGCTGCAATGGATTTCGGTATGATAGCCGGTCCGGTGACCTCCGGCAGCGCTCGCATGCCGCGCGGGCGGGAGGCGTTTTTCGCCTGGCAGCTGGCTCTTTTCGATCCGGATCGCTGGTATCCGCGGGTGCTGGCCCGGCGGGTGGCCGCGTGGATCGTGGCGAGTCGGTGGCGTCGGCGAATTGTGTTGGGGGTGATGGCGCTCACCGTGCTGGTCCTCGTCCCGGTCGCGGTCGGCGCGTTGGCCACCGCGCAGCCCGGTGCGGTCGCTCCGGCCGGGCACGGTGCTGGTTCGTCGGCCCCCAATAGTGGGCTGAGTTGGACGCATGTGCGCGATTCATCCGGTGTCGAGTTGTCGAAGTACACCTTCGTCACCGATCACGGTGGTCCGTTCCATCCCGGCACGACCGCGCTGGCGGTCATCCTCGATCTGGAGTTCGCCGGCTGGAATGTCATTGTCACCTTTGCGATCTGGTTGGTCGGGTGGGCGTTGAGCTTCGCCTGGCTCAATGTGTTCAGCTCGGCCCTGCACGGGGTCGCGGTGAACCTGACCGGACAGATCGCGACGCCGCTGATGCTGGTCACGGCCGCGACCATCGGGGCGTTCTTCGTCGCCTACTTCCTCACCCGCGGTTTCTACTCGAAGGCGACGATGCAGGTCCTCAGCATGCTGGGGGTGGCGATCTCGGGGACGCTGTTGCTGTCGGATCCGCTGGCGGAAGTGTTGTCCGCTAACGGGTGGCTGGCCCAAGGGCGCGATGTCGGCATCTCGGTGGCCGCCGGGTTGAACGGCGATGCCGATCCGAATCCGGCCGCGCTGGTGGCGACCATGCAGTCGGAGATGGCCGATAATTTCGCGCGTAAACCGTTGCAGGTGTGGAATTTCGGGCATGTGGTCGACGAGCGACCGGCGTGTGCGGCGATGTGGACGGCGGCGGTCGACTCCGGCGACGATGATCGGGTCAAGAACGGCATGAAGTCGTGCGGTGATTCCGCCGCGTATGCCGCGGCCGAGGATCCCACGGCCAGGCAGGTCGGGGCGGGGCTGGTGTTGTTGCTGTCCGGCGCGGTGCTGGGGTTGTTCGCGGCCTATCTCGGGCTGAAGATCATCAAGGCGGCGCTGGACGCGATCTATCACGGGTTCATGTCGATCTTCGGATTCGCCGCCGGTGGGTTCATCTACGGGCCGACGCAGACGTTTCTGGTGCGCAATATGGTCGATTCGTTCATCGCGGCCGGGCGGATGGCGGCCTACACCATATTTCTCGGCGTCTACCTGTTGTTCCTCGGTGATCTGTTCCGGCAGGCGCGCGGTCAGGAGATGGCGGTATTCGTTATCGGCGCGGTGGTGGAGATCATCGCGATCTTCCAGCTGCGCAGGCTGGGCAGCGGCCTGTCGGGTGGCAACGATTGGGTGGCGAACCGGTTCGCACTCGTGATGCAGCGGGGGTCCTCCGCAGGCGGCGGAGGCGGTGGAAGGGCATTGGGGATGGGACAATTCGGCACTTCCCACGCCGGTCGAATGGCGCTGGTCAGTGGGCTCGCCACCATCGCCGAGCCGGCGATGGAGTGGTTCGTCGGCCGGGGACACACCTATCCGCACTCGCGCATCGACGGGAATATGGGGCCAGCGCATTTGCGGCAGATAGCGCGCCGATACGGGCAAGCGTACGGGGGTGTTGGAACCGCGCGCGGGGCGGCGGCCGCGGTCGAGGCCGTGGTGTGGCGTGCCGGAGGCGGTCTGTCGGAGGCGGCCGACGCGCTCGAGCTCGCGGGCTGGAGTCGGCCGATGATTTCGGACGCCGTGGCGGTCTACGCCGAACAGCAGAGGTTCGCGCGGCACAATCGGTTCGTCCATCGGCCATTGGCCGAACTCGCCGCGGCACAGACGTTGGCGGAGAACTCACTCGGTCGGCTGGCGGGGTTGGCAGGCAGGCAGGCGCGGTTGCGCGAGGAACAGCGCCTTCAGGCAGCGGTATACGCGATGGAAAGGGCCACGCTTCGCTACCGCGACTGCCTGCCCCGCGGCGTCGACCTGATCGACGGCGTGAACGCGCTCAACGGACACACCATTCGCGGCAGCCAGCTGCGCTCGATCGTCAACGACTACCTGGCGAACCCGACCGAAGCGAAAATGCGGGCGCTGGGGCAGGCCGCGCGCGGCGACACCTCGGCGATGGGGCGTGCCAACGCATTCGGGCACCTCGGTCTCGGTGCCCGCGATCTCGAATCCGTCGCCCGTGACCCCGCGGCACGCATGATGCAGTCGATCGCCAACACGGACGCCGCAAACCTGGCCGATTCGGTCCACGCCGTCGTGCACGGCGACCTGCGCGACCTCGACCTGCACCGCGAGGTCCGACACTTCCTCGCCCGTTCGATCGATACCGATAACTGGTCGACCGGCACCGCACGCAGCGCCGCCACCCCGGCCCCACCGAACCGCCCGTGATCAGGTGTGGACCACGGTGGCCGACGGAGACCGTAGGTGTCGGAGCCGATCGTCGGGGGACTACACCTCGATGTGGGAGCCCATAATGACGGTGCGGTCGCGGGGCAGGCCGAAGTATTCGGCGGCGTCGGCGGTGATGTAGGAGGTGGCGATGAACAAACGTTTGCGCCACATCGCCATGGTGGGCGCGGTGCCGCGGCGCAGTTCGATCTTCGAAAGGAAGTAGGACGCATCGTCCAGATTCAGCTGTCCCTCGGTTTCGGCGGGGTCGATTCCGGCCAGCGCTCGCGGCACATCGGGAGTCTGCATATAACCGAATCGGGCGGTGACGTGGATGATCCCGTCGTCGGCATAACCGAGGTGATCGACGTTGACGCATTCGGCGGCCGGTACGCGGGGTACCGGTTCGGTCTCGATCGCCACGAGCACCACCTGTTCGTGCCGGACGTGGTTGTGCTCGACATTGGCGCGCATGGCCAGCGGCGTGGTCTGCTTGCCGCGGTTCAGGAAGATGGCCGTGCCGGGCACGGTCACCAACTTCGGTTTCCCGCTTTGGATTTTGTCGATGAACTCGCGCAGTGATCCTTCCCGGCGTTCCCGTTCAGCGGTGACGATCTTCCTACCGCGCTGCCAGGTGGTCATGACGGTGTACGCGGTGACACCGATCAGCAGCGGCAGCCATGCCCCGTGGACGAGCTTGGTCATATTCGCCGCGAGGAATAGCAGATCCACGAACAACAGCGGAACCGCCCCGAGGCCGATCAGCCACCAGGGGGTGCCCCATTTCACGTGGGCGACATAGAAGAACAGCAGGGTGGTGATGGTGATCGTCCCGGTGACCGCCATACCGAATGCGAAGGCCAGCGCGGTCGAGCTGCGGAAGGCGAAGACCAAGGTGAGCACCGAGACCATCAGCAGCCAGTTGATCCACGGCACATAGATCTGCCCGATCGTCGATTCGGAGGTGTGTGCGACGCGCAGTCGCGGCAGGTAGCCGAGCTGGGCGGCCTGGGAGGCGACCGAGTACGCACCGGTGATCACCGCCTGCGAGGCGATTACCGTCGCGGCCGTCGCCAGAATCACCAGCGGTAGTCGTCCCCAGCCGGGCGCGAGCAAGAAGAACGGGCTGCTGATATTGCTCGGATCGGCCAGAATCGATGCACCCTGCCCGAGGTAGCTCAGGATGCAGGCGGGGAATACCAGGATCAGCCAGGCCCGGGTGATCGACCGCCGGCCGAAGTGGCCCATGTCCGCATAGAGCGCTTCGGCGCCGGTGACGGCGAGGACGACCGCGGCGAGGGCGAAGAACGCGGTATCGAAGTGACCGAACAGGAAGCCCAGCGCATACGTGGGTGACAGCGCTTTCAGAATCTCCGGATGATCGACGATTCCGGTCAGTCCGCACACGCCGATGGTGACGAACCAGACGATCATCACCGGACCGAATAGTCGGCCGACGGCAGCGGTGCCGTGGCGCTGCACCATGAACAGCGCCACGATGATCACGGCCGTGATCGGCACGATGAATTCCTCGAGCGAAGGGCGCACGACCTCGAGACCTTCGACCGCGGACAGCACCGAGATCGCGGGGGTGATCATGCTGTCGCCGAAAAACAGTGAGGCGCCGAAGATTCCGAGCGCCGACAGCACCATGGCCACCCGTCGGCCCTGCGGGGCACTCCACCGGCGCAGCAGCGTGATCAGCGCCATGATGCCGCCCTCACCCTCGTTGTCGGCACGCATGGCGAGCAGAACGTAGGTGACGGTGACGATGATCGTCACCGACCAGAAGATCAGTGACACCACCCCGTACACGTTGTCCCGGCTGACCGGGACCGGATGCGGATCACCGGGGTTGAACACGGTTTGCAGCGTGTAGATCGGGCTGGTCCCGATATCGCCGAACACCACGCCGAGTGCCCCGACCGCCAACGCCAGCGGCGCCGAACCGTGGACGCCCGCACCATGATCCGGCGCGGGCTCGGCACTGGGTGTGGGCATGGGTGGGGCGTCGGTCACGGTGATCCTCCTCCGCGCGGGCTGCTGATCGGATGCGCGCGCATCGTGCCGGACGATACCGGCTCGGCCCGGGGATTCTTTACATGTCATCCGTGTCGAAGGTGTCGCGAGATCGCCGGCCCGCACGGCCCTGCCGTAACGCGTGCGCGCGGCCGAGATCCGATAACGGTCGATTACTCGACGGTTATCGGCGATCGGTCGTCACAGGGCGATGGGGCCGAGGTCGGCGGCGGTTCGGGCCAGCGCGCGAACAGCCGCGCTATCGGCGGCCGAGCGCCAGGTCAGCGCCCATTCGAGGGGAGGGGCGTCGGGCATGGGCAGAAAGACGATGCCAGGGGGGTTGTTGTAGCGGGCGGCGATCTCGCCGAGCGGGTGGACGCAATGGCCGGTGGCGACCAGGGAAAGAAGTTCATGGAAGGTCCGCGCCGTCGGCCCGCGCGGGATGCGGCGGCCGTGCGGTGTACGAGTGGGGACCATGGACGCGACCCAGTACTCCGGTGCGTCGGGGCCGAGGTCGACGACGTGGTTGTCGGCGAGGTCCTCCAGGGCTGCGATGCCCCGCTCGACCAGCGGATGGTCGGCCGACACGGCGAGCACGCGGCGTCCGGTGAGCACGGTGGGTCCGACTGTGAGGTCTGGTTCGAGGACGGGCAGCCACAGCACATTCACGTCGTGAACGCCGGTGCGCAGCGATGTGAACGGGTCGCTGCCGTTGATCTCGCCGAACTGGACATCGCTGCCCGGATAGCGGGTGCGGAACGCGTCGATGAGCGGCCGCAGTTCGTGTCCGGCGTGGCCGAATACGCCCATCCGCAGCGTCTGGCCCGCGCCGATCCCGGCTGCTTCGGCGCGGGCGAGTGCCTCCTGGAGCAGGTCGTGTACTTGCTGCAGGTCTTCCCGGAGACGCCGACCGACCGTTGTCAGGCTCACCCGCCGACTGGTGCGTTCGACCAGTGCCACACCGAGGCGTCGTTCCTGTTTGCGGATGGCCTGGCTGACGCGGGCCTGAGACACGTGCAGCCGTTCGGCGGTGCGTCCGAAGTGCAGTTCCTCGGCCAACGTCAGGAAGATCTCGATGTCGCGTAGCTCCATAAATAACCCCAGAGTTATGAATCGGTCCACGAAGTCCACCCCGGCATCATCCGGCTGAATGGCGACACCGCGGTCGGCCGCTTGTCGCCGAGGAGCCGTGCTTGCCGGGGTTTCAGGATGCGGAGCATTCCCGGCAGGCGGTCGGTAGGAAGGTCAATCGCCGGTCGGGATCGTTGTCGCCTCGGATGTGCCGAACCAGTACGACAGCGCTGCTCGCAGGCCGTCCTCGGCAGTGTCGGCGGGTTCGTCGATGGTTGCGGCCCAGGCGATGTGGCCGTCCGGGCGGATCAGGAGGGCATCGGCTCGGCGGTTTTCGGCTTTGGCGGTGCGGATGTCGATGCGATGCCGACAGTCTCGGGCGGCATCGCGCAGGTCCGCGCGGTCGGCGAGGTCGAGCAGGATGGGCCGTGCGCCGTGCATGAGTTCGGCGATGCTGGTTGTCGCGTCGTCGGTGTGCAGGGTGAGGTCGGGTGCGAAGGTTCCGGTCAAGATGTGGTTGTTGGGGTTGGGCAGCCGATAGCGGATATCGGCACCGGCGATGAGGGCTGCCATGCGCTGCAAGGGCTGTTCGTCGGTGAGAAGTTCCTGGAAGACCGCCCGCAGTGCTTCGGCGGCCGGGTCGTGCCCGCGGCGCAGCGCGACCTGTGCCCGGGTGTGCAGCATCGTGCGCGCCGCGGCCAGGTGGCGTTCCTCGTGGTAGGTGTCCAGCAGGCCGTCGGGCGCCCACCCGTGGACGTCGGCGGCCAGCTTCCATGCCAGATTGACCGCGTCGAGCATTCCGGCGTTGAGTGCCACGCCCGTGGCGGGAAACAAATGGGCCGCATCACCGGCGAGCAGTATCCGACCGGCGCGATAGCGTTCGGCTTGGCGGGCCTTGAAGGTGAAGCGCGACAGCCGATGCGTGTGCGCCACAGGCAGATCCGCGCCGAGCACGCGGCGGATGCTGGCCTGTAGCTCGGCCACGGTCATCGGCACGTCATCGTCGTATTCGACGGTCTCGTCCTCGATCGTGTAGACAGACAGCACCGCCGACGTAGGCGAAACCCCCATCCCGAACAGACCGCGGTCGGTCCGCGTGAAACCTGCACGGATGGTTCCGAACCCGGGAACCTCCAGGTCGCCGTTGTCGAGCCGGGTCACCGAATCGGGCACGGTGATCTGGGCCAGCCGATTCACCTCTGGATATACGGTGCCGGGGAACGGAATCCCGGCCAGGTCACGAACCCGGCTGCGCGCACCGTCGCAGCCCACCAGATAGCGGGCGGTCACCCGGTACAGCCCGTCCGGCCCGCCGACCTCCGCGGTGACCGTGTCGGCGTCCTGCCGCACATCCAGCACCTGGTGTCCGCGACGGATATCGACGCCGAGCTCGCCGACGTGTTCGCCGAGCAGTCGCTCGAGTTGCTGTTGTGGCAGCGGCAGGGCGTGCATCGGGGATTCGGCCAGCTGGGTGAGGTCCACATGGACACCGCCGAACGGGAACCGTGGAGCCGGAATCGGATCGGTGCAGGCCGCTTCGAACCGATCCAGCAAGCCCCGGTAGCGCAATAGCTCCAGGATCTGCCCGCCGAGACCACCGGCCTTGGGGGTGTCCCGCGGCTGCGATTGCCGCTCCAGCACCAGCGGCCGCACTCCGGCCAGACGCAGCTCGGCGGCCAGCATCAGGCCGGTCGGGCCCGCGCCCACAATAATTACGTCGGTATGCATTTCTACTCCCATTCCGGCCGATTCCGGCCGTGGCAAACGATTATTCGGATACCCCAGGTCGCCGGTCTGCGCTACCGCGCCCCGTACCTGCCGTGCCGGGGCCACCCGCCCTTGGAGTTGGTGACCGTGCGCGGAGGCACGGGGCGAGTCACGAAGCGCTGCTGGTTGCTCTGGGTGGGGAAGGTGCTGCGTTGCTTTCGCATATCGGTACCGCCTTTCGAAAAGCGCGTGAAGCCAGGGTTGCCGGAACTCCGGCGGGATTGCACCGGATCAGGCGCGGTCGAACCAGGTGACCTGTGCGCCGCTGCTGAACTCCGCGCGCTGGGTGACCTCGAATTGCGTCGGCTCGAAATTGCCTGTGAAGACCCCGACGCCGTCGCCCGCGATCACGGGGTAGCTCTTGATGATCAGCTGGTCGACCTCGCCGAGGAGCTGACCGGCCAGTTTGCCACCGCCGCAGAGCCAAATGGCCAGGCCCGCTTCCTTCTTCAGTTGCCGGACCAGCTCGACCGGATCGGTGTCGACGACCTCCACCTGCGGGTTGTCCACCGGCGCAAGGGTGCTGGAGAAGACGTACTGCTTCAGGTGGTCGTACGGGCTGGTGGAGCCGAGCGCGAGGCCCGGTTCGTAGGTGCCGCGGCCCATGACCAGGGTGTCCAAGGTCTTGTTCGGTGTGTCGAGGGGCAGGCCGACGGACTCGCGGATCGGCGTCGGCACCGTCTCCGGATAGCGCTCGTTGATCCAGGCCATCATGTCCTCACACATCGGATAGAAGTCGAATTCTCCCTGCGGACCCGCGATGTAGCCGTCGAGGGAGACCGCCACGTAGTAGACAAGCTTCCGCATCCATACCGCCTCGAATGTAGTACTCTGTACGAAGTGATTTGAACCGTAGTACTACAGATGGAGTGGTGTCAAGTGGTGCGTACGAATCCGGAACGCCGGCAGGCTCTGCTGGATGCATCGATCGAGGTCCTGGCCCGCGAAGGGGCCCGCGGACTGACCTTCCGGGCGGTCGATCAGGAGGCGGGAGTGCCCGCCGGAACCGCCTCCAATTACTTTCCCAACCGGGACGCACTGCTTGTCCAGGTCGGGAACCGCTATTACGAGCGGCTGATCCCCAGCGACGATGCCGTGGCGAAATCGCGCGGACCGCAAACTCGCGAGACCATGACCGAACTCATGACCGAGGTGGTCGACCGGGTCTACCATTTCCGCACCGGCTATCTCGCGATCCTCGAACTGCGGCTGGAGGCCACCCGGCGCCCCGAACTGCAAGCACTGCTGACCGAGCGGGTGCGCGCGGATCTGGACTTCAATATCAGCAACTATCGGGAGTCGGAGTTGCCCGGCGACGAGGACGCCGTGGTAATGCTCTACCTCGCCCTGAACTGGCTCATCCTCGAACGGCTCACCCTCCCAGGCATTTTCGATGAGCAGCGGGCCGCCGAACTGGTGCGCACGATCGTGGCGCGCGCAATACCCGCCACCACCCAGGTCGCCAGCGCCAACCCTTGACGGGTAGCGAACTCATCGCGGTTCGGCCTCTCGCCTGCTGCCGCATCCGCACGTCCCGTATCGCCGCGACTGCAGCGCCGCAGCGGCATAGCGCCGCGGTTGTCGGTCCGGAGCCATGTCGATCGTCAGGTAGCGCCGCGCCGACGGCGCGGGCGAGGATGATCCCAGCGATTGCGCACGCGAGCGGTGTTCGTGTTCGGCGTTGGTCCACGCGAAGACCCTGACTTGAAAGCTGCGCTCCGATTCTTACGGCTTCCGAGCGATACCGATTTCCGAGTACGGGGTGACCTACGGTTCTCAGGGAATCAGCACGAGCTTGCCGGGTGCGTGTCCGGCGATGCCGACCTCGTGGGCTTTCGCGGCCTCGGCGAGCGGGAAGGTGGTATCGACGATGACGCGCAGCGCCCCGGACCCGGCCCGCTCGACGAGTTCACCGCGGGCGGCGCCGCGGACTTCGGTGCCCGCGTCCTGCCCCGGCCCGTAGCCGAGCAGCTTGATGCCGGCCGCGGCGCGTCGCGGCGACCCGGCGATCGAGGCGATCCGGGTGCGGTCGGCCACCAGCTCCAGCGAAACGTCGAGCGCCTCGTCGGTACCGGCGAAATCGACTGCGGCGGTGATGCGCTGCGGCGCGGCGGAGTTCACCCGGTCGGTGAGCCCAGGGCCGTAGCCGACGGGGATGGCGCCGAGCTCGCGCAACAGTGCGTGGTTGCGCTCGGCGGCGGTGGCGATCACCGTGGCACCCGCAGCGGTGGCCAGCTGCACGCCCATCAGGCCGACCCCGCCGGCCCCGCCGTGGACGAGCACCGTGTCGCCCGCACCCACACCGGCGGCGTGCAGTGCGTGGACGGCGGTGGTGCCGGTCAGCATCAGTGACCCTGCCTGTGCCCACCCGATCCCCGCGGGCTTGGTGAAGATCGACGTGGCCGGGGCCGTGACGTAGTCGGCGTAGGCGGCCGTCACGGGGTACACGATGACCTCGTCCCCGACCCGCACACCGGTTACATCCGCACCGACCTCGATGACGACGCCCGCGCACTCCAGACCGATCGAGGGCATCGAGGCGGCGACCCCGGCGGCGTCCTTGTGGTCGTCGTCCACGGCGTGGAAAGTGCCGCTGTAGAGCTTCCAGTCGATCGGGTTGACCCCCGCGGCCCGGACCTCGACGACCACGCCGCCGGCGGCCGCGCGCGGAGTCGGCACCTCGGTCACGGCGAGCACATCGGGCGTGCCGTAGGCGGTCGGACGCACGATTCTGGGCATGACTGGGCTCCTGTCCTGGTGGGGTGGCAGCCGGCACCTGTCCGGTGAGGGGTGGCGCGACCGATCGGTTGTCTCGTCGAGAGCGGCACATCCGCTGTCGAGAACTCCTGAGGATCAGTCTTGCCCCACCAAGGGATGATCTGCAGCGCAACATTGACAATGAATACTTGCGTGGCACGCAAGAATTGGTCTCCCTCATCGGTTGGCCTCGACGACTCCGATTCTCGGTCTACCCCTCGCTGCGAGCTCGCCCGATTCGTCGCGCCCACAGGGCATCAGCTTTTGCGCGTCGCATCCACTACACAGCCGTCCACGGCTCGCACCCGCTCGTCTCCCGGCGAAATACTCAGCGGCGCCGACGAGGCTTTCGGGAACTGCGAGTTGCTCCGTGCGCCTCCGGTGGAGGCGAAGACGACGTGGTCGCGCAGGATCCACACGTCCGAACGTTCTTCCATCTGTCCAGATGCGTCGAGGGTCGTCGCGCCGAAGAACGTGAGACGACCGTCAATGATCACCGTGGCATTGGCGAGCCGGTAGCCATCCATGGTGAGGCCCGCTTGCACCTGCGCGACGGTATTTTCCGACGCTGGCGCGCATCGCGGATCCGACAGGGACGCCGGCGCCGTGGCCGGTGTTGTCAGCGGCGCGGTAGGGGCTGAGCTGCTCGTTGTATTCGCCGCAGTCGATTCCGACTCTTCCTCACCCAGGCCGAGCGCATTCGAGATGAGCACGACGACGACTATCAGTGCGAACACACTGACAACGCTGGTGATCAGAGCGTGTACCACAGCATTGGTTTGCCCGCGTATGCCGAGGCGTTCGTCTGGTTCGATGGGCATGGGAATCCCTTTGTGCGATTGACGGATTGACCGCGCCGCGAGCACCTGTTCAGCCTGCGCACGAGGCGCAGGAATCAGCCTGTTCACGGCACGCCATGGCAACGTTAGCGCCATAGGAGCCCGAACAGCGCGCTGATCTTCACTTACGAAGTCGTTCCACGGCGCGACCAGCTGTGAAGTGCTACAACAAGTTTGGCACGTCGTTGGCAGTCCTGCCTGCTCATAGGCCCAGGGTGATGCGCTTGAACTCCGCCGAACCTGCTCGTGCACACCGGAATCGACCCGATCGCGCCGCTCCGCACGGCCGGGACACATGAGGGTCCCGATGGCTGGATAATTCTGCTGACGCAAGGTTGAGTTGGGTATGCGCGGCAGTGGTCGAGGCAAATTGCTGGCGGTAGACGTCGGGGGTGGTGGACAGCCGCCGGGCGATCACCCGGTGCAGTGTCTTGCCATGCTTGTAACCGACCGTGCGGGCAATCGCGTCGACGGTGAGGTCGGTGCTCTCCAGCAGTCTGCGAGCTGCCTCGAGTCGCAGGTTCTCGATGAAATATGCTGGAGTGGTACCGGTCTCGGCGCGGAAGGTCCGCGCAAAGGTGCGTTCACTCCTGCAAGAGGCCCAAGACCGTGGCCATTGTCGCAAAGTTGCCCAAAACGCAAACAGGCAAGATTCGCAGGCGAGCGCTTCGCGATCAACATACCGGGATTCGAATCTCACGGTAGGTCCGGAGACTTGATGGGGATGGGAGTTGTTCGGTGGGCGTCGGTCGCCATCGTCGGAAACCGTTTTCGGACGTGCGATGGTGTCGGTAATGTCCGTCGCGCTCAGCTGTTTTCGTCGTCGCGCGCAAGTGTCGTGTCGGCGGCGAGAATTCCTAATTCTTTGTTAATTCTGAGTATATTTCCGCAAATGTCCTGCCGCACGCAGGCGGTACCGGACCGCATGTGCACGGCGTCTCGAGCGGCAACATTCGAGCGCCTGGACCTCCCCTGTTCCCCGTGAGCGGAGGGAGCCGACGCGAAGTGGGAAGTCGCTCATCAGCGGACTTCATGATCGGTTCGTTTCGTGTTGGGGGCGGTTGTCCGTGTGGAGAGCGGGATCTGGCATGTGTGGCTCCCAGCGTCTATTCCCATCGTTGGGAACGCTTGATACTCGGGTCGTATCGCGGTGCGCGGCCGATTTCTGCTGAATGAGGCTTCGAATTAACGGCCATTGATTGACCGGAGCGGCGATGCGAAAAGGGTATGAACGGTGGCAGTCGGCGACATTGTTGTGAGTCGGCTGGCGTCGGGAGTGTGAGAGGTGTCGATGAGGGACATAGCGATGGCGGCACTGTGCGCCGGAAAAAAGCAAACGTCCAGTTCGTGTCGATCGGCCTCGGCGAACTTTCGCACGTCATGGAGCGGCCGGGAATTGGTGCCCGCATGCTCGGACGGGGACCGGTACCGTAGGCGGTCTGCGAGCGGATCCGTCGCTTCGCCCCCGCCCAACGTTGCCGAGGGCAGTCACGACGGCTGGATTCAGCCGTAACGCCACCGGCCGTCTGCCGCCGATTCGCCGAATCACCGCTCCGCCACTCGAAGCTCGACGACGGCGTCGGTATCCCCTGGCCGATAGCGCCGGAATTCTTCCGGCGTCTTCGGCAACCCCGATCTACCCCTGGATGTGAACGTGGACACGAACACTGGTGACTCGTCCGACCGGATGTTGGAGTACCTCAAAAAGGTCACCGTGGAGCTCATGTCGAGTCGCGACGAGCTCACCCGACTGCGGGAGCAGAGCGTCGAGCCCATTGCGATCGTGGGCATGAGCTGCCGGTATCCGGGCGGTGTCGAGTCGCCGGAGCAACTGTGGGATCTGGTCGCCTCCGGCTCGGACGCGATCGGGGAATTCCCGGCCGACCGGGGCTGGGATGTGGCGGGATTGTTCGATCCCGATCCGGACCGGTTCGGGAAGGTGTATACGCGCGAGGGCGGTTTTCTTTCCGGCGCCGGTGATTTCGATGCGGGGTTTTTCGGCATCGGCCCGCGTGAGGCGGCGGCGATGGATCCGCAGCAGCGGTTGTTTCTGGAGGCCTCGTGGGAAGCCCTGGAAGACGCCGGTATCGACCCGACCTCGCTGCGAGGTAGCGACACCGGCGTGATCGCCGGAGTGATGTACACCGACTACGAGCACACGGCCAAGGCCGCCGGCCCGGCAGCGGAGGGGCACGCGGGCACCGGATCGGTGAGCAGTGTGGTGTCGGGGCGAGTGGCCTACACGCTGGGGCTGGAAGGTGCGGCGCTGACGGTCGACACGGCGTGCTCGTCGTCGCTGGTGGCGATCCATCTGGCCGCCCAGGCACTGCGCCGCCGGGAGATGTCCCTGGTGCTGGCCGGCGGTGTGACCGTGATGTCGACACCGTCGCTGTTCGTGGAGTTTTCGCGGCAACGGGGCTTGTCGCGTGATGGGCGGTGCAAGTCGTTCTCGGCCGGCGCGGACGGGGTGGGCTGGTCCGAGGGCGTGGGCGTGCTGGTGCTGGAACGGTTGTCGGACGCGCGGCGATCCGGGCACGAAATTCTGGCCGTCATTCGCGGATCGGCGGTGAATCAGGATGGTGCGAGCAATGGTTTGACCGCGCCGAACGGTCCGTCGCAGGAGCGGGTGATCGCGTCCGCGCTGGCAGCTGCCGGACTCGAGCCGGCGGATGTGGATGTGGTGGAGGCGCACGGGACGGGAACGCCGCTGGGTGATCCGATCGAGTCACAGGCGTTGATCTCCGCATACGGACAGCGTCGCGGCGCGCCATTGCGGCTCGGGTCGCTGAAGTCGAATATCGGGCATTCGCAAGCGGCCGCGGGCGTGGGCGGGGTGATCAAGGTCGTGCAGGCGTTGCGGCACGGAATGCTGCCCAGGACGCTGCACGTGGGTGAGCCGTCGCCGCATGTGGATTGGTCGGCGGGATCGGTGCGATTGCTGACCGAGGCGGAGCCCTGGCTCGCGGGTGAGCGGGTGCGGCGGGCTGGGGTGTCCTCGTTCGGGATCAGCGGCACCAACGCTCATTTGATCGTGGAGGAAGCGCCCGCGTCCGTCCCTTCGCCGGTCGAGGAGACCGCCGCGATCCCCGCTGCCGCGGCGGATGTGCTGCCGTTGCTGGTATCGGCCAAGTCCGATGCGGCGCTGCGCGCCCAGGCGGATCGGTTGCGGCAGTGGCTGCTCGACAATCCGGATGCGGACCTGTGGAGTGTGGCGTCGTCGCTGATCGAGAACAGGACGCAATGGGACCGGCGCGCCGTGGTGGTGGGTCGCGATCGCGAACAGCTGGCGTCGGAGTTGGCGGACCTGGCGTCGGGATCCTCGGCGGCCGGTGCGTCCGTCGCGGGTGGGACGGCATTTCTGTTCACTGGGCAGGGAGCTCAGCGGGTGGGGATGGGGGCGGAGCTCTATGCGGCCTTCCCGGTTTTCGCGACGGCGTTGGACGAGGTCTGCGCCGAGTTCGCTCCCCATCTCGGCGGGTCGTTGCGGGAGGTGATGTTCTCCGGCAGCGCTGCGACACGGCCGCCGGGGGTCGGCGCGGCCGATGTCGCACTGGATCGGACGGAGTGGACGCAGCCCGCGTTGTTCGCGTTCGAGGTGGCGTTGTTCCGGTTGATGGGGTCGTTCGGCGTGACCGCGGATGTGCTGGCCGGACATTCGATCGGCGAGCTGACGGCCGCCTACGTCGCGGGGGTGTGGTCGCTGGCGGACGCGTGTGCGCTGGTGGCGGCGCGGGGCCGCTTGATGGGTGCGTTGCCGGCCGGCGGCGCGATGCTCGCGGCCGCCCTGACCGAAAAGGAAGCGCTCGAACTCGTTGCGGTACACGGTGATCGGTTATCGGTCGCGGCTGTGAACGGCCCTTCGTCGGTGGTGCTGTCCGGCGCTGCCGACCTCGTCGAAGCGGCGGAGCGCGAGCTGTCCGACGCGGGCGTGCGGACATCGCGATTGCGGGTCGGTCACGCGTTCCATTCGGCGTTGATGGAGCCGATGCTCGACGAATTCCGTTCCGTGGCAGCGGGTCTGGCATATCGATCGCCGACCGTCCCGGTGGTGTCGAACATCTCCGGCGGTGTCGCCGGTGCCGAGGTGACCGATCCGGAGTACTGGGTGCAGCAGGTACGCGGCGGCGTGCGATTCGCGCCCGGCGTCGATGCCCTCGTCGCGGCCGGGGTGCGGCGATTTGTGGAGGTGGGCCCGGATGCGGTGCTGGCATCCATGACTCGCCAGTGCCTGGCCGAATATCCGGCGGTCGAGGCGGCGGCGATGGTTGCCGCCGGGGCGCGGCGTTCGGTCGACGAAGTGACGCAGTACGTGACGATGCTGGGGCAGCTGCACGCCTGCGGCGCCGAGGTGGATTGGCAGCCGATCTTCGCGGGCCGTCCGCTGCACCGGGTGTCGTTGCCCACGTACGCATTTCAGCGTCAGCGGTTCTGGTTGGAGCCGCTCGCCGCCGATGCCTCCGCGGTGTCGTCGGATCATCCGATCCTGACCGGCGTCGTCTCTGTGGCGGGCAGGGACGAATGGCTGTTCACCGGACGGATGTCGTTGCGGACCCACCCGTGGCTCGCCGATCACGCGGTCTTCGGCTCGGTGTTGCTGCCCGGGACCGGATTCGTGGAACTGGCGTTGACCGCCGGCACTCGGCTCGGCGCCGAGGTCGTCGAGGAACTGCTGCTGGAAGCGCCGCTGCTGCTGCCGGACGACACCGCGGTCGATATTCAGCTCGGTGTCGAGCCCGCCGATGGCGCGGGCAGGCGTCGGTTCGCCGTGCACTCCAGGGTGTCCGGTGAGCATTCCGACGGCGCGGAGTGGGTCGCGCACGCGACAGGGGTGCTGGCGCCCGTGGCCGGCGCGGCGAACGCGGTGTGGGACGGACGGGTGTGGCCGCCCACGGGCGCCGAACCGGTGGACTCGGCGCGGCTGTACGAGCGGTTGGCGGACATGGGTTTCGGATACGGCCCGGCATTCCGGGGTGTGCGCGCCGCGTGGATGCGCGGTGCCGAGGTGTTCGCTGAGCTGTCGTTGCCCGAGAACGCGGACGCGCGGCGGTTCCGGGTGCACCCGGCCTTGCTGGACGCCGCTTTCCACACCGCGATCGACCGTCTCGCCGATACCGGCAACGGCCGGGTGCCCTTGCCGTTCTCGTTCGCCGGAGTGCGCGTCTACCGGGAGGAAGCCACGGCCCTGCGGGTGCGGGTCGCCCGCACCCACGACACCATCCGAGTAGATGCCGCCGACACGCACGGTCTACCCGTAGTGGCCGTCGACACCCTCGTCGCGCGCCCGGTCGATGCCCGCACCCTGCGCCGTGATCGCGCAACCTCGCACCCGCTCTACACCCTCCGGTGGACTCCGGTATCCACCTCGATCTCCGTGAATCGTTGTGCGGTAGCGGTATTGGGCTCCACGACGATGCCGGGCGTCGAGGCACACCCGGATCTGGACGCTCTGCTCGCAATGCCGTCCGTACCCGAGATCGTCGTCTGGCACTGTGAGGACGTCCCCGCGACGGGTGATGCCGCCCAGGTGGCCCGGCTGCGCGTCGATGCGGCGCTGACGATGGTCCGGGACTGGATCGCCGACGAACGATCCGAGAAATCCACGCTGGTCGTCGTGACCCGCAACGCCGCGGAAATACCGGGCGAATTGTGTGATCCTGCGGCAGCGGCAGTATCCGGTCTGATCGCGTGTGCGCAGTCGGAACATCCCGGCCGGGTCGTCCAGATCGACCACGACGACGCCACCGCGGTGACATCCGGCACGGTGGTGCGAGCCGCGGATCTCGGTGAGCCGCAGGTGGCAGCACGTGACAACACGCTACTGGTACCCAGGCTGATACGGGCCGCCGCGCCGGATGCGGCACCGGTCTCGTTCGGCGGCGGGACGGCTCTGATCACCGGTGGCACCGGAGGTCTGGGTGCGCTGACGGCGCGACATCTGGTTGCGGCACATGGCGTTCGGAGCCTGCTGCTGGTTTCCCGGCGGGGACCGGATGCCCCGGGCGCCGCGGATCTGGTCGGCGATCTCGAGGCCGCGGGTGCGCAGGTCCGGGTGGCCGCCTGCGACGTCGCCGACCGAGATGCGCTGCGAGATCTGCTGCGGACCATCTCGGAGCAACACCCGCTGACCGCCGTGATCCACACCGCCGGCGTACTCGACGACGGCACCGTCGAGACGCTGACCACCGAGCAGATCGACCGCGTCATGCGGCCGAAAGTCGATGCGGCACTGCATCTGCACGAACTCACCCGGGATCACGACCTGTCGGCGTTCGTGCTGTTTTCCTCCGCCGCCCCGCTACTCGGTGGTCAGGGCCAGGGCAACTACGCGGCCGCGAACCGTTTCCTCGACGCACTCGCGCATCGTCGTCGCGAAACCGGCCTGCCCGCGCACTCGCTGGCGTGGGGGCTGTGGACGCTCGGTATGGCAGGCGTGCTCGATCGGGAGGATACCGAGGACATAGCCCGCCGTATTCGCACCCGGCTCGGGCTGCTACCCATCACCCCCGAGCCGGGATTGGCGATGTTCGACAAGGCGCTGGCCACCGGCCACTCGCTGCTGATGACCGCGTCGCTCGATAGGGACGCGCTCGCATCGCTCGCTCGCTCCGGCGTGCTGCCGCCGGTGCTGCGCGAGATCGTGCGCGCGCCCGTGGCAGCGCAGCCCGGCAGCGAACCCGGCTCGCTGGCACAGCGTTTGGAGATGCTGCCCGAGGACGATCACTACGAGGTCATCCTCCAGGAGATACGCTCGCTGGCCGCCGTCGTCCTCGGACACAAGTCGGCCGCTGCGGTGGCCGTGGATGTGCCGTTCGCCGAACTCGGATTCGACTCGTTGGGCGGCGTCGAGTTCCGTAACAGGCTCGGCGCCATCACGGGTCTGTCTCTGCCGTCGACGCTGGTGTTCGAGCATCCGACCGCCGCCGCGGTCGCGCAGCTGCTGCGGTCGCGGATGGGGGCCGTCGAGGTTCGGCACGAGCCGCCGCCCGCCGCATCGGGAGTACGTGGCCGGTTGACGGAGCTGGTGATGGCGGCGCATCGGCGCGGGGACGCGACCGAGGCGATGCCGCTGTTGATCGAAAGTGCCAGACTGAGCGTCGCTTTCGATGAGCCGGCCGCCGCGAATGGCCCCTCGGCGCCCATGCTGCTGTCGCGCGCCGGCGCCGGACCCAACCTGATCTGCATCCCGTCGTTCCTGGTCGGCAACGGACCGCACCAGTTCGGCCGCTTGGCGCGCGAACTCGGCGCCGAATTCGGTGTGTCCGCGTTGCCACTGCCGGGGACCCGAGTCGGTGAACCGATGCCGCCGACCTGGGACGCGCTGCTCGACCATCTTGCCATTGTCACCGAAAACGCCACGGGCGAGCATCCGTTCGTACTCGTCGGCTACTCGATCGGCGGAGCGGTCGCGCACGCGCTCGCCGAACGGCTCGACGAGCGTGGTCGTGGCCCGGTCGGTGTCGCGATGCTCGACACCTATTCGCCGGATGGTGAAGACCTCATCGGCACCATTTTCGCCAGCGCGCTCGGCCTGGTGCTCGATCGCGGTCACGAACTGATCGATATCGACGACCACGCACTGGTCGCCATGGGCAATTATGTGCGGATCTTCGGCGAGCGCGGCACGCGGTCCATTGCCGCGCCCACGCTGAATCTGCGAGCCACTGTCGGGCTACCGGGCCTCGATATTGCTGCGCCGGTGCCGGATTGGCAGCACCGCGGCGACACGATCCACGTATCCGCCGACCACTTCTCCCTCATCGAAGACGCGGCACCGGCTGCGGCAGAGGGGATTCGGCGATGGCTCCACTCGATTGCGAGCGACGTCGTGGGCAACCGATGAACCGCGTGATCGCGAAAAACACATGCTTGGAATCGAATAAGGCGAGATAGAGGAATCATGGTCGACGCGAATGAGATCGCCATTGTCGGAATGTCGTGCCGGATGCCCGGCGCTTCCGATCTCGAGAGCTTCTGGCGGTTGCTGCGCGATGGGCGCGAGGCTATCGGCTCCGCTCCCGCAGACCGCCCGCGAATCGAGGAGAAGGCCGGATTCCTGGCTTCGGCATCGGAATTCGACGCCGACTTCTTCGGGGTGGCGCCGAATGAGGCGCGTGCGATCGATCCGCAGCAGCTGCTCGGTCTCGAGCTGAGCTGGGAGGCCCTCGAAGACGCGGGCTACCGCGATCGCGACGGTGCCCGCGCGGGAGTGTTCCTGGGCAGCACCGGAACCGATTTCGCCGAAATCGAGGCGTCGAGGGGTAAGCCCGGCGTCGGCAGGCATTCGTTGTCGGGCGTCGGGCGCGGCGTCGCCGCCAACCGGATTTCGAATTACTACGGGTTCACCGGTCCGAGCATGGTGGTGGACAGCGGGCAGTCCTCGTCGCTGGTCGCGGTGCACCTGGCGTGTGAATCGTTGCGCGGCGGCGAGTGTGATGTGGCCTTGGCGGGCGGGCTGAATCTTATCCTGTCGCCGCTGGGTGGTGAGCGCTACGAGCAGTTCGGCGCGCACTCACCGTCGGGACGGTGCTACACCTTCGATGAACGTGCGGACGGCACGGTTCGCGGCGAAGGCGGCGGCATCGTCGTACTCAAGCCGCTGGCGCGCGCGGTCGCCGATGGTGACCGGGTCTACGCGGTGATCCGCGGCAGTGCTATCAACAGCGGCAACGAGCGTCAAGTGCTGAGCGCGCCCAGTGTGTCCGCGCAGACCGCGGTGATCAGGGCCGCGCTGGCGGCCGCCGATGTGGAACCCGCGTCGGTGGATTATGTGGAGTTGCACGGAACCGGTACACCCGCGGGCGATCCGGTGGAAGCGCGGGCCCTCGGCGAGATCTATGGCGCCGGGCGGTCCGGGAGCGCACCGCTGGCCGTCGGTTCGGTCAAGACGAATATCGGGCATCTGGAGGGTGCCGCCGGGATCGCCGGCCTGATCAAGACCGTGCTGAGCCTGCGGCATCGGGAACTGGCGCCCAGCTTGAACTTTCACACCGCCAATCCGCAGATTCCACTCGAAGCGCTGCGATTGCGGGTGCAGACCGCGACGGAGCACTGGCCGGGCGCGGCACAGCGCCGGGCGGGCGTGTCGTCGTTCGGAATGGGTGGCACGAACGCACATGTGATTCTGGAGGAGGCGCCGGCGCCGGTCGCGGGTGATGCGGGTGTGGCCGGCGCCGACCGCCCGGTGACCTGGGTGTTGTCCGGGCAGAGCCCGGAAGCGTTGCGGCAGCAGGCTGTTCGATTGCAGGAGTGGCTGGCCGGACATCCGGCCGGTGACGCCGCCGATGTGGCGTATTCGCTCATCCATTCGCGCACGGCGTTGGACTGGCGGGGCGCGGTGATCGGACACGACGCCGACGCGATGGGTGTCGCGCTGGCCGCACTGGCCGATCCGGCGGCGCAGACCTCGGAAGAGGCTGCCGTGGTGTCGGGTCGTGTGGTGCCGCGTCGGGTGGCGTTTGTTTTTCCGGGGCAGGGGAGTCAGTGGGTGGGGATGGGTGCGGGGTTGTTGGCTGG
>NZ_JBFAWD010000025.1:0-127947 GCF_040680135.1 Nocardia sp. NPDC052112 | reverse complement strand
ATCCGGACCGAGAATCGCACAGGCAATCGCTCGCATCTGGCGTGGGGCATCGGCCCACACGCCTGCCCCGCGCAGTCGCTGGCCTACCTGATCGCTCAAAACGCCATCGATCAGCTTCTCGATGCGCTGCCCGAGATCCGGCTCGCCATACCGGCCGACGCACCGACCTGGCGGCCTGGCCCCTTCCACCGGTCCTTGGCAGCTCTACCGGTCACCTTTCCCCCCTCTGCTCTGTTGAACGAGTATTGAGAATCTTGCAATCTCGAGCGCGTCGGAAGCGACTAGGCGACCTCCTCGATGGCCCACCGCCATGCCAGCGACCTGAATTCGATATCGCCGTGGAGCGCAGCCGGAAACAACTCGTCCTGCCACGGCTCGGTGAGGCGATCCACCACTGATTTGCGTGGACGACAGAGATCCGTCGACGCACTCCGACCGTCCCACAGAATGCGCGTAATTCGGTATGAGCGTGCGTCTCCCCTCGCTACATGGACCGACCACCCGGAGTGTGTCGGGCCTTGACGACCTCGGACCGCTCGGACACAAACGCCGCTCGTCGATGACCGAACCGCCGCAGGGTGTTCGCACAATGCCACACAACAGCGAAGCCACAGGCCAATGACCTGTGGCTTCGCCATTCAGTGGAGCTAAGGGCACTCGAACCCCTAGCCCTACAAAGAGGTTCATGAGACTCGCCGGTCTGGCGAGGCGTAGACGTTCGGCACCTACGCCAACGGTCGCTCGCCCTCCACACCGGACACCCGACCATGCCGCCACACCGGATACTCGGCCATCAATGACCGAATCGCCTGACAAGGCGCGGTCCGAAAGGCGAGCCGGTCACCCGTGGTAGCCGCGATTCATGCCCTGCTCCTGAGCCGTGGCTCGGATCACCGATCTTTCGGCCTCAGGCCGCTGCGTGCGGAACGCGTGTCTGCACTGTTTGGATCACATGGACGCACAGGTCGCCGGATTCGTCGGCGATTTGCACACCCACCACCACCGCATTGCGGCTGATGCGCATCGGCTCGGCGACCGCATGCGCCGCTCCGCGGACCGGACGCAGAAAATGCGTCGTCGAATCGGTTGTGGCGGGCAGCGCCCCCGCGGCGGAATTGAGGACCGCGCAGACCGCCGCGGCCGCATCGGCCAACCCCATCAGGGCACCGCCGTGCAGGCCACCCCCTGTTGTCGACAGCTCGACGGTGTGGGTGAGGCGGGCCGTGACTGCGGCGGGTGTGAGTTCGGTGAACTCCACTCCGAGGGTGCGGACGAATGGAGCAAGTCGGTAGACGTCTTCGGTGGTGATGGTCATGGTCGGCCTCTCCTCGCTGTAGAGACTTCACTCTACAATGATCTCTAGAGAGTAGTCTCTACAGCGTGGTGAGATTCGTACACGACACCGCGGCGATCCTCGACGCTGCTGCGCGGCTGCTTGCTGCGCAGGGTCCGGCTGGCGTCACGATGTCCGGTGTGATCCGGGAATCGGGTGCACCGAGCGGGTCGGTCTACCATCGCTTCGCCGACCGGCCCTCATTGCTGGCTGCCCTGTGGAACAGGGCCGTCGGGCACCTACATCGGGACGCCTACGTCCTGTTCGACGTGGACGATCCGATCGAGGCCGCCGCCGTGATCACAGGCCACATCGTGCGGTGGTGCCGGAGCAGCCCGCTCGATGCGCAGGTCCTGCTCGCGGGTGTCCACCACTTCGCGCCCCAGAGCTGGCCCGCCACCGCGCGTGCGGAGCGCGCCAGCGAGTCGGCCCGGTGGGATGCGGCCATCCGCGAACTGGTCCACTCGATACGCACCGAAACCGGATTGTCCACGGCAACAATCGTTCTCACCGTTGTCGACCTGCCCTACGCCGCGGTGCGGCGATATCTCACAGCCGACCGGCCGATACCCACAGAACTCGACGTCCAGGTACCAACCATGGTGCGCACCCTGCTGAACAGCTTGCCGGCAGAATCGGACAGAGCCGCCGTTTGATCGAGCCCCGAAGACAACCGCGACCAACGGCCGCGGCGGCGAACCGATGCTCGCCTGCAACATCTCGGACAATGTCAGCGATCGTCCGCGATCTCACTTCAGCCGCCTATCGCACGTTCGGCGAACGAGACGCGTTGCGGCGCATAACATACGGTATTGCCGAGTTGCGTGCCTTCGGAATTACTCATTCGCTGCACTTGTCAAGCGAGCGGCTATGAATCCGTTGGATCTTGCTGGCTGCGCGTGACCGCCTTCGCGACGGGCCCCGAGGCCTGGAGCCTGCCTTCAAGCGAGTGGCTCCCTGGCATCCGACCACGGAGCCTCCGCAATAACCCGTTGGCGGACGATGGCGACCACTGCTACTTTTCCAGAGGCCGTGCGAGAGAACGAGGAGGTGGTACCCGTGAACGCAGTATCGACATGGGTGCTCCCCTCCGGGGTCACGGTCGGGCGATAGGTCGTCCGGGAGCGCCGTTCAAGAGCACTCCTGAAAGGCACGACCATGCAATTCACTTCCGAACAGCGCCTCGACGACGGCATCCTCGAGCGCGAATTCACTCTCGGCGAGATTCCCGGCATCCTGTGGACGCCCGGATCCGCATCCGCACCGGTGCCGCTTATCCTGGTCAGCCCCCCTCCCCTCGGGCTGCGCAAGGCTTACCCGCGACTGCTGGCCAGGGCCCGGCAGGCGGTGGCGGAGGGATACGCCGTGGCCACCATCGAGCTCCCCTGGAGCGGTGACCGGCCCCGTTCGGCCGCCGCCGATCAGGCCGTCACCGACCTGCACCGGGCGCTGGCGGCTGGCGGGCCGGTCGACAACGAGATCGTCGACCGGCTCATCCTCCCGCTGGTCGACAAGGCTGTCCCGGAATGGCAGGCCACCCTGGACGCCGTCCTTTCGCTGCCCGAGATCGGCGGGCCGGTCGGGTACTCGGGCGGGGTGATCGCCATCGGCCTGCGGCTGGCGGTGGTCGAGCCGCGCATCGCGGCCGCCCTTCTGTTCGCCGGGAGTTTCGTGCCCCGCTCCATGTTGGAGGAGGCCCGGCAGGTCACCATTCCGCTGCAGGTCCTGCTGCAGTGGGACGACGAAGGAAACGACCGGCAGCTGGCCCTGGACCTGTTCGACGCCTTCGGCTCCAAAGAGAAGACGCTGCACGCCAATATGGGCGGGCACACCGGCGTCCCGCAGTTCGAGGGGGACGCCGGGAACCGGTTCTTCGCCCGGCATCTGAAGTGAGGCCGGGCCGCAGCAGACGATAGGAGCTGTCGGCCAGGATGCCGCTCATCGAGGACAGGTCCCGGCCGTCCTCGATGGCGGTGGCCAGCAGATCTCCGATCACCGGACGGTCGCACGCAGCGGGCGACCGGCAGTTCACCGGTCCGGGACGGGCTCAGCGCGCAAAGGACACTTCCGGGGTACGCGCGATCAGCAGGCGCCGTACCTTGCCTTCGGCATCGAGCTGCGCGGTGGCGTTGAAGGAAGCCTCGAACGCCCCGCGACGGGTTGTCCGACCGAGTACCAACTCGTGGTCCCCCACCACCGCACCGGTGTCGATGTGGTGGACCAGTGTGCTCTTCTCACGCTGCGCCAAGTAGCCGACCAAACCCTCACGGTCTCCGACGAATTCGGCGGACTGCCCGGCACCTGTGGAAAACTGCACCGACATCGCGAAGTCGTCGGAGATCATGCCCAGTACGCGGTCGGGGTCGTCCGAATCCATGTATTCGAACCACCGGGCCAGCACTGGCGGCACCGCACTCGTCATTCTCCCGCTCCCACGACATCGAAATTTGTTGGCAGCAAAGCGAATTCGGCACTGAATGACACCTGATAGCGATCGATCAGCCCGTCGGCGTCGATATGCATCGCGCCAACGAAGTAACCGGTTGTCGTCACGTCGTTCTCGGTGACGGCGCCATACGCGAACTCCACACCGTCGGCGGCGGCCACCCGCAACAGCCGGTGCTTGCGGTTCACCTTCGGCCGGGCGTGAAGGTATTCGAGCATGGCCGCACGGCCGTGTCCGAGGTTCACTCCGGTGGGCAGCAGCATCGCGAACTGGACGTCTTCGGCGAGTAACGCCACCGCGGCGCCCAGTCGCCCGCTGTCCAAGGTCGCGTAGTAGCCCTCGATGGCCAAAGTCATGAAATGAACTTAGTTCAATATCTCCCTTCTTGTCCAGGCTCCGCCGCGATACGCTCGAGTCCTCAAACTGAACTCAATTTAGGTAGGTTGGATGTCCACACCCTCGATAGAAGTGCCATGGCCTCGAACGGATCCGCCCGCGCTGACACCCGGACCGGAGCAATCGGAGCTGCGCGCGGCCATCCGCGGCCTGCTTGCCAAACACAGCGCAATCGAGCAGGTGCGAACGGCCGCTTCCACCGAACTCGGATACTCACCGCAGCTGTGGAAAAAGCTGGTCGACGACATGTCGGTGACCACATTGGCAGTCCCCGAAGACCGCGGTGGCCTCGGCTACGGCATGGTCGAGTTGGGCATCGTGCTCGAAGAATGCGGCCGCGCGATCGCCTGCGAGCCCGTGTACACATCGGCAGTCCTCGGCGTGCACGCACTGCTGTCGGCGGATCCGAGCCGGGACACGGAACTGCTCGCCGGAGTTCTCGACGGCAGCCTGCTGGCGACGGTCAGCGCCTTATCCGCCACCACCGATCATGTGCATGCGGAGTCGACGCCGACCGGATGGCTATTGCGCGGCACAACAACCCACCTGGTGGGCGGCAATGCCGATGTCGTGGTCGTTTCGGCGCAATGCCCGGACGGTCGCCGCCTGTTCGCCACCCAACCCGGCGCACACCTCGTCCGAACCGAGCGTCGAGTACTCGACCCCACACGCCGCCGAGCCGATCTCACCTTCGATCAATGTCCCGCGATCGCACTCACCGATGTCGGCACCACCGAGGCGACCGCTGCGCGACTGGGCGAGCTGGCAACGCTGGCGCTGGCATGCGAGAACACCGGCATTGTCGACCGCCTGCTCGAGATGACCGTGGAGTACACGCGGACGCGGCACCAGTTCGGTCGCCCCATCGGCTCGTTCCAGGCCGTCAAACATCGTTTGGCCGATCTACTGGTCACGCTCGAACGTGCTCGATCGGCCTCCCGCTATGCGGCGGCGATTCATGCCCAGGACCCGGGATCGGCCTCGTTGGCCGTCGCGGTCGCCGGAGCCGTATGTACCGATGCGGCCGTGCACGCGGCGGCAGAAGCGATCCAGCTGCACGGAGGCGTCGGTTTCACCTGGGAACACCCCGCCCACTCCTACTTCCGCAGGGCAATGGGAAACGAAGCGCTACAGGGTGATTCGCGTGCGCACCGAGCGCGAATCGCCGCCCTGATCGGTATCTGACCCAGCCGAGGGCACCAGCGCTCCTGTTGACGCGGAGCGGTTCGCTGGGTAAAACTGAATTGAATCCAGTTCAAGTTCAAGAAAGAGGTTCGACATGGTGGACACCGACCACATCGTGTTGGAAAAGGACGGTGACGTCGCACGCGTGTGGCTCAACCGCCCGCACAAGAAGAACGCCGTCACCGTCGAGCTTCTGCACCGACTCGACGAAATCATCGTCGAGGTCGATAAGGACCCGGAGCTCAAGATCCTCGTGCTACGCGGCCGCGGCAATACGTTCTGCTCGGGCTTCGACCTGGACGAACTATTGGCCAACTACGTCGGCAGCACCAACGCGATGGATGTCGCGGTGCTCTCGGCCAAGGTGTGCGACCGCCTCTACTCGATGAACACGCCGTCGCTGGCGGTCCTCGAGGGTCATGTGACCGCCGGTGGATTCGAGCTGATGATCTCCTGCGACTTCGCGGTCGCCGCCGAGGACGCGCTGATCGGTGACTTCCACATTCGCCGTGCGCTTTTCGGTGGCGCGGGCCCGATCTACCGGCTGCCCCGCATGATCGGTATCCGCAAGACCAAGGAACTGATGTTGACCGGAAAGCTGCTGTCCGGCAAGCAAGCCGTGGACTTCGATCTGATCAACGCCGCGGCGCCGGCGGACAAGCTCGACGATCTGGTCGCCGAGTTCATCGCACCGATCGTCGACAAGAGCCCGTTCGCCATGAAGCTGACGAAGATGACCATCGACCGCGGTCTGGATGCGGACATCCAATCGCTCATGGTGATGGAGCATCTCGCGGTCGGTAACGCCCTGCAGTCCGAGGACGCACGCGAGGGCGTGAACGCATTCCTCGAGAAGCGCGAACCGAAGTGGGTCGGTCGCTGAACGACGCCGCAGGCGTACGACTCGAAGAGGATTTCGACATGGGCGAGCACGCACCATCGACGCTGGCAGGTAGCCGGTGCACGATCTGCGACACCGTCGCGTATCCGGCAACCACCATGTGCGCGCGATGCGTCCGGCCGACGGCCATCGCAATGGAATTGAGCACGCAAGGAGTGGTGTGGGCCTACACGGTGCAACGGTTCGCACCGAAGTCACCACCGTATATCCCTCCTGCCGAGGGCTTTTCACCATTCGCGGTGGGCTATGTCGAACTCCCGGAAGGTATTCGCATTCAAGCAATCCTCGAATGCGACGACTTCACCGAGTTGGACCGGGCACCGGTGCAACTCGTCGGCACCGCACCGGTGCCCCGGTTCGCGGTCGTTCCACAACAAAGAGAAGCGCAGTGACACAAACAGTTTCGATCATCGGAGCCGGGTTGTCGAAGTTCGGCAGGCAGCCCGGCATCACCGGCCGACAGATGGCGGTCACCGCTATCGCCGCCGCGCTCGACGATGCCGGGGTGCGGTGGCCCGACATCCAGGTCGCCTTCGGCGGTAGCGACGGTTCGGGACTCGCCGACACACTTGTCGCCGAACTCGGTTTCACCGGAATACCTTTCAGCAATGTGAAGAATGGCTGCGCCACCGGTGGCAGTGCACTGTTCTCGGCGGTCAACGCGGTCCGTTCCGGAACCGCCGAAATCGCGCTGGCGGTCGGATTCGACAAACACCCGCGCGGAGCCTTCGATCCGACCCCCGCCGAGTGGGGACTGTCCGAGGGATACGGTTCGGCCGGGCTCATGGTCACCACGCAGTTCTTCGGCGCCAAAATCGGCCGATACATGCGCGAATACGGGATTTCCGGCACGACCTTGGCGAAAGTTGCCGAAAAAGCGTATCGAAACGGCAGTCTGAACCCGAATGCCTGGCGACGTGCAGCGATCTCGGCCGACGAGATCGCCACCGCCGATATGGTGAACGACCCGTTGACGCGATATATGTTCTGCTCACCGGGCGAGGGCGCGGCCGCCGTCATCGTCGCCACCGAGGCCGCCGTCCGGCGACTCGGCGGTCGCCCGGTCCGGTTGCGCGCGATCAGCCACCGCACCCGCCGATTCGGCTCTTTCGAAGTATTCAGCCCGGCCGTCCAAGGCGGGGGCGAACCGACCAGCGTCAGCGCCGACGCGGCCGAGGCCGCCTTCGAACAGGCGGGCATCTCCCCCGCCGATGTCGACGTCGCGCAACTACAGGACACCGAGAGCGGTGCCGAGATCATGCACATGGCCGAATGCGGCTTCTGCGAGCACGGCGAGCAAGAGTCGATGATCGCGGCAGGCGACACCGAGATCGGCGGACGATTGCCGATCAATACCGACGGTGGGTGCATCGCCAACGGCGAACCCATCGGCGCATCCGGTCTGCGCCAGGTGCACGAGATAGTCACCCAACTACGGGGCGAGGCCGGGGCTCGACAGGTACCCGGAGCCCCGAGGGTCGGCTTCACGCACGTGTACGGGGCGCCCGGAATCAGCGCCTGCACCGTGCTTTCGGTGTGACATGACAACACTTTTCGAGGTGAAGCAGTGACTACGCAGACACTTCCCGACCTCATCCGCTTCACCGATGCGGCGGTCGCATGGTTGAGCAGTGTGGCAGCCCCGCGAGCGGAATCGGTCTGGGGTTCGGGTTCGGATTCGGTGGCCGTTTTCGAGAGCTGGAACGCCGAGGAGGAACGCGCACACACGGACCGGATCCGCGAGTACGAGCGCGCCAAATTCGATGCGGGTTGGGGCGCACTGAACTGGCCCGAGTCCTACGGCGGCCGCGGGCTACCGCTGTCGTACATGCTTGCTTTCCGGCGCGCCGAGACGGACTTCGATGTGCCTCGGCGCACCGAGATGTTCTCGGTGACACAACAACTGGTCGCACCCGCTATCGCGCAATGGGGTACCGACGAGCAGCGGTCACGCTATGTCCGTGCCATGCTGCGCACGGACATCATTGCCTGCCAACTGTTTTCGGAGACCGAGGCCGGTTCCGACCTGGCCGCGGTCCGGACGCGAGCAGTCCGATCCACCGATGGCACGTGGACGCTGGACGGCCACAAAGTGTGGACCTCGGGCGCACGGGTGTCCGATATCGGCGTAGCCGTATGCCGAACCGATACCGCCGCAGCCAAACACGCCGGCCTCACCGTCTTCCTGGTACCGATGAACACACCCGGGGTGACCGTTCGCCCGATCCGGCAGATGACCGGTGGCAGCTCGTTCAACGAGGTCTTCCTCGACGGTGTCCGACTCGACGACAGCTATCGGCTCGGCCCCGTTGGACAGGGCTGGCCGGTAGCACTGACCGTATTGGCCGCCGAACGCCTCGACGGCGGCAACCTCGGTCTGGCGAACGCGGATCAAGCGGTGGCGCTGGCACAGCATCTCGGGCGGGAGCTGACCGAGATCGAACGTGACAAGGTCGCCGACCTGGTGATACGCAGCTATCTACAGCGAATCGGCACTATGCGGGTGGCGGGCGCCGTCGTCGCGGGCAAGGACCCGGGACCGGAGGCATCGATCGGGAAGCTACTGGCGACCGACACGATGGCTCGCACCTCCGAGGTGGTGCGCCTGCTGCTCGGGCGAGATCTCACCGTGGACTCCGGTCGCTGGGGAACCTTCGCGTGGGCCGAGCACCTGCTCGGTGCGCCCGGCTATCGGATTGCCGGGGGAACCGACGAGATTCAGCACAACATCATCGCCGAGCGAGTACTCGGACTACCGAGGGAGCCACGCCCATGAGTTCAGCACCGCGTAGCGACTCGGTGGGGCGCGGTGACACCGTGGAACAGCGCGTCCGCACCCGACTACAGGCACACCTCGACGTGTCGGTCACCGCATTCGAACCGCTGCTCGGCGGACATTCCGGCTTGACGTACCGGGTGCGAACGACCGGTGGTGACTTCGTGGTCAAGGCCGTACCCGGAGGACAGCAGGCTATCGGACGACACGACATGCTGCGGCAGGCCCGGATCATGTCGGCATTGGCGCACACAGCTGTTCCCGTACCGAGCATCGTTGCGACCGACGATGTCGAACCCGCCTGGTTCGCCATGGAATTCGTGGCCGGGGAGGCATTGGAACCGGTACTGGACGATCCGGCCGTCGAACCCGGCTTGGCCGCGGCCCGAATGCTGCGTGCCGCAGAGATTCTGCCGCGCCTGCACGCGATAGATCCGCGCACCGTGCCCGGCGTACAAGCACCGCTCACGCCGGACGCCGAGCTGGCACGCTGGGCGCGCACCCTCGGCGCCGTCCCACCCGACCTCGTCGCCGGTGGCAACCGGCTGCTCGAGTTGCTCGGCCGGACCACACCCGAACCGATCACACCGACACTGGTGCACGGTGACTACCGCCTCGGAAACATCATCTCCGCCGGCGTCGAGCCGGTCGCGTTGATCGATTGGGAGATCTGGAGCGCCGGCGACCCTCGGGTCGAATTGGGCTGGTTCCTCGTCTTCGCCGACGGCGGCAACTTTCCGGGCGTCGGCCGGGAGGTGTCCGGACTGCCTTCGGCGCAGGAGTTGGTGGACCGCTACGTCGGCGGCGGGACCGCACTCACCGATATGACATGGTTCGACGCGCTTGGGCGACTCAAGATGGCGGCGATCATGGGCCACAACCTGCGCCGACACCGCGAAGGTCGGCACTACGACCCCGACCAGGAAAAGCTGCCCGCTACCATCAACCGCCTGATCGAGACCGGGACCGCGCTACTCGCCGGTTGATATCGATCGCACCAGTTCAGGAGCCGCACAGTGGATTTCTCCTACTCCCCCCGCACGCAGGAACTGCTCGGCAAGCTCGAATCCTTCATGGACGAGTACGTCTATCCCGCGGAGCGGGTATTCGACGCCCAGATCGCGGCGAACGCCAACCCTCATGAGCAGCCGCAAGTCATGCGAGATCTGCAGATCAAGGCCCGCGAATCAGGTCTGTGGAATCTGTTCATGACCCACGACGGCCTCGGCGCCGGACTCACCAATCTGGAGTACGCGCCGCTGGCCGAGGTCGTCGGTCGATCCATCATCGGTAACGAAGCCATCAATTGCTCGGCTCCCGACACCGGCAATATGGAAATTCTCGCCATGTACGGGACCGAGAAACAGCGGCAACAATGGCTGAAACCGTTGTTGGACTGCACGATTCGCTCCGCATTCGCAATGACCGAACCCGCGGTGGCCAGCTCCGACGCCACCAACATCACCGCCACCATCGTTCGTGACGGCGACGAATACGTCCTCAACGGCCGTAAGTGGTATACCTCCGGCATTCTCGACCCGGACTGCAAGCTCATCATCTTCATGGGCAAATCGGATCCGCAGGCAGCGACATATCGCCAACAGAGCATGATTCTGGTCCCCCGTGACACCCCGGGAATCGAAGTGCTGCGCGATCTTCCGATGTTCGGCTTCCGTGACCGGCTCGGCCACGGCGAAGTGCAATTCACCGATGTCCGCGTCCCGGCCGAGAACATGCTCGGTGCCGAAGGTGATGGTTTCGCCATCGCCCAGGGCCGGTTGGGACCGGGCCGCATGCACTACGCGATGCGCGCCATCGGCATGGCCGAGCGGGCTCTGGACATGATGTGCCAACGCTCCCTGGAGCGCATCGCATTCGGCGGACCACTGGCCGATCGCGGGGTCGTCCGCGAGTGGATTGCGCGCAGCCGCATCGAGATCGACCAGATCCGCCTGCTCGTCCTGAAGTCGGCCTGGCTCATCGACAACTACGGCAACGCGGCAGCTCGATCGGAAGTCGCCGCCATCAAGGTTGCGGCGATGGAAGTGGCACACACCGTCGTCGACCGCGCGGTGCAGACCTACGGCGCGGCCGGCGTCAGCGACGACACCGTCCTGGCCCGCCTGTACGCCATCACCCGGGCACTGCAGATCGCCGACGGTCCCAACGAAGTACACCTGCGCACCATTGCCCGCCTCGAATTGAAGAAGCACAAATGAGCACAACGGAATTGACCGGCAAGGTGGCCTTGGTCACCGGCGCCAGCCGCGGCCTCGGACTCGCGATCGCGCGCGGACTGCGGGATGCGGGCTGCACGGTGATCGTGTCCAGTCGCAAACTCGACGCGTGCGAGCAGGCCGTTGCCGCACTCGGCGACTGCGACGGACATGGCAGCGCACATCCGTTCGCCCTGCATGTCGGCAAATGGGACTCGATCGAACCAGCCGTCGATCGGATCATCGGTGACTTCGGCAGTCTCGATATCGTCGTGAACAACGCGGGTATCGCACCTCTGGCCGACAATCTGCTGTCGGTCTCGGAAGCACTGTGGGACAAGACCATCGAGGTCAACCTGAAGGGCCCGTTTCGCCTGATGGCGGTTGCCGGTGACCGGATGGCCGCCGCCGGTGGCGGGTCGATCATCAATATCTCGAGTATCGGGGCGGTCCGGCCGAGTCCGCCCGAGGCGATGTACGCAGCGGCCAAGAACGGGCTCAATGCATTGACCATGGCGTTCGCTCAGGAGTACGCGCCAACCGTGCGCGTCAATTGCGTGATGCCGGGCGGATTCGCGACGGATATGGCCGAGAACTGGGATGCGGAGTTCGTCGGGAAGATCATCGATCGCCTGCCTGCGGGCCGGTTGGGGCGGCCGGAGGAAATCGCCGGTCTGGTCACCTATCTGGCGAGCGCCGCCGCCGGGTACACCACCGGTGCGATCATCCCCGTCGACGGCGGCCGGACCGCGGTGTACTGATATGCGAAACGAGATGAGTGCCATCGGATCCGACACCGGAACCACGCTGGACAACCTTTTCGGGTTGTCCGGCCGGGTCGCCATCGTCACCGGCGCCTCGTCCGGCCTCGGGATGGGTTTCGCGAACGCGCTCGCCGGCGCCGGTGCCACCGTGTACGCGGCGGCTCGCCGGCTCGACCGGCTGGCGGCGCTGGCCGAGGACAACCCCCGGCTCGTTCCGGTTCGTTGTGATGTGACATCCGACGAGGATCGCCGAATGTTGGTCGACCGATGCTATGAACGGTCCGGACGGCTCGATGTACTGGTCAACAACGCGGGCAAGCCCGGTCCCCCGCATGCCGAAGACGAAACGGTAGCCGGGTTCGCATCGATCCTCGAAGTCAACCTGGTGGCGGGATTTCACCTCGCCACCTATGCCGCGACGCGACTGCCCGAGGGCGAACGCGCGTCGTATATCAATATTTCGTCCGTGATCGGCCTGGTCTCGACCGCACCGATCGGCGGCGCGAGCTACGCCGCATCCAAGGCCGGGATACTCGGGCTCACCAGGGAACTCGCCGGACAGTGGGGGCGCAGAGGGATCCGGGTGAACGCCGTCGTGCCGGGCTGGTTCGACACCGAGATGACCGACGGCCTGTTCGACAACGAGAAATCGGCGGGGTGGGTGCGCCGCAACACCATGCTCGGCCGTGGTGGCAATGCCGGTGAAATCGATGGTGCGGTGCTTTTTCTCGCTTCCGACGCGTCGTCCTATATGACCGGGCAGACGCTCGTCGTCGACGGTGGCTGGACGGCTCGCTGATGCTGGCCGTCCAACTGACCGAGTGGGGTTGCGAACCACAGTTGCGTGCGGTTGCCGTTCCGGAGCCGCGTGGTGCGGAGCTGCTGCTGCAGGTCACCGCGGCCGGACTGTGCCGCTCCGATCTGCACGTCATGGACGCTGCCGAATCGAGCTTCGACTATCCACTGCCGCTCACTCTCGGCCATGAAGTCGCCGGCACGGTGATCGATGCCGGTCCCGATGCGGATAGGTCCTGGCTCGGCGAAGCCGTTGTAGTCCATGGCATCTGGAGCTGTGGCCACTGCCGCAATTGTGCGCGCGGACGCGAGAACTACTGTATGACGCTGCGGCCCCGAGCCGATGGCCGATTGGCTCCGATCGGCAATGGCCTCGGCCATCACGGTGGTCTGGCACAGGCCATGGTCGTGCCCTCGGCCCGATACCTGGTTCGGACCGGCGATCTGGCACCCGCCGTCGCCGCTCCCCTCGCGGATGCCGGGGCAACCGCCTACCACGCCGTGCGCCAGCACGCCGATGTCATCGATGAATCCGCGATCTGTGTCGTGATCGGTGTCGGCGGGCTCGGTCACCTGGCGATTCAGATCCTTCGCCATTTCGGCGCCGGACGTATCCTCGCCGTCGACAACCGGCCGGAAACGCGCCCGGTCGCATTGCAGCTGGGCAGCGATGCGGCATTCGCCGATCTCACCGCGGCGATCCCGGCGCTCGACGGCGGTGCCGACCTGATCCTCGATTTCGTCGGCACCTCCGACACGATGGAGTCGGCCGCGCGAGCGCTCGCGCCAGGGGGCCGACTCGTGGTCGTCGGCAGTGCGGGCGGCGGCCTGGCCGTGGGCAAACACATCGGCCTGGCGTCCGGGTGGCAGGTGAACGCACCGTTCTGGGGTGCCCGATCGGACCTGGAGGCCGTGGTCGCGCTCGCTATCAACGAGAAACTCCACGTCGAGGCCACGACATATCCCCTCACGGACGCGGTCGCCATCTACCGGCGGCTTCGGGCCGGGACCGTCACCGGACGCGCGGTACTCGTGCCGCCGCTGTTGACGAGCCACGGACCCCAGCACGCGGAAGCGAGTAGACAGATATCGAACGTCGCGAGAGAAGTGGGGCGATGAAGACACTTGCGCAGGAAATGATCGAGCGGGCACGGCGCGCACCGGAGCAGATCGCGGTCGTGGACGAATTCGGCCGCCACACCCTCGGAAAGATTGCCGCAGCGGCAAGCGCGCTGGCCGAACGGATCCAGGCCATCGATCCGGCCCCGCCCACCGCCCTCATCCAGGCCGACAACACCTGGCACACCGTGGCGGCCGCCATGGCGGTCGGTCTGCGTGGTGGTGTCGTCGCGGTATTCGGCGCCCACGCCACCGAATCCGAGTTCGCGCTGGCTGTCGAGGATATTGCCCCGGATATTGTCGTCGCGGGACCGGACTCCTTGCTGCGCTGGGGTGTGCCGGAGGATCGCTTTCCGCTTCGGGCGACCGCGTTCGAGGCCCGCGTGTTGCGCTCGCGAGCGGGCTCGTTCGATTCGGTGGACCGGTGGCACGGCGGCACCGCCATCGCGATGACCTCCGGTTCTACCGGGCGTCCCAAATGCGTTGTGCAATCCGAAGAAGCCATCCGCTATGCCTGCCAGTGCACCATCGACACCGTTGGACTCGAGCCGAATGAGGTGGTGGGAGCGTTTGTGCCCCTGTCTTCGGTGGCCGCCTTCTGCTTCGGCATGTACCTGCCTGCCTATGCCGGTGGCACGATGGTGTCGATAGGCAAATGGGAGCCCGCCGCCGCTCTGGTGGCGATGGCGCAGCATCGGGTCGCCTGGACGATGCTGGTTCCGACCATGGCTCTGCAACTGTCGATGGCCGACGGCTCGGCAGGCACGTTGTCCGCGCTGCGAGCGATGACCGTCGGCGGCGGTCCGATGAACGAACGGGCGCTGCGCGCGGCCGAGGAAAAACTCGGCACCACATTCCTGCGGGTTTTCGGTATGTCCGAATGTCTCGGACACACCACGCCACAACTCGACGACCCGCCGGCCATCCGGCTCGGCCGGGACGGGCGACCGTTCCGTGGCACCGTCGTCCGGGCCGTCGACACCGCGGGGAATGCCGTGGCCGCCGGTGCGATCGGCGATGCGCAGGTACGGGGTCCATCCCTATTCGTCGGTTACGCGCGAGGCGGCGTCGCGATTCCCCCGACACTCACCGCGGATGGCTTTCTCCCGACCGGTGATCTGGTCGAGGTGGCAATCGACGGCTCGATCCGGGTGACAGGGCGCCAGAAGCAGATCATTATCCGTGGCGGGCGCAATATCGATATCAACGAACTCGAATCGGCCATCGCGAACCTGCCGGGCATCGTGCAGGTGTGTGTCGTTCCGGTGCCCGATGCGCTGCTCGGCGAACGAGCGGCAGCGCTGGTTGTCACCGACGGCGAACCGCTGACCTTGGCGACCGTCACCGAACAACTCGCGGCGCAGGACTTTCCCAAGTCGAAGTGGCCCGAGTACCTGTTCACGGTGCGAGACCTGCCGCAGAACACCGTCGGCAAGTTGTCCCGGCCCGACGCGGTGCGGCTGGCCACAAAGCTGGCCACCGCAGTTGACCCGAGTTCACCTCAATTCCGGTAGAGTCGTTTCGAATGCACACCATCGAATGCGGGGGTATTAGCGCTGATGTCCGTTGACTCGGAGGTACGCCGCGAAAGCGCGCGCTCGAAGCGAAGCGGAATCCTCGCCGCCGCCATCACACAGTTCGGCAAGGTCGGTTACGAGCACACCAAATGGGCCTCGATCGCCGACGAAGTGGGTATCGGTCAGACCGCCCTGTACCACTATTTCGAGTCGAAGGCCCACTGCTTGCTCACGATCATGCGACTCGAATTGGCCGATTCGGCTGAAAGATTCGACGCCGCGGTCGCCGATCAGACCGACCCGGAGCAAGCGCTGCGCGCCGCCATCGCGGCGGCGCTGACTGCCTCGCCGACCGATGCCCTACAGCGCCGCATCCTGCAGAACCATATGGATTTGCTTGCCGCCCCGCGTCAGTCGGCCAAGGAAGAGGCCGAACGCCTGCGGTCGCGCGAGCTCGTGCGCCAGATCGAGGAGAATTGGACCGGGCTGATATCGGACGGCATCGAGGCCGGCGTCTTCGCTCCGGGCGATCCCCGCATGCTCGGTCGAATGGTCCTCGGGCTGGTGATCAGCGTCTGGCGCTGGTACCGACCGAAGGGCGCAGTCACGCTCGAACAGATCACCGAGTCGGTCACCGCAGCAGCAGTACGGATCGTGCGTAACTGAGATCCCACTTCCCACATCACGGGATCTCTACGCCCGCCGAAACTGAACAGAATTCAGTTAGGAGTCATATGTACAACCTGATCGTCCTCGCATCGCGTCCCAATGATTGGACCCACGAGCAGTTCATCGAATGGTGGCGGGGTGAACATGCGCAGGTGACCTACCCACTGCCGGGCCTGCTGCGCTGGCAGCACACTGAACTGCTCGAATCCTCCGACGAACGGTCCTCCGGCTGGGACGGTCTATCGATTCTGAGCTTCGAATCCCGCGAGGCGCTCGACGCGGCACTGGCGAGCCCGGAATGGCAGGCAGCCGTCGAGCACGTGGGCACCATGCGGGGACGGCGCATGATCTGGTACGGCGCGGAGCAGACGATGGTGCCGCTCGCCTCGGCGGTCGAATGAGCGCCGGATGGGCCGAACCGGGCTGTTATCCGATAACCGAAGGGGTTCACCGCATCCCGCTGCAGATGCCGCAGGACGGCCTGCGCGCGGTCAACGTCTACGTGCTGGAGACCGACGACGGACTTGTGCTCATCGACGGCGGCTGGCATCGGCCCGACACGTACCGCGAGCTCGCCGACGCATTGGCCCGAATCGGCCGGTCGGCAGCCGACATTCACGATGTCTTCGTCACCCATATCCACCGCGACCACTACACCTTCGCCATCGAACTACGTCGTCGACACGGCTGTCGAATTCATCTCGGTGCCGATGAAGCCGACGGACTCAGCGCCATCCATCGGCTGAACAGCAATGTCCCCGACAGTTCGCTGCGGGAACTGCGGCGGGCCGGCGCGTCCGATATCGCGCAACGAGCTCATGCGGCAGGCATCGCCGAACCGTTCGAACCCGACGATTGGGAACAACCCGACCACTGGCTGCGCCCCGGCGCACTGGCTGTCGCCGGACTAGATCTGTACGCGGTAGCTACACCCGGACATACCAAGGGCCACATGATCTTTCAGGATCGTGACAGAAGACTCGTCTTCACCGGCGATCACGTGCTGCCCACGATCACCCCGTCCATCGGATTCGAATTGGGCCCGTGGGACCTACCGTTGGACAACTTCCTCCGGTCATTGGCATTGCTGCGGCACGATGACGCGCAGCTGATGTTGCCCGCGCACGGTCCCACCGGAGGCAGCGTCGGGCAACGCGCTCGCGAACTGCTCGCCCACCATGACCGCCGGTTCGAGCAAATCGCCGCTGTTGTCGGCGAGCTGGGACCGTGCACCGGTGTGGCGGTTGCCCGAGCGTTGACGTGGACACGGCGCGACCGCGCGTTCGACTCGCTCGACGACTTCAATCAGATGATTGCGACATGCGAGACGATGGCGCATCTGGACGTACTGGTCGCCCGAAATGTGTTGTCCGCGAAGGACGCGGACGGCGTCGAGCACTTCGAGCGAGGCGATGGATGGGGACACTTGGCGGCAAAGTAGCTGTGGTGACGGCGACCGAACGGAATCCGGCGCTGATGCGGCGGTTCCGCGCGGGCTTGATGTCGGAGGTGGCAGCCATGGCTGCCGATTCGTGTGTACAGCGTTGTCGGGTCGGGGAACATCGCCGAAGTGCCGTGCGCGCGATAGACTTTGGACGGTAAGGACGTATTCCGCTGATCGCCGGGATGCGCGCATCGGAGCTTACCGAGGAGGTGCCACGATGCGGTGGAAGCGGTCCAGCATTTTCACCGATCCGCCGGTGGAACTCACCAGCGCGCAGCGGCGACGGGGCGAGCGGGCTGCCCGACGAGCGGCCCTCGACGCGCAGCAAACCCTGACACGGACGAAGAAGGGGCAATATCGGCGCTACCGGGCGACGGCTGGAGATAAGTATCTGGATTGGCCGCAGTGGAAAGCCGAATATCTCGGAGCGTACAAACGTGGGGTCACATCCGAGCCCGCGAGCGACGGCGTCACCGCTGGCACAAGCTTCCTTTCTAGCCACCTGACGCCCTAGCGGTCGGTAATCGCGTAGGCACCGCCGGAGTGGTCGCCTCGATTTCGGCCTCGATGCATCTATCTAGCTCTGTGCCCGGCACGCGGGATGGCGTTCGAGCCGAGGAATCGGTCAGGCACAGGTCCAGCCACCGTCCACATAGAGTTCGGTGCCGGTGATGAAGGTCGAATCGTCGCCCGCCAGAAAAGCGACGGCGGCCGCGACCTCTTCGGCACGGCCCAGTCGGCCCATCGGAGTGTTGGCGACCATCGCCCGGTGCCGCTCGGTGCCCTCGTATCGTTCGAGGAGCTGTGGCGTTTCGATGAACCCCGGATGGATCGAATTGACTCGCACTCCCCTTGTCGCCCAATGCAATGCGGCGTTCTTCGTCATACTGCGCACGGCACCCTTCGCCGCCGCGTAGGCCACGCTGTTGCCCAGACCGCCGACGGTGCCGAGGATCGAGCAGATATTGACGATCGATCCGCCGCCGGTCCGCTCGATCAGCGCGCCCGCATACTTCATGCCCAGCCAGGTGCCGGTCTGACTCACCTCGATCACCCGGTTGTACCGATCCAGATTCTCGTCAACCACCGACGCCAGGCTGCCGATGGCACCGTTGTTGACCACGGCATCCAGACTCGGGAAGCGCTCCGACACCGCTGACAACGCTTGCTGCCACTGCGACTCTCGCGTGATGTCCAATCCCAGAACCTGATGCCGCTCGGCTTGTTCCAGACCGGCGGTCAGTTTCTCGCACGCCTCGACGTCGACGTCGGTCACCACGACCGACGCCCCCTCGTCGGCCAGGCGGCGCACGATCTCCACGCCGATTCCCCCAGTCGAACCGGTCACCAACACGACCTTGCCATCCAGCCTCGAAACACCGAGAGTCATTGCTGTGCAGTCCTTTCGAAGTCGGAGCTGGGCTCCGACGGTCAGAGCTTGCCGAGTACGTTGCGGCCGCCGACCAGCATGGCGAGTGCGACGCCGATCGTGGTGACCGCGGTCATGAGCAGGGCCATCGCCGCGACCAGCGGATAGGAGCCGTTCTGCCACATATCGAACAGCAGAGTCCCCATCACCTGGGTGGTCGATGCACGCACCAACAGCGATGCCGCGAATTCGTGCGTCAGCAGGATGAACATCAACGCGACCGCGCTGAGGATGGTGGGGCGCATCAACGGCAGCATGATCCGCGTGTTCGTGACGAATGGTGATGCTCCGCTGGTCGCCGACGCCTCGGTATAGGTGTTGCCGAGCGACAGCATCGCGGTCATCTGCATGCGCGTCGCGAAGGGCAACATCAGTACGACGTAGACGAGGATGATCACTGTTCGGGTGCCGTACAGAATCAGTGGCGGCTCGGTATAGGTGAGCAGGAAACCGACGCCGAAGATCACCGCCGGGATGCCGAGCGGCAATGCCGTGATGAAATCACCGATGACGGCCAATATCTTGTAGCGTCGGCCGCGTACCAACAGGTTGGCCATCACGTAGCCGATGGGTACGCAGATCGCCACCGCGCCGAGCGATGTCAGCACACTCGTGATCACCGATTCGACGATCGCGTCGGTGGCGGCCAACTCTCGGAAATTGTCGAGCGTGAACAGGTTCCACGACAGTGACCCCGACCAGTACCGCGTCGAGGCCACGATGATCAACCCGACCAAGGGGATGACGAGGGCGAACAACGCGTAGCCGACGATTGTCACCACGGCCCAGGTAGCGCGGCCGGTCGACGGCGCGAATGCCTTGCCGCCGTGGGTGACGAAGCGAGTCTGGTTGCCCAGCAAGGCCTTCTGGATCAGCACCAGGACGAGCCCGAAGATCACGAGTGGCGAACCCGCCGCGGCGGCAGCGGCGAAGTCCGATGGTGATTCCGACACTCGGCGATACATCTCGGTGGTGAGCACCTTGATGCCGCTGTTCTGGCCCAGCAGCAGCGGACCGGTGAACTGGCCGAGGCCCAGCAACAACGCGATTCCGCCGCCATAGATCAACGACGGGCGCAGCAGCGGCAGCACCACCCGGAAGAACACTCCGAGTGTGGACGACCCACTCACCTGAGCGGCCTCGAGATGCTCGGAGCTGACGTTCTGCATGCCCGCGCTGACGAAAAGGTAGACGAACGATGTCAGCCCGAAGGCGGTGAGGATGATGATCCACGGAACGGTATAGACATCAATCGGTCCGGTATCCGATCCGCTCCACCATGGCAGCTTCCTGAGCACCAGATTCAGGTAGCCGGGCCCCGGTGACAGCAGGAAGGCCCAACCGACGACGTTGGCGACCGCGGGCATGACAATCGGCAGGATGGGAATGATCCGCAGGAAACCGAGTCGGTCCGGCAGTCGGCTCGCCGCAAACGCCAGCACCGTGCCGAGCACCATCGCGATCACGAGCGATCCGAGGGCCAGCGCGATGGTGGTTCCGATCGTTTCCGCGATATCGAAGCGCCCGTATTGGTTTCGATAACCCTGTGCGCCGTTCTCGAACGCCAGCGATTGCAGCCGGATCATCGGCAATACGACCAGATAGGCGAGAACCGCCAGCAAGGCCAGATATCCGATCCTGGCCCGCCACTGTGCGGGTACGGCCAAGGACCGGGTGGCCGAGGCCGTGAGCGTGGCCATCACGACTGCCCTCCCGCACCCGCGGTCGCCAGCTGCGGCACATCCGCGCCAGCGCTGTCCGGATGCGCGAATACCCGCAGGCTCGCCGGGGAGAAACTGACGATCATGGGATCTCCGGGACGGCTTCGGCGCAATGTGGCACCGTGGGTGGCCGAGTCGACTCGCACCGCGAGCTGTTCACCGCCCGTGCGAACGGTCACGTCGAAGTGGCGGCCGCCGTATTCGTATGTCACCAACTCGGCGTGCAATGCCACATCGCCCGGCGGCACTTCGTCGATCGAGGAATGCACCACGACATCGTCGGGACGTAGCCGCGCGACCGCGGACGTCCCTTCATCGGCTCGTCCGCGCACCACCGCACGTGTCAGGTCGATATCGTCACCGGCCGAGGTGATCCAGCCGCCGGGACCGCGGCGCAGTTCGAGCCGGTTGGCCATACCGATGAACGCGGCAACATACTCCGACACCGGATGCTCGAAAACCTGCTCGGGCGCATCGTACTGTTCGATCTTGCCCGCCTTCATAATGGCGACGCGGTCACCGAGAGCAAATGCCTCGGCTTGGTCGTGGGTGACGAAAACCGCTGTGAATCCGAGACTTCGATGCAGCTGATGGATTTGCGAACGAACCTGATCCCGCAATCTGGCGTCCAGGTTGCTCAATGGTTCATCGAAGAGCACCAGATCGGGCCGGGCCACCAGGCCACGGGCCACCGCGACGCGCTGCTGCTGTCCACCGCTGAGCTGCGCCGGGTACCGGTCGAGTAGCTCTGTGCAGTCGACCATGGCTGCGGCACTTTCGACCGCTCCGTCCGAGATCTCCTTCCGCAGTTTCCGGACCTGCAGCGGATATCGAATGTTCTTGCGCACGGTCATATGTGGCCACAGCGCGTACGACTGGAACACCATTCCGATATTCCGTTTGTGGACAGGTACATTCAGGTTCGCCTCGGCGTCGAAGACGCGCCGGTCCTTGAAGGTGATCGAACCATCCTGGGGCGTCTCCAATCCGGCCAGACAGCGCAGTGTGGTGGTCTTGCCGCAGCCACTCGGACCCAGCAGGACGAGGAGTTCGCCTTCCTCGATCGCTAGATCGAGTCGGTCGACGACAACGTTCGATCCATAGGTCTTCGTGAGACCGGAAACTGTGAACTGCGAGCTCATCTCATGCCTTCTAGGTCTGCTTCTTGGGTGTGCGGACGCCGGCGGCGATGCCGCCATCGATCAGCAAGTCGATTCCGGTGACATAGCTGCTGTCGTCACCGGCAAGGAACAAGATCGCCTTCGCGACCTCCATCGGGCTGCCACGCCGCTGCATCGGGATGGATCGCACATAGGCGTCGACATCGTCTGCGGCGAAGTCGGGAACCGCGGTGATCTCGGTGTCGATGCTGCCAGGGCACACCGTGTTGACACGGATACCACGATCGGCCAGTTCCAGTGCCGCGACTTTGCTCAGGGCGCGGACACCGAATTTCGACGCGCCGTAGGCGCCGAGTTCGGCGGTGGCGAGCACGCCCCGCAGCGACGAGATGTTGATGACCGCCCCGCCGGCAACCATCGCCGCGGCGGCCGCCTGCAGCCCGAGGAATGTGCCCACCAGATTGAGGTCGATCATTCTGCGGAACTGCTGCAGCGTGGTTTGCGTCAGTGGCGCTTTCATCGCTGCTCCGGCACTGTTCACCAGCACCCTGAGGGGGTGTCCCGCGCGCTCCATATCGGAAGTGACTGCCTGCCAATCGGATTCGGCAGTCACATCGAGCCGACGGTAATGCGCGGTCGGCCCCAGCTCGTGTGCGCGTCGCTCCCCCGCTGCGTCGTCGACGTCGGTGAGGTACACCGTCGCACCCTTGCTCGCGAACAGTTCGGCGGTCGCGCCGCCGATTCCGCCGGACGCACCGGTGACCAATACGTTGACTCCGTGCATCAATGCAGTACTCCCGTCGTATCAGCTCTGGAAAAGTTGGGACCACTCTTGGGAGTACTTCTCGATCTTCTCGGAAGTCAGATCACCGGTGTCCGGTGCGGCGATGTCCTGCGCGCGGGCTACCGCGCCCGGGATATCGGCCAACGCCGCCGCGTATCCACCGTTGAGCGCTGTCTGCCCTTCCCGAGTGACCATGAAATTCGCCAGTACCTGAGCGGCATTGGGATGCGGCGCCACGCTCGTGACCTGGCTGTACCAGGGGGTGCCCCACGGCGACGGCGGCAGGGTCCAGTTGACCGGCGCCCCTGCGGCCACCTCGGTCACCAAAGGCTGAACCGAGGGCGTCACGACAATTTCACCGGAGGTCAGCGCCTGTGCGACCCCCAGCGCGCTCGGGTAGATCCGCGGCTTCAGGGCAGCGAGTTGCTTCCAGTAATCCTCGCCATACGTGCGCGCGTAGTACCGGTACAGATCGACGTACGAAGCGATGCCGGACGGATTGACGATTCCGATCTTGCCCCGATAGGCGGGATTCACTACGTCCTGGGGAGATTTCAGGCCGTTCGGCACCGCGCCGGTGTTCCAGCCCAGCGCGAAAACCGCCGCACTCGTCAGGAAGAACCGATTGCTGAGCACACTCTTGTCCGGCTGATACTCGGGCGCCTTCAGGTCCGGCCCGACCAACTCGGTGGAGTACGTCCCCGATTTCGCGGCATTGGTGATCCATGCCGCATCGGTCAACATGTGCACATCGGCGGTGCCCTTGCCGGTCTTCTTCTCGGTCTCCACCCGCGGGTTGATGTCGGCGTCGGTGCCGCGCACGAAGTCCAGCTTGATTCGCGGATACTTTGCCTGGAACGCAGTCTTCAGGGCTTCGAGGTTGGCGGGCTTTTGGCTCGAGTAGAGCATCACGGCGCCCTCCTCGTTGGCCGCGGCGACCACCTCGTCCCAGCTCCCGACGACGGGCTTCGAGCCGGACGAACTCCCACCGCAGGCGGCCAGGCCGAATGTCGAGGCGACAATCGCGAATGCGGCGACCGCCTTGGTCAGCGATTTCATGACGGAATCTGTTTCCTTACCTGATCGAATCGAGAAGAGTGGCCAGATCGTTCGGGATCGAGACCATCGGCATGTGGCCCGATTCGAGAAATCGGGTGCTTCCGCCGACGAGGTCGGCGGACCGCGATTGCAGATCCGGCGAATAGCACGCATCTTTGGTGAGGCGAATATAGGTTCGCGGCAGGTCGGCCGACAGGCCCGAAAGATCTACCGTTTCCTCGAGCAGCGCCGCCGAATCATCGATGACCTGATCCGCGGTCCATTCCGTCTGCTCGGGTGACATGTCATTGCACAACATGGCAACCGCGGCAGCGCGGTCCTGGTGATAAACCCCGCCGACGATCGACTGTTTCACCGCGGTCTGGACATCCGGATCGATCTGGTCGAGCACGCGTGTCGTGTGCGGCGGCACGACCGCGGACAGGAACACGACGTGTTCGATGCGATCCGCCAGCTCCGGTAGCACCCGCGGAACCGACACTCCGGCGAACGAGTGCGCGACTATCACAATGTCGGTGAGGTCGGCCGCATCCTCGATGATCGCCGCAGCACAGTCGTCGAGGGTTACGCTCTGGATGTCATGGTCGGACCGCTTTCCGCGGCCGGGCAAATCGACGGCGATCGTCGGCCCAGCGAGCAGCGGCAGCAAGCGGTCCCAGCAGGAGGCGGCCATACCCGCTCCGTGCACGAGCAAAAAGGACATCGAACCTCCGAAACTGAACTGATCTCAGTTTGAGAATCTATCCGCCACCCCTTGTGGTGTCAATCACATGGATGCAAACTCATGAAGTGAATCCAGTTCAGGAGAATCCTGTGCCCACTCACCAGGCATCCCAGCCGCTGCGGATCGGCGCGGTACGGCTGCGAAATCGTCTGGTCGCCACCGCGCACGGATCCGGGGTGGTCAGCGGAGGTCTGGCACAGCCAGGTGATGCGCAGTATTGGCGGCGCTGCGCCGCCGGGGGTGCGGCGATGGTGATCGCGGGCGGCACGGTCGTGAGTCCGGAATCGGCGAATCGAATCGGCAACATCACCGAGGCTTGGCGGCCCGAGGCGATCACCGGGCTGCGGGCGCGCGCGACCGCGATCAGTGACGAGGGCGCGGTTCCGGTCTGCCAACTCGTGCACCTCGGACGTGAAACACTCGGAGCCGAGATCTGGGAGCACCCGATCGCGCCGTCGGATATCAGATCGCCGCGAGAGCCGGTGCGCGCCAGGACAATGACCGATGCCGACGTCGATCGAATGATTGCGAGCTTTGTCCTCAGTTCCCGCCATGCCGTCGACGCGGGTTTCCCCGCGATCGAACTGCATGCGGCCCATGGCTATCTGCTGGCCCAGTTCCTATCGCCCGCTTCCAACGTCCGCGCGGAGTCCAACACGGTTGCGGGGCGAGTGCAGGTTCTACACCGGCTGCATGCCGAGATCGCGGCGTCTTGTCCGGAAGTGGTACTCGGGGTGCGCGTTTCGATAGACGGCGCGGCGGAAGCCGGTCTGGATCTCGACGGGCTGTGCGAGCTGATGCCGCTACTGGACATGTTCGACTACGTGAATGTGACCGCAGGGGTGCGGACCACATATGTGCGTGATATGGCGACCGCCGAGCCGCCGCTGCTCGCGAGTGTGCGGCGGCTGCGCGCGGCAACGACGCGGCCGTTGCTGGTGTCGCAGGCGTTTCGCTCCAGACCGGACATCGAATCCGCATTGGCGGCCGGAGCCGATCTGATCGGGATGGCTCGACCGCTCATAGCCGATCCACAACTGCCGCAAAAGTTATTGCGGGGCAATGACTCTCAGATCCGGCCGTGCGTATCGTGCAATGAGGACTGCCGCACATTTACTCCGGTCCTGCTCTGCTCGGTGAATCCGACCCTCGCCCCACCCGGCCACGACGCCCGTCCGGCAGCGCCGCTGCAGTTCGGTCTGCCACCGACAGCGTCGCGGCGAGTGGCGGTGGTGGGGGCCGGACCGGCGGGCCTGGAGGCCACGTTCCGACTCAACGGGACGCATGACGTGACGCTGTTCGAAGCGCACGAGCGGATCGGTGGCCAGCTGGCCGTTGCGGCGCAGGCGCCGAACAGGGCCGGCTGGTCGAAGTTACTGCGGTTCTATACCGACAATCTCGGGAGAGCCGATGTGCGACTCGGGCACCGTGTAACACCGAGCGACTTGGGCGATTTCGATGAGGTCATCGTCGCGACCGGCGCCACGGAGCTCGGCACGCCCGGTGCGTTGTCCTCGACAGGTCTTATCGCCGATCGGTACGCGATAGCACCGGGAGATCGGGTGATCGTCATCGACGACGGCTTCGGCTCATGGCTTACCGTCAGCGCGATCGAAGCCGCGCTGGCGGCAGGCGCCGCCCGAGTGACCGTGGTGGTCCCGGGACCGGCATTCGCAGCTGCCATCCCACCGGAGAGCCGGGTCCAACTGATGAAGCGGCTCGCCGGGAGCCCGGTGGAGTTCGTCATCGGCGCGGCTGTGACGGAGATAGGAGCGAACCGCGCCGGCACCGTAGTGCGCTGCCGACATCTCCTGTCGGACAGGACATTCGAGATCATGTGCGAACACGCCGTTGCCGTCGGAGAAAGGATCGCCACCGAGTGGCGAGACATCGAGCAGGCACTTCCGCAGGCACGAGTGCAGGTCATCGGGGATGCGGTAGTGCCGCGACGGGTCGCGCACGCGGTGGCCGAGGGATACGCTGCGGCGCAGTCGATCACGGACACGGCTGTCCGATCGGGTTAGCCCGCGGCGCTCATCGTGCGGGTGACCGCACAGGCCGTAAACCTACGCACGCCCCGCTCGGCGAGGGATCCGAGCGGGGCGTGAGCTCGACGTTGCTTACCGTCGCACTCGGCGGGCTACTTCGGGGCGGGCATCGGCTGGTTGATCGTGGTGAAGTACTGGATCGCCGCACCGATCGCCACCGGTGCGGTCATGAGGATCCGACCGGCCGGGGTGCCGAGGGCACCGACTGCGATGATGCCGCGGTGAACGCGAGAGCAATGGACATTCCGGCCCAGCCGGCCGTGCGTCACCTGTGGTTACGACGGGCCAGACGCGTCAATTGTCCGACGGACAGGGCTGCGACGAGCAGGCACAGGGGTACCAGGCCGAATGCCGCACGAATTCCGAGCAGATCCGCCGCGACGCCGAGGAGGAAAGGGGCGGCCCCGAAGCCGAACGCGACACCGTAGGAGTTGCGTGACATGGCGAGTTCGGGCTGCTGATTCGACGCCCGGATGGTAAGGGCCACGCTGAGCGGGAAGTGCAACGAGATGCCCAACCCGCAGCAGATGAGTCCGGCTATGGCGATTCCTGGGTCGGCCGCGGACCAGAACACTGCGAATCCCGCCGCCGCGACCGCCAGTGCAGAGAACATCAAGGGGACGGTGGGAAACCGCGCGACCACCCATCCGCCTGCGAGTCGGCCGACCACCATGCCGCCGAGCACGGCGGAGACCCCTGTAGCAGCCGTGTTCGCAGCCATTCCGGTGTGCATCCGAAGTTCCTCGGGTGACCACAGCATCAGACCCGCCTCGACGGAACCGGTGGCCAGCAGGCAAATCCACGCCAGCCAGTACCGCGGTGGCAAGCTCTCGCCGTCGGACTGTCTTTGATCGGGAACGATGCGGACCGCGACCGTCGACCGTCGGTGGTTCAGCGCGGTTACCACAGCGAGCACACCAGCGAAAACAATCGAAAGGCCCATTGCCGCACGCCAACCCAGTCCGGCGTCCACCGCGGCGTTGATCAGCAGCGGGGAGATGATCCCCATGCTGGCACTGGCCGCGTTTGCCTCACTGATCGCTGCTCCGGAAGCCGTTCCGTGGTGGTCGGAGAGTCCGGTGGATACTGCGCTGAGCACGAGGATGCCGAAAGTCATGGCGAATGCGGCACCCACGAGCGTGCCGGTCACCGATGGCGCCAGGCAGAAGATAGCCGCGCCGGAGCCCAGTCCGCCCAGCGCGATCGACAGTAGGACCGCTAGTGGAAACCGCCGCGTCAAATGCGGGAACAATGCGCCGCCGAGCACCGCGCCGACCGCCAACGCCGGTCCGTACAGGCCGGCGACAGTGCGGCTCACATCCGCCTCCTGCCTGAGCAGGAGTACGGCGGGGCCGAATCCGAACTGGAAATATCCGAGGGCGCCCTGCTGCGCGTAGTGCAGCCACGTGACGCGATCTCGCACGAGGCGGGTCGCCGAGTCGCTCGCAGCGATCGTCTCGGAGTGGTCGAACCGGCCCTTCTGCAATTGCAAGACACTGTCAAGCCCGACTGAGTCGCCGCTCAATGAATTTCATCCTTCGTTAATTTACCCGCGAGTGCGGTAGGGCCGACATGGTCGCTCCTATTTTGGAGTCAGGTGTCATAGTGGGCGTACGAGCTGACAAAGAGACATCGCGGCCGAGCCCATTACCGGGCTGTAAAAGCGCTGCTTGATGCATACAATCCGATGGCGGCAGCTTGTCGAGCACGGGCGCAGTACGGTTTTCGGGCAAACCGAACCGGCCAACCTGTCGCGCATCGGAGTCTCGTTGCGGCTTATTCTTCTGATATCGGGTTGGCGATGCGATGCCAGCTCAAACTCGTATATCGCCGAGGTGTTCGATGCATGTTCTGGTAACTGGCGGCGCTGGATTTATCGGCTCCCACTTGTGTGCGTTACTCCTCGGTCGAGGTGATCAGGTTATATGTGTTGACGACTTGTCGACCGGCAGCAAATCCAATATCGAGCGTTTGACGGAAAACCCAGCCTTCGAATTCCATGAGGCTGATGTCAGCGCCGGACTGGAGATCGAGGGCACGGTTTCCGCGGTTGTGCATCTGGCCAGCCCGGCCTCCCCGCCCGACTATCACCGGCTGCCACTCGAAACGCTTGCGGTCGGGAGTCGTGGAACGGAGAACGCCCTACGGCTGGCGCACCACCATGGTGCCCGCTTCGTGCTGGCATCGACCAGTGAGATCTACGGTGACCCGCTGATGCATCCGCAACGCGAAGAGTATTGGGGCAATGTCAATCCGATCGGCCCACGCAGCGTGTACGACGAAGCCAAACGGTTCGCCGAGGCGATTACCGTCGCCTACCGGCGAACCCTGGGCGTCGATACCGGTGTGATTCGGATATTCAATACTTACGGTCCCCGGATGCGCCCCCACGATGGCCGCGTCGTGACCAGCTTTATCACGCAGGCTCTGAATGGTGACCCGCTGACAATCTACGGCGACGGGAGCCAAACCCGAAGTTTCTGCTACGTCGATGATCTCATCCGCGGCATTGTCGCCATGATCGACTCGTCCGAGCCGGGTCCGGTCAACCTGGGTAACCCGAATGAACGTACCGTAGCCGAACTTGCCGAGTTGGTCTCGGCGGTCACGGGCACCCGCTCCCCCATCGAGTTCCACCCGCTGCCAACCGACGACCCGACCCGACGTCGCCCGGACATCACCAAGGCACTGACCACTCTCGACTGGTCGCCGCGAGTCGATATCGAGGATGGGTTGCGGCGCACGGTGGAGTGGTTCCGGTCCAGGCCGGAGGAGGTGGCTGCGGCCGCCGCCGCCGTTGCCGGCGGGCAATGCGACAACCTGTTCCCCGAATACCAGGAACAGCTGTGAACTCGCTCGGTCCTACACAATCACAAACGCAGGCTCACCCGACCCCCGATGATCGAGACCGCACTGCGGCAATCCGACGACTGTCCGATGGCAATGTCATCGAAATTTCTTCGCGCGGACCGATATTCGATCAGGGCACGAGACGGCAGCGGACTTTCGGCCCGAAAACCTTCGTGCCCGCACTGCGGCGCCGGGAGCGCGTACTCGTCGCCGCCCTGACTATCGGCTGGCTCGTCGGCGTCCTGGCTTTCTGGTGGTGGTGGCTGCGGCCCGAAAACCGGGCGGGATGGATCGGGTTCCTTATCGGCAGCACGGTATTGCTGTACCTCTCCTGTGAGCCGCTGTCCTATCTGGCCGCGGCGAACCGGCTGTGGCAAGTGGATCGACGATTGCCGGTGCCCGGGCTTCGGGTCGCGTTTGTCGTCACACGCGCACCGTCGGAGCCATGGGACGTCGCGAGGACAACGCTGTCGTCGATGCTGGCGCAAGAGTTTCCGTCCCCCTACGACGTGTGGCTGTGCGATGAGCAGCCGACCGCGGAGGTGACCGATTGGTGTGTGGCGCAAGGCGTCCAGATTTCCAGCCGATTCGGTGTCGCGGAATATCACTGTGACTCCTGGCCCCGCCGCACTCGCTGCAAGGAGGGCAACCTCGCGTACTTCTACGATCGCGTGGGGTACCAGAATTACGACGTCGCAGTGCATGTCGACTGCGATCATGTGCCGGACTCGTCCACGCTGGCGGAGATGGTCCGGCCGTTCGGCGATCCCGCCGTCGGTTACGTTGCGGCACCGAATAATTGCGACCGCAACGCGGCCAGTTCTTGGTCGGCTCGCGGACGGGTGCATCGCGAGGCCTACTTCCACGGTCCTGTTCAACTCGGTCACAACCGCGGACTGGCGCCCATCCCCATCGGCTCCCACTGGGCGATCAGAACACAGGCCCTCGCCGAGATCGGCGGGATCGGTCCAGAGCTCCTGGAAGACTTCTCGACCGGGTTCCTGCTCGAATCAGCCGGCTGGCGCGGCGCCTTCGCCGTCGCGGCCGGTACGCACGGGAACGGACCATTGACCTTTTCGGCGATGCTCGTCCAAGAATTTCAATGGACACGGAGCCTGACGACCCTGCTGTTGCGGGTGGTACCGCTACATTTCGGTCGGCTCAGTTGGCGGTTGCGGCTACGGTATCTATACGCGATGCTCTTCCACTCCGCGTTGATCGTGGCCATCGGGTGCGGCATAGCGACCCTGACGATCAGTGCCGTCACCGGGGCGAAGTGGTTCGCCGCCAACCCGGTTCTGGTGCTCCTGTACTGGGTGGCCAATTCGCTCTGGCTCGTCCTGCTCACTGTGGTGTTGCGCCGAGCCGGGCTGCTCCGGCCGATCGATACACCAATTCTGAGCTGGGAGAACTGGCTGTACCGCCTGACCAGGTGGCCGTTCATCGCCTGGGGCGTGGGTGCGGCGGTCTGGCAACTGTTCCGGCCCAGCACGATCACGATCAAGGTGACTCCCAAAGAGGTGGACGGGCTCGAGCCGCTTCCGTCCAGACTGATCGCACCTTATGCCGCGATCGGAACGACGTTGGGCGCTATCGCGTTCGTCGGCCAGCTGTCCAGTGCGACGGCAAGTTACGTCTTCCTTTCACTATTGGGGGCGGCGGTCTTTATCGTCGTGACGTTCGCGGTGTGTCTGCTGCATGCTGCGGAAACCGTCAAGGCAGCCGAAGTGAGTTTTCGCCGCGCTATCGAGAATGTGGCCGCCCCGTTTTCGATAGCTGCACTGACAATTACACCCACCATTGCGGCGATGGCCCTGTTTGTTATTCGAAAGTGAATGCAGAAAGGCACCGAGATCCCTTATCGGAATCGTGGATCGACGCCCCGATGACGTGGCGCGCCTCATCGCCGACGTGAGCCGGGTCGAGCGGAAATGAGGTCGGCGAACCACCCGAAATCTGGCCGTTATATATGCGATGACGCGTAACGGTTCCAGCGGCTCAACCAATGGTTACGGCGGGTTGTTCAACACCCGATTTTCCACTCAGGAGAACGACATGCGTATTACGGTGATCGGGACAGGGTATCTGGGAGCGGTCCATGCCGCCTGCATGGCCGAAATCGGTCATGAAGTACTCGGTGTCGACCTCGATGCCGGCAAGATCGAAGTGCTGGCCGCGGGCCGCGCGCCATTCTTCGAGCCGGGCCTTTCCGAGGTGTTGGAGCGCAACGTCAGCTCCGGCAGGCTGAGATTCACGACATCGCTCGCCGACGCCGCCGAATTCGGCGATGTCCATTTCATTTGTGTCGGCACCCCGCAGGAGCAGGGCTCATATGCCGCAGACCTGCGATATGTGCACGACGTGATCGACGGGTTGGCGCCCCACTTACACCAGGACGCATTGATTGTCGGCAAGTCCACGGTCCCGGTCGGGACGGCGGCCGCGCTGGCGACCCGGGTGGCACGGCTTGCGCCCGGCAGCGTCGAGGTGGCCTGGAACCCCGAATTCCTTCGCGAAGGATTCGCGGTGGAGGACACGCTGAGGCCGGATCGACTGGTGGTCGGCGTCCAATCGACCGAGGCCGACTCGATCCTGCGGTCGGTCTATGCGCCGATATTGGCCGAAGGGGTCCCGTACATTTCGACGGATCTGGCCACCGCGGAGTTGGTCAAAGTCTCGGCGAATGCCTTCCTGGCAACGAAGATTTCGTTCATCAACGCGATCGCGGATGTCTGTGAAGCAGCGGGAGCGGACGTCGTCACGCTCGCCGATGCGATCGGTCATGACGAACGTATCGGACGCCGATTCCTGTCCGCAGGGCTCGGCTTCGGTGGTGGCTGCCTGCCAAAAGATATCCGTGCTTTTACGGCTCGCGCTCATGAACTGGGCGTCGGTCACACATTGGGTTTCCTCAAAGAGGTCGACGAGATCAATATGCGACGCCGCGAACACGTAGTCGAGCTGGCTCGGCAGTTGGTCGGTGGCTCGTTCCTCGGATGTAACGTCGCGGTGCTGGGTGCGGCGTTCAAACCGGACAGCGACGATGTCCGGGATTCTCCGGCACTCAACGTGGCGGCCGCGATTCAGCTGCGCGGTGGCCGGGTACGGGTGCATGATCCCGAAGCACTCGACAACGCGCGTGCGGTGTTTCCCGGGCTCGACTACGCCCGCGAGGTAACCAAGGCGTGTGAGCATGCCGACATCGTGCTCCACCTGACCGAGTGGCGGGAATACCGGGAACTGGACCCGGCGGAGCTCGCCAAGGCCGTGAGACACGCACGCATCCTCGACGGGCGAAACGTACTGTCGCTGGATTCCTGGCGTGCTGCCGGCTGGATGATTCGCGGACTCGGGCGGGCCGCCGCCTGATACCAAGGCGTGCCCGTCGGTACGAAGCCCGCGGCCGGTCGCCGAGGGTACTTCAGGAGGCGGCTTCGGGCCGGGACTCCGTGTCCTGCACCAGCGCGACCGCATAATCCCTGAGGAGCCTGTGCAGCCGGTAATGATTTCTGGTTACAACAGTGACCAGATTCTCATCGACCAAACGGTCCAGGAGCAGGCGGGTATACGAGTTCGTGGCGACGTAGTCGGGGACGAAGCCGTCGCGGGGCAGCAGGCCCAGAAAACGGAACATCTGTTGCTCTTCCGCGCCGAGTGATCGATAGGACAGGTCGAAGGCCGACCGCAATTGCTTGCTTGCGGCGGCAAGTCCGTTGAGCAGACCCCCTGTGCCGTAGAGCTGTTCGACGAGATCCGCGACCGTCGACGACGGCCGGGAGCGAAGGTTGCGCGCGGCTATCGCCAACGCCAGCGGGAGACGGCCGGACAGCTCCACCAGGCTGCGAGTCGCGTCCGGTTCGGCCTGGATTCGTATCGCACCCACCGACCGTCTCAGCATCTCCTCCGCCTCGGCGGGCGTGAATGTCGGTAGGAGCAGTGTTTCGGCGCCGTCCAATCCCAACGTTCGCCTGCTGGTGATCAGCACCAGATTGGTAGAGCCGGCCGGCAAAAGCGGCAGCACTTGGTCCTCCAGCGCGGCGTTGTCCAAAACTATCAAGGTGCTTTTGCCGTACAACTGATCCCGATAGATGGCCGCTCGCTCGGCCGAGCTGGGCGGTATCTGTTCGCTGGGCACTCCCAGCTGTCGAAGAAACGTCGCCAGCACCGAGGAAGGGTCCGTGGGAGCCTGAGCGGCGTATCCCTGTAGGTCGACATAGAGCTGGCCGTCACCGTAGCGACCTTCTCTTCGCAGCCGGTGCGCGGCATGCACCGCGAGCCGTGTCTTGCCGATACCGGCCATCCCGCCGATCACATAGACGGGCACCGCGGCGTCGGCGTTTTCGATGGAGGAGCCTTCCAACAGCTGCTCTAGTTCGGCGTTTCGGCCGATGAAATCGGAGATATCCGATGGTAATTGGTGATGTGCGCGTACCGGCGTGAACTTCGGCCGGCTCACTTCCTGCCGTAGTACACGCTGATGGGCAGCAGCCAGTTCGGGTGCGGGATCGGCACCGAGTTCCGACGCCAAGCGCCGTCGCAGGATGTCGAAGATATTGAGCGCGGCAGCCTGCTGCCCGCTTCCCGCGAGCGCGATCATCAAGGCCGCATGAATGGCTTCGTGCAGGGAATCGGCGGCGGCCACATGTTGCAACAGCGGAAGCACTTCCTGGTACCGCCCCAAATCGGCAGCAACGGAAGCATATTCGACTACAACCGCGCGGTATTCGCGGATAAGCGCCAACACGATCGGATGAGTCTGAAATCCGGCGATGCCGTCGAGCGGATCACCGCGCCACAGCGCGATGGCTTCGGCGAACAAACCGCACGCCGCATCGAGGTCCCTGTCGGCGCGGGCGTGTCGCGCGCGGGTGACTAGCCGACGGAATACCAGCAGATCGTGTTGATACTCGGTCACCGTGAGCTGGTAGCCGCTGGGTGTCACCGAAATCGGCTGTGACCGATGATTTTCGGCGATGGTCGGCTGCAGGCGCCGCCGAAGTCGGGACACTCTCGACTGCAGCAGGTTCGCTGTGCCGTAGGTCGGCCGGACATCCCAGAGCGCATCGAGCAACGCGCCGCGAGTCACGGAGACATTCGGTGTCAGCGCGAGCAATCCCAACAGAACGTGCTGGGCCTCGGACCCCGGATCGATAACCGTGCCGTCCACCGATACTCGAAGTGATCCCAGGATCTCGATCCTCAGCCGACCCGCTTGGCGGTATTCATCATCTGCCTGACGTACCAAATCGTCGAACTCGTAACGGGACAGCCCGAATACATCGGCGAGTTTGCGCAGCGTGGAAGCGCGCGGGCGGACGACTCGCCCCTGTTCGATGTCACGCAGTCCGCCGACGCTCAACCCCGCGAGGTCCGCAGCTGCCCGTTGGTCGAGACCGGCACGCCGTCGGAAGCGTTGGATGCTGTCCGCGAGTTGGCCACTGGCATTCAGCGACACATCGATCACCTCCTGAGCACGAAAGGCCGCAACGATATCCGCAGATCAGAAGCCGCGTCGCTCGATCCTGTTCGTGGGGGCCCGGTCCGAGAAACCGGTCGCTTGATTGTGGCACCACAAGATCGAAAACCGTGTTCCCGCTACCGGAAAGCCGAGTGGATCAGCGGCGGATCGAGGCATGCTCGGCATGACTGAACTGGTCGTTCATCTCCCCTCGGGCACGGACTTCGTTCGCGACGTAGAGAACGGCGGGGGCACGCTACCGGCCGATCACCGTGTGGCGCAGGTCATTTCGACGTGATGGGGTCACGATGTCGAACCCAGATCTACCGACCGGACCCGTTCGTCGGTCCGCCTATCCCGTGGCCGGTTGAGCGCCGTGCCGATGTGATCGAGCGCTTCACCGACGCCCTACGCGAGTGGACACCCACCGAGCCAACGTGCACGCAGCATCGCACCCCGAGCGACTGAACTGGATGTGGTTGCGGGCAGCCGACACAGGTTCAGCAGCCATGAATGTAAATACACTGGCTCCTACAGCAATTGGGGTTCTCTCGCTCGATGTGAGCGGTCCGCCAGCGAGTGGGAACCCGGCGACGACCACTGGATCCCTTACGAGGACCAGGTCGCCGCCCAATGGGAGCCGACCCAGATCTGTGTCTCCGACGTCAACGATCAGATCATTCTGGTCTGCCCGACATCACGTGAACACCCGCACATCCAGTTGATGCAATAACCAATTACGCGGCGAACGATCAGTTCCACGGCCGCCGCACAACCGCTCATCGGCAGGTCCGGACGTTCAGCTGCCGTCGCCAGGATCTCGGTCCACATAAGGGATCCGGAACGATGTTCTCTCGGTGGATCACCTGATGTCGGTAATCCCACGACCGGCGGCGTGGTGGTCCGAAAACGGGGTGTCAAACGACAGCCCCCGGTGCCGAGCGAGCTATCCTCGCAGCACCGGGGGCTGTTCTATGACCAGGATCACACGGCTCGTAGAACCGCAGGACAGAGCCTCACATTCGCCTATCTTCGCTGGTCAGATCATTTACCCGGAAATGGGGCATTGATCGTGGTGAAGTACTGGATCGCCGCACCGATCGCGATCGGTGCGGTCACCAGGATCTGGCCGGCCAGGGTGCCGAGCGCGCCGACGGCGATGATGCCGCCGAGGCAGCCGACCGCGGCGGCCGGAATGAACGGGCCGAACAAGCCGACGATGGTGGCCGCGGCGACCGTGGCTCCGGCGATGCCGCCGAGTACGCAGCCCGCGGCGCCGCCGACCAAGCCACCGACCAGCGTGCCGATCGTGGCACCCGCGCTGATCGTGCTGGTCAGGCGGGTCCAGGCGGCCTGCTCGCGGTCATACTGGGTCTTCCACGGCGCCTGATCCTCATACGGCAGCGCCACCGGCTTGTAGGCCGCGTGCGCCATATCGAATTGCGGGGTCAAGGTCGCGGTGCGGTCCTTGATCTCCGCGGCGATCGGGAACTCGAAATCATCGACACGGAACCGCAATTCGGTACCGATCAGGGTTGCCCCATCGGCCGCCTTGATCTTGAATACACCATCCTCGACAGCCATCGATCCCGCACTGGTTGTGATGATCGAGGATCGGTCGGTCGCCGACGCGGTGAAATCGACAGCACCCTGGCCCGAGGTGGGCGCCGCATGGACGGTCCCTGCGGTGACACCGAGCCCGGCGGTGACGAGCGCGGCCGTTACCGCGAACTTCTTGAATTTCATTGCTTGCATCCTCATCGGTTCTTCATGTGTCGAAACAAGTTGGCATTACTACTGATTCGGGAAGTCAGGCGGTAATGCCCGGATCGCGTCCGATCGGTACGCCGGACACGACTTCTTCGGAGAGGTCGAGGCTGGGATCGCTCGGCGCGCTTGCGTCGAACCAAACTGAGTTGAACTCGGTTCGGGTCTCACCGTACATGCACCGTGATCCACTTCACAAGCAAATCAATACTTGAACTGACTTCAGTTTCAGAGTTAGGGTGATCATCACGCCGGGCAGTACCGCGACGCGTGAGGAGCACCGAATGCCAGAAGTGAACACGGACGTACTCGTCATCGGCGGCGGGATGGCGGGGCTGACCGCGGCAGCCCGAGCACTGCATTTAGGAAAGTCGGTGATTGTCGCCGAAAAGGCAGCCACCGTAGGCGGATCCGCGCAATTCGCGGGATACGCCTGGACCACCCCCGCCCACGCGATCATGGACGAGGTCAACCCCCGCGGCGATATCGAGCTGCGCCGCGCACTCGTCAACGGATTCGGCCCCGGTATCGCCTGGATCCGATCGCTCGGTGTCGAATGCGCGGATGCGGTGACCGTGCTGCGCTACGGTTCCGGTCACCAATTCGATACGAACAGCTACATCGACGAATGCCGCCGACGGATCCGCGCCCAGGGCGAGCTGCTCACCGAGACCGACACCCGAGCCCTGCTCACCGAAGACGGTTCCGTCGTCGGTGCCCGGATACGACTTCCGGACGGCACCCAACGCGAGATTCGCTCTGCCGCAACGATACTCGCGACCGGCGGGTTCCAGGCGAATCCGGAGCTGGTCGAGAAGTACATTCATCCCGCGGCGAGCGCGATGCAGTTGCGGTCCAACCCGAACAGCGTCGGCGACGGACTTCGGCTTGCGAATGCCGTCGGCGCCGCGACCAGTAGCGCGCGCTCCGGTTTCTACGGGCACCTCATTCCCACCGGAGTGCAGTTCCGCGATCCGTCTGACTTCGTAGCGCTGTCGTTGTACTACAGCGAGCACGCCTTGCTGTTCAACCTCGACAACCGCCGGTTCACCGACGAAACCGTCGGCGATCACCTGACTACCATGGAACTGCTGGATCAACCCGAGTCCCGGGGACTACTCGTCGCCGACGAGCGGGTCTACCGCGACTGGATCACCGGGAGTTACGTCGAAGGTGCGGACGCGCTCGACAAATTCGAGCTGGCGCAACGCCGCGGCGGCCGCTGCGGCATCGCCGAAAGTCTCGACGACTTCGCATATCTGCCCACCGAGTGGGGCTACAACGGCGTCGAGATCGCCGCGCAGATCCGCGCCAGCAACGCCGCGGGTCCAGCCGTGCGACCCCCGCGCACCTACGACGCGCGACCGCTCGACCACGGCCCGTATTACGTCATCGAGGTGTGCCCCGCCCTGACATTTCCGTTCTACGGCATTCGCATCGACCGGCACGGCAGAGTCCTCGCCGCAAGCGGCGGCACCATCAATGGACTCTTCGCGGCGGGCGCCGATATCGGCGGCCTCTACGACCGCGCGTACGCGGGCGGCATTGCCGCCGCACTCGTATTCGGACTTGCCGCGGCCGACCGAGCAGCCGCCGACCGCACCGGAGCGCCTACCTGAAGGTCGTGTTCATGGACTCGACCAATTATCTGACATATGCACATTTCACTCCGTAGACTGCGGGCATCAGGGGCGGTGTCACCGGGATGCCACCCCAACCGATCAGAAAGACACCAGTTCGTGATGCGTTCCGCGGTAATCGCAGCTTTCGTCGGCGCAACTCTGCTCACCGGAGCCACCGGTACCGCGACCGCGGATATCGTGATCGAACCAGGCAGCGGATCCAGTACGGGTTCGAGCTCGGTCACCACTGGATCGGCCGGCGGTGTCACCACCACCGGCTCCTCGGGCACCGGCTCGGCCGGTGCCGCGATGTCCGGCTTCGAAAACCTGTTGTTCGGCGGGCCGCTGCTGTGCGCCGCGCTCGGGAGCGCCGTCGGGGCAACGCTCAGTTGCGCGTAGGGCAATCCCCTAGCGGTTGTCGGCGTTGCCCGTCTTCCATTCCGGCCACGGAATATTCCAGTCACCGAGTCCGTCCACGCCCGAAAGCGTGCCACCCACAGTGTTCTTGACGATGGTGATGTCACCGCGCTTGGCGTTCTGCAGCACCCACAGCGCGTTCGCGGGGCTCAGGTTCAGGCAGCCGTGGCTGGTGTTCGAGTAGCCCTGCGCGCCGACCGACCAGGGCGCGGAGTGAAAGAAGATGCCGGAGTAGGAAAGACGGGTCGCGTAGTCGACCGGTGTCTTGTAACCGTTCGGCGAACTGACCGCGACGCCATAGGTCGAGGAGTCCATGATGATGCGGTCGAAGCGGTCGCCGACGATGTAGATGCCGTTATCGGTGGGGGTGCTGTCCTTCCCCATCGAGGTGGGCATGGTCCGCACCACCTGGCCGTTCATCTCCACCGTCACCTGCTTGGTGTTGTCATCGGCGGTGAAGATCGTCGAATCGCCGATGGTGAAGAACGAGTGGATATTGTCCTGACCGAACAGTCCGTTGCCGAGATCACGGCCGTAGACATTCACATCGATGGTGACCTTGGTCCCCGGCGCCCAGAAATGCTCTGGCCGCCACCGGACCTCGCGCTTGTTCACCCAGTAGAAGGCGCCTTCGACCGGCGGCTCGGTGGTGATCTTGATCGCGTTCTGCGCGGCCTGGCGGTCCGGGATGTTCTCGTCGAACTGCACGGCCACCGGCTGGCCGATACCGACCACTTCACCCTCACCGGGCAGCAGATACGGCTTGGTCTGACTGTCCGGGGAACTGGTCGTGAAGCTCAATGCCGTGGAATTCGCACCGCCGAGACCGATCGCGTCGGCCGTCAACCTGTAGGTCTTGCCGTAACCGAGCACCTCGGTTGTCTCCCAGGTCCGCCCGTCCGCGGCCAACTTGCCCGCCACCGGAGCACCCTGCGGATTGGTCAATGTCACGGTGGTGAACTTGCCGTCGTCGACCTTGAAGGTCAGCGGAACACCCGGCGATACCCCCATGTCACCGTCCTTGACCGGGGAGAACAGCTTGGGCTTCATCAGCTCGGTGATCGGATTGCGATCGATGGCGACCGTCGAGGGCTCGGTGGCGTTGGACGCCGAACACGCCGTCAAGGCCAGCGCCAATACCGCGCCTACGATTACCGGTCCCGTGATCTTTCTCATCGACCGATGTCGACGCTGACCAACGCTCATAACCAACCCCGTTTCAAGTCCCGATGCACCAGGGCACCGACGGCTCGGATCCAACCCGACCACGCTCCTCCCGCAACGCCGACGGAGTTCGGTCTGGACCACGCTCCAGACATTCTGCCAGCTCAACGGGTCCGGTCCAACGTGAAAATCACTCCGCCACAGGCGAGTTCCACCGGTTAGATCATCCGCACCCCACCGGCTGTTAACACCCGTCTCGAACTCCCCCATCGCCCCCGGTCAGAAACCGATTTCACTTCTGGGTGCTCGGCCTGTTAAGGTTTGTCCCGCACCGGAACACGGAGTGCAACAAGATCCGCGCCATTAGCTCAATTGGCAGAGCAGCTGACTCTTAATCAGCGGGTTCGGGGTTCGAGTCCCTGATGGCGCACAAGAAGCACCCGGCCCGACCTGTTTTCAGGTCGGGCCGGATTCATCTCATGAGATCGTTACCAAAAATACGCAAAAAATCAGCACCAACGTCCGTCGGTTATGTCGACCGGCGATGCGTGGGACCGCGCCCGAGCGTCACCTCGCGAGCCGACGGGCCGGGGATTTCGACGGGCCATCGGCCGCGACCGCAACAAGGCCGCTCACACTTCGCCGCGAAGCTACACGCCGTGATCGGATTGATCCTGCTCAGGACAGGCCGGGTACGGCTGCCATCCGATACGCGCCGAGCTATTCGACACGCAACGCGCAGTCCATGCCGCCCACATCGGTGACCTGCCAAGCGTAGGTAGGGCGAGAGCGCGGCGAGTTGGTCGGCGGTGATGGTCCAGCCGTCGGCGAGCAGGCTGCGGACGACGACCGGGGCCGGGCCGACCATCGGGCGTGGATAACTGGCACAGCAATGACGCGTGCGCCTCGGCTGGCGGCTAATGCGTCGGGGGCTTCAAGCCGTACCGCGTCACTACACCATCCAGCCAGTCCGGAGACCCATAGGTCAGGCCGTATTTCTTGGCGAGTTCCGCGAATTCGGGCGACTCGTGCATCGCCGGCCCGTCGGCTTCGGGGCTGTCGTGGGCAGCGAGCAACTCGGCGAGCTCGCGGAAGTAGGTCTCGAACCCTCCTGGCGTGATGACCTCGACGATTCGTCCGGGCACCGAGCCTGCGTTCCACATGGCATGCATCTGGCCGCGCGGCTTGGTGATGTAGCCGCCGGGCTCCAGCACCACCTCGTCATCGTCGGATCGAAACCCGATCTCACCCTCGAGAACGATCGAGTGCTCGTCCTCATGCGTATGGCGGTGCGGAGCGGTAATGAAGCCGACCTCGAATGGATGCTCCAATATGGCCACTTCTCCGCCGTTGTCACGGCTGTAGAGTTTGAAAACCGCTCCGAATCCAGGAATGTGGACAATATCCCCGCCCCCGGGCGGTACCACCCGTACATCTGTCGCGCCAGTGGCGTCCATGCCGCCTCCCTGATCGTCGAACCTGCGGATACCACGGATCAGAACCGATAAGTCGGTCGGTTACGGTCTCGCTATCAGCTTATCGACTGAAGCGGCCGACCCCATAACTTGCTCCGCTGTCTGCTCGCCTTCGAGCCCGAGCGCCGTCGACCGCCTCGCGTGAACGAGAGCGGCCTCGAGGCCATCGCCGCTGTCGATGTTCGACGTTGCTTTCATAGCGACGATGTGTCGAGCCTGTCGGCGTCAAGCTTCGGTGGTTCGGGTAGCGCCTGCGATGGCACGCAGATAGCGGTTGGCCAGTGAGTGAAGTAGCTCGACCAACTCCGGCGGGTCACCGACGGTGAAATCGATATCGTGCATACCCAGTTGTCCGATGTTCAGCGCCAGCGCCTCTGGGGTGTCCGCGCCGGTGTGGAGCGCACAGGTCGTGTCGTCGATCGCTTCGATGGTGCCTGCGGCCGGGGGAATGCGGGCGCTGAGGAATTCGGCGGGTGCGTGCACAGTCACCGATGCCCGGAATCGCCAGGCCGCGGCGGATACGCCCCGGGTCACCCGATCGCTCACGTCTTCCGGTAACTCACGGGGAGAAAATCGTGGCCCGGTCGGGCTCTTCGGCGTGATGCGATCGACGCGAAAGGTACGCCAGGCGCGCCGGTCGATGTCGAAGGCGACCAGATACCAGCGCTGGCCCCAGTTGACCAGCCGATAGGGCTCGACCACTCGCCGGCTGTCGCCACCATCGTGATCGCGGTAGTCGAATCGGAGTTGTTCGTGATCGCGGCACGCGGCCGCGATCACGGTCAATGTCTCGGCATCGACGCGCGGGCCGGTGCCGTCTCCCGGCACGGAGACGGTATAGACCTGCAACGCATTAACCCTGCGCCGCAACCGATTCGGCAGCACTTGTTCGAGCTTGGCGAGGGCCCGCAGTGCGGTCTCCTCGACTCCGGCGATGCCGCCCCCAGCGGCAGTACGCAGGCCGACAGTGACCGCGACGGCTTCCTCGTCGTCGAGTAGCAGCGGTGGCAGGCTGGCGCCGGCGCCGAGTCGGTAGCCGCCCGCTGACCCTCTGGTCGCGTGCACCGGATAACCGAGGTGACGTAGCCGTTCGATGTCGTTGCGCACCGTTCTGGTGCTGACTTCCAGTCGTTCGGCCAGGTCTGCGCCGTTCCAGTCGCGCGGGATCTGCAACAGCGAGAGCAGCCGAAGCAGTCGCGCCGAGGTCTCCAACATTTTTTCAGTCTGCCATTTCATTAGGAATGAAGTCTTCCTAAAGGTCTCCTACCGTTCAGGATATGACGTTCAAGACCACCGCGATCACGCCGTTCCATGTCGATATTCCGCAGGCAGGCCTCGACGATCTACAGGATCGGCTGGCGCGCGCTCGCTGGGCCGACGAACTGCCCCCAGAGACCGAGGGAAAGGTCCAGACCGGGCCGGTGCCGCCAGGCTGGGAATACGGCGTCCCGCTCGACTATGTGCAGCGGCTGACCGCCTACTGGCGTGCTGGATACGATTGGCGCACATGGGAATCCAAGCTCAACGCCTACCCGCAGTTCACCACCGGGATCGATGGACAGCTGATCCATTTCCTGCACGTACGTTCGCCGGAGGCTGATGCCACCCCGCTGATCCTGACCCATGGGTGGCCGAACTCGGTGTTCGAGTTCCTCGACCTGATCGACCCTCTCACCGATCCGCGCACCCACGGCGCAGACCCGGCCAAGGCATTTCACCTGGTGATTCCGTCTCTGCCTGGCTTCGGCTTCTCCGGGCCCACTCGGGAGCAGGGCTGGAATCGCTACCGCACCGCGGCGGCATGGGCAGAGCTGATGAAACGATTGGGCTACGACCGCTACGGCACACACGGCAACGACATCGGTTCGCACGTATCGCCCGAACTGGGTCGAATCGACCCGGACCACGTGATCGGGGTGCACGTGACCCAGCTGTTCTCCTTCCCGTCCGGTGACCCGGCGGAGCTGGCCGAGCTGACCGAGACGGAACGGGGGTATGCGCAGCATCTGAAGTATTTCAACGACAACATGTCCGGCTATGCCCGGCTGCAGGAGAGCGCGCCGCAGAACCTCGCGCACGCGCTGGCGGACTCACCCACCGGGCAGCTTGCCTGGACGGCGCAACTGCTGGGCTCACTCGACGACGATCATGTGCTGACCAACGCCACGCTGTACTGGCTGACCAACACGGCGGCTTCGGCCGCCCGCTTCTACTACGAGGACCACCACGCCCAGCACCCGGCCCAACCGACCACCGCTCCCACGGGCCTGGCCAGCTTCGCCTACGACTTCACTCCACTGCGCCGTTTCGCCGAACGCGACCACAGCAACATCGTGTCCTGGAACGAGTTCGACCGGGGCAGCCACTGGGCGACCCAGGACGCACCCGACCTGTTGATCGCCGACATCCGCCGATTCTTCGGCGAACTGAAGTGATCAACACCGAATGATCGTCCGTGGTAGTGGCGCCGCCTCGGCGCCACCAAACCCCACTGTTGTATCGAAAGGTTCTACCGATGACGCAAGTACTGAGTCGTCGAGCGCTCAATCGTGCCACCCTCGATCGGCAGTTGCTGTTGCGCCGCTCCGAGTTGTCCGTCATCGACGCGGTAGCGCAGCTGGTCGGGCTGCAAGCCCAGACCCCGCACACCTGGTACGTCGGATTGTGGTCACGGCTGGCCGGTTTCGTCCCCGAACAGGCCGCCGAGTTGCTCACCGAGCGCACGCTGATTCGAATTGCTTTGATGCGCTCGACAATTCACCTCGTCACCCCGGACGACGCACGTGCACTGCGTCCACTGGTCCAACCTGTACTGGATCGTGACCTCTATCGCAACCACACACACGGCAAGCCCATCGAAGGCATCGACATGGCGAAACTGATCGCCGACGGTGTCGAGTTGCTCGCCCCGAAACCGCTGACCAACAAGCAGCTCGGCACATTACTCGGCCAACGATGGCCGAACCGCGCGCCCGCCTCACTGGTCTATGCCATCCGCAACCAGGTGCCTTTGGTACAGGTGCCACCACGCGGCGTCTGGGGCCGCAGCGGGCCGATCGCTCACACCACCGCCGACGCATGGCTCGGCGCCGACCCCACGACCACCGCTTCGCTCGAGCGAATGGTCCTGCGCTACCTGGCCGCCTTCGGCCCCGCCAGTGTGAAGGATATGCAGATGTGGTCCGGCCTCACCAGGCTGCGCGAGGTCGTCGACCGAATGCGGAAGGGCCTGATGATCTTTCACGATCAGCACGGCCAGGAGCTGTTCGACCTACCCGACGCCGCACGCCCGGACCCCGACACCCCGGCACCGCCAAGGTTTCTGTACGACTTCGACAACCTGTTGCTCTCACACGCCGACCGCACCCGCGTGATCACCGATGAGCACGGCAGACAGGGCTACCGCACCCAGCGCCCCGCTCCGCAGATCCTGCTGGTCGACGGATTCACCGCAGGCGACTGGACGATCAACCGGGAGAACGGATCCGCGACGATCACCATCCGGCCCTATGACCGGCCATTCACCACGCACGATGCGGCCGCCGTCACCGCAGAAGCCCACGCGTTGCTGGCATTCACCGACCCTGACACCGAGACCCGCAACGTCGTCCTCGGCGGACCCCGTCAACGAGTGTGATCGGCGACCGTTGTGCCGCGCGTCGGGAAGGGTGCCGGTCAGTCGACGGGACGTCCGGCGGCGGCCTCGCCTGGCGGGCCATCGGCGGTGCCGGTACGTCAGCCAGTCCGTCCGGACGGCGTAGGTGAACTCGGTGAGCTGGTGCACGGTTCCGCCGATCCGGCGGTATGCCGGTGACGAGCCCCGGGGGGCATGGGTTCCTCCGCATGGAAGAAGTCGGCCGTGCGCAGGTGGGCATCACGCTGCTCGTTGTCCGTCGTGATCGACGCGACCTGGACTTCCGCCTCGGCCGACGTGGAGCCGTCGTCATTGATGACGAGAGCGCCGGTGGCGGACATAGCAACTGACAAGTGGACACGACAACCGAATGCGACGTGATCGCTGGCGGAAATAGTTCCGCTCCGACGCGGGTTAGTTTCCATGGAAACCAAATTGCGGGTCGGCGCTCGGGCCGGCCCCGATCTTGGCGGAAGGAACCTCATGACCACCATCGACTCGACTCCCACCGTCGACATTCGCCGCGCCGAGGACCGGTTCAAGTCCGACTTCGGCTGGCTGGATTCCAAACACTCGTTCTCCTTCGGCCACCATTTCGACCAGGCCAACACTCATCATGGGCTGCTGCTGGTCAACAACGACGACATCGTCGATCCCGGTACGGGGTTCGACACCCATCCACACCGCGACATGGAGATCGTCACGTGGGTGCTGGAGGGCTCGCTGGTCCACCAGGACTCCACCGGCCACAACGGCGTCATCTACCCCGGCCTGGCCCAACGCATGAGCGCCGGCACCGGCATCCTGCACTCGGAGAAGAACGACTCGTGGCGACTCAGCGGTGACGTCCACCAGGACCCGGTGCACTTCGTACAGATGTGGGTGGTGCCCGACGAGGCCGGTATCACCCCCGGTTACGAGCAGCTGGAGATCGAGGCGGAACTGCTGTCCGGCAGTCTGCTGCCGGTCGCCTCGGGCATGCGCAAACATGACGGCCACGCCGCGATCCGGATCCGGAACTCGCACGCGGCCCTGTACGCCGCGCGGCTCGCCTCAGGACAGTCGGTGCACCTGCCCGACGCGCCGTTCCTGCACCTGTTCGTGGCCCGCGGCGCAGTGACACTGGAGGGTGCCGGCCCGCTGCACACCGGCGACGCGGTGCGCTTCACCGCTACCGGCGGCCAGCAGGTCACCGCGAGCGAGCCCGCCGAGATCCTGGTATGGGAAATGCACGCCAGCGTCCAGTTCTGACCCTCGGTGCCCATCCACCGTCCGGACCGTTCCGCGCAGTACACCATCGGAGCCCGAGACGACAGATTCATCGACCGACGCAGCCGCCGCCACAGCGGCTCCGCCAGACCTACACCCGCCTCACCGGGTCAGCGCGCCCAACCCACCGCACGCGGCCGGCATCACACCGCGCTGATCAGTAGTGACGTCGAACGAACCACCGCTTCTATCAGCACCTGCTCGGATTCGAACACCGCAGCGACATCGTCGTAGCGGCTGATCGCGTAGAAGCCGCGTCGGCGTTGTGGTAGAGCGGGGCCTGGTCGCGCAACCGCTTCCAGAACGGGTACGGGTTCGGGTCAGCGTGTGCTCGACTCCGTCGGGTTCGGGACCTCTGCGAGCCAGTTGTCAAGGCGCCTATGAGAGGAGCACAGGGATGTGGCTTTCTCGGGTTCACCATCCGCCGCTGCCATGGCCGGGTCCCGCTGATCAAACCCGCCGAGGACGACCGCTGCCGCCGAGCCGGCTCGTCGCGCGCGTTGGATCGGCACGCGCAGCCACTGCTGCCCCGACGATCCCCGCGGTGTTCTGCAAGGCGGCGGCCACCACCGGCGTGCGGTTCTTCAGCAACGGAATCCATTTGTCGCCCTTGCGGCTGACCCCGCCACCGGCGATGAACAGGTCGGGCGAGATCGCGTTTTCGATCGCGATCAGCACCTTCGTCACCTCCGGGGCCCAGCGTTTGTAGCTCCAGTCGTGCCTTTCCTTGACCGACGTGGCGCCCCGACGCTCGGCCTCCATTCCGCCGACCTCGATGTGACCGAATTCCGTGTTGGGCAATAACACCCCGTTATGGATCACCGCTGAACCGATGCCGGTGCCGAATGTCAGCAGCACAATGACGCCGTCGTTGTCCTTGCCGGCGCCGAACTCGACTTCGGCCAATCCCGCCGCGTCGGCGTCATTGAGCAGGGTCACCCGCTGTCCGCCGAGTTCGGCACTGATCACCTCTCGAGCGTTCACTCCGATCCAAGACTTGTCGAGGTGCGCGGCGGTACGGGCTACACCGCTGCTGACCACACCCGGATAGGTGACGCCGAGCGGCGCGTCCCACTGGAAGTGCTTCACCACCTCGCGGATCGTGTCAGCGAGAGCCTCTGGAGTAGCCGGCTGCGGGGTCGGGAGTTTGAAGCGGTCGCCGATCAGCTGCCCGGTGCCGAGATCGACGACGCCGCCCTTCACGCCGCTACCGCCCACGTCGATGCCGAAGCCCCAGCGATGCGGCCTAGCCTGGCTCGGCTTTTCCATGACCGAAGCTGTGGTATCGGTCATGGACACTCCAGTACGTGGCGGCGGCCCGGGGTCGGCTCGCTCCACAGACTCCGGGCTGATCGTTACCGTGGGTTTCATCGAGTCCCCCTGGTCACGAATCGGATATCGAGGCAGAGATTTCGGGAGGCTGCCCGTATTCCGACAAAAAGGGCGCAAACGGTTCATTCACAACGGCACTACCCGCTTCGGGCACTCCGCTGAACGGACACGGCGCATGTCAGGGACATAGCCCAATATTCATGGTGCAGATAACATCGAGCATCTATTCTCTCTCCGGCACAGGTATTCCTGCTACCTGCAAAAGTGGCCGATCCCATTGCAGTTCGGCAGCGTATGTCAACGCTGCGGCCCCCACATCGAGACGTTGTGGCATGGCAATCGCGGGAACATCCGTCACAGCAACCCGACGTAATACCCGCCGTGACCAATTCGAGACATCGGGTGGGCGGCCTGGTCGCAGGCGGGTAGCGTCCCGACATGCGACAGCCCTGGCGGCATAGGCGCCGCCGGGCTGTCGTCCAGCTTGATGCCCGTCGTCGCCTCGAGCCCCCTAGCGAGCAGTAGACCCGGACAAGGGATACACCACCAGTCGTTCTCGGCGGTCGGTTCTCGATGGCCACCCAGCCACCGGTGCGGAGTTCAGGAACGTTTTTGTAGTGAGTGCCGCGCGAGACTCCAAGCAGCCTCGTTACCGAGGACACCGTTTCCTCCGGCCGGGTGAGGATGGCGCAGGCTTGGCGGATCTGTTCGGCGATCATGACTGGTGGCCAGCCGAGGCGTTGCTCGCGTGCGCGGGCGGCGGCCAGGCCCTCGTTCGTGCCGTCGACGATCAGCTCGCGGATGAACTCCGCCGGTGCGGCGAAGACGCGGAGCACCAGACGCCCGCCGGGTGTGGTGGTGTCGAGGGCTTCATGCAGTGATCGGAATCCGATGCCGCACTTACGAAGTCCGGGGCCACGATCGAGATCAGGTCCTGCAGACCGCGGCCGAGCCGATCCGCCGACGGCACCACCAGAGTGTCGCCTGGGCGCAGGCGATCCAGCCGATAAAAGCGCCACCACCGCCGATCGGATTGTTCCGACAACGTTCAGCAGCCCTTGTCCGACGGAGCCGGCACCAGTCTCGGCCTGTTTCCAGGGGAAACGTATTTTTTAGTACGATTTTCCGGTTTTTTCTGTACACCGGTCGGCGCAGTGTGTAGCGTCTGGTTTGCTGAAATCTTCACACGACAGGCAGGCCAGAGCACGGTGACCGGTATCGATGGCTGTCTGCAACGTGTTATGGACATTCCCGGTGCGCGCAGCGTGACGTTGGTGGACGGAGCGAGTGGTCTGGCGATCGCCGCGGCAGGTCGGCACGATCTGGTGGACCAGCATGAGGCCGCAGCCACCACCACCGACGTGGTCCGTGCGGTGCTCGACTGCACAGCGTTGGCGACCGACCGCGACGGTGACGACGTCACGGAGATCATCGTCTGCGGAACCCGCGCATATCACCTGCTGAATCTGGTGAACGGCGACTTCGACGGCCGGCTTTTCCTGCACGTCGTGCTCGACGACGACACCGGGAATCTTGCGATGGCGCGGTTTCAGCTCCGGGGAATTCTGCGCGAATTGACCGAGGGCGGTCATGAGCGTTGAGCTCGCGGTCGAACTGCAACGGCTCGAAAAGGAAAGGCGTACCGGCATGTTGCGCGCGGGCGACGGCGCGTTTCATCTGGCCGAGGGCGCGATCGCATCCGTCGATTGCCGCCGTACGACTGGGCTGGACCGGCTTGTCGTGGAGGCGGGTGTGGCAACCACGGAGGACTGGCGGCGAGCCGCCGACGGAAATCCCGGCCATGTGCTGGGACGGCCACGGCTGGAAACTCTGGTGTTGCTGTCGGTGTTCGATGCCGCCTACTTTCTGCTGGCCTCACCCGCCGTCCCCGAATTCCACCCCGCGCCGCCTCACTGGCTCGCCCCGGTCTGCCAGATCACGCCGCGCGCGCTCGTGCACGAGTGCGCACGGCGTGGCGATCCGGAGTCCGGGCCGTGGCCCGCGACGTTGGTCGACCGCGCCCCCGTCGTGCCTGTCCGCCGCGTGCGACGACGGCGCGTGGTGCTCACCGGCGGCCAGGCTGAGGTGCTGGCCGCCGCTGACACCCGTCGCAGCGTCACAGGGATCGCACGCGACCTCGGCCGCACGACTTATGGCTGCCTGAGGGCAGTGCGGGACCTGACCGTGGCGGGGCTGATCGAGCCGGCCGTTGCGGCACCCGCTCTGGCCGAAACAGCCGCGCCGGTGGCAGCCGATCGCGAAGTCGCCGAGTCCGAGCCGCTACCTCGACGCCGGGCGCGGCGGGCTGAACCGGTTCCCGAACCGGAATGGGAGCCAGTTGACAAGGCCCTGCTCTTCCGTCTGCGGGCAGCTTTGGAAGAGCTCGCGTGACCGCGCGGCGGAAACTGCTCGGTCACGCACTGATGGGAAGGTTGACCAAAGTGGCGATGTCCGGACCCGAACCGAACGCGGTGGTGCTGGCGGAGCTGAAGGCACTGCACGATCGCGTCCCGCAGTTGACCGGCACGCTGGTGGCGTCCAGTGACGGGCTGCTCATCGCCCACGATTTGCCCTCGCACATCGAGCCCTCCGGGATGGCCGCGCTGGCTGCTTCGCAGCTGGCGCTGTCGCACCGGCTGGCCACCACCGCGCACGATGGCGGGTTCTATGACGTTGTGGTGCGCGGCACCGGCGGATACGTAGTGGTCTACGCGGCGAGCTGGGCCTCGCTGACCGTGCTGGCGGGCCCTGAGGTGAACGTCGGCCGGCTCCATCTGGAGTCGCGCCCGGTGGCGCGCAGGATCGCCGACCAGCTGACGGCCCCTGGAAAAGACTAGGCAACGAACATCGATCGAAAGGAACAGGTATGTCGAATATGGATCTGGCGCTGAAAGAGATGATGGTGATCGACGGCGCGATCGGAGCCGCCGTCGTCGACTACGACAGCGGCATGGCGCTGGGGATGCTCGGCAGCTCCAAGGCCCTGGACCTCCAGGTCGCCGCCGCGGGCAACACCGAGGTGGTGCGCGCCAAGCTGCGCACCATGGAGCAGTTGGGGCTCAACGAGGCCATCGAGGACATCCTCATCACGTTGTCGGGCCAATACCACATCATCCGACCGATGACCGGCCGCAAGTCCCAGGGCCTGTTCCTCTACCTCGCCCTGGACCGGGGCCGGGCGAACCTCGCGCTAGCCCGGCACCGCCTCAAGGGCATCGAGGGGGACCTGGAGGTGTGATCCTCCCTCGCGGAGCGCTGACCATCGGGCGAGTCGCCGCCCGGCGCGTCCCGACGGTCAGCAGCCTCGCCGCGGATTCCGCGCTCACGGTAGTAGCGATTGCCGCCCACCCGGTGCGACGGCCACCATGGCGCTTGTCGTGCCGGACAACCCGATGCGGCTTGCCGGGTCGTCGACCCAGCGGTGGTGTCGGCAAGCCTGGTGCTATCGCTCGGCCGGTTCGAGATGGACAACCGGTGGCCGCGCGTCGCGCCGCATCACCATTTCAGCCGCAGTGCCCCATCGTCCGGCATCGCTGGCGCGAACCGGGTCAGCGCCGCCTCGGCGACTCGGTCGCCGAGGCGGTACGGAATCCGCTGGACAGATCAACCAGTCGGCGAGCTCGGATCAGCTGGTCCACGGCGGATTGATGACAGTTCCGTCGGGCAGTTCACCTTGGAAACCGACCGGAACGGTCACCACCAGGGTGGCGGCTTCGGTTCCATTGTTGTCCAGATTGATAGTCGAGCCCGCCGGGGCGAGGGCGGCATCGCCCGCGCGCAATTCCTCCGGCTGACCGTCGATGGTCAGCGTCACCACGCCCGCAATGATCACGAACGCCTCCTCCCGTAAAACCTTGTGCGGAACACCCTTCAAGCCCGCGGGCACCTGGATCTGCCAGACACACAGTTCGGTACTGCCGGTGCCTGGGCGGATGTAAGAGGTGAATCGGGTGCCATGCATTTCGCGGGTTACGGCATCGGCGGCACGGATTACTGGCATGTCTAACTCCCTCATTTGGTCAAGTAGATTGACCATATAGTCAAGCAACTTGCCCATCTGTGTCAAGATGTAAGTCATGCCGGATCTGAAACCAGCTTCGACCCCGCGGCCGGGCCAGGATCTCGCGCTGCTGTTGCTGGCAGCGGGGGCGGCCGCCACGGATGCCATTCACGCCGGGGTGGCCGCGGCCGGGTTCGCCGATGTGCGGCCGACGCACGGGTTCGCATTCGTGCGAATGGCGCCGAACGGGGCGACGGTCGGCGAATTGGCCGAACACCTGGGCGTGACCAAGCAGGCGGCGAGTCAGCTGGTGGACGAACTCGTGCGCAAGGGTTACGCCGAGCGCAACGCGCACCCGGACGACGCGCGCGCCCGGTTGATCACACTGACCGCGAAGGGATGGGCCTGCACGCGGGCGGCCGATGCCGCCGCGGCCGCATTCGCCGACCAGTGGGCGTCCGTTTTGGGCGATTCCACGGTGGCCGAATTGCGTAACGTTTTGACCCGCGTAGTGGCCCCCGGACGGGTCCGTCCGACCTCTTGGTGACCAAATCGAGACAAAGTGGCCTGCGTTACCCGGAAAATTCCGTGACCTGCGTCACATCAAGTTTAACAGCAAACTCCCAGCATAAGCGGCGTTTCGAGAAGCCCGACCTGGGCTTTCCAAGATCGGCAACCCCTGCCATTCACTGCTCGTTCACTCTGCGTTAACCAGCCGTGACCAAGCTGAGACCAGGTCAGAAACAGACCCGCAGTTTGGTAACACCGAGGAGCAATCCACACACAGTCGGAAAACGACCGCAACGACAGATGGGTTTCACCCACCGCGGTCGCCGGAGATACCAGCGGCATCACAGCCCGTGACCGCAGTCTCCCCCGCTCGACAGCGGCACCCGCCGGGAACCGACCCGGGTGGTTCTTACCGCGTCGCGCGCCAGGGCTCGCCTGGCCTTCACAACAAAACCCGAAAACAGCATACCGAAACCGATTCAAGCGGGTGACCCACCGGGCCCCGTTGGGGATCCGCACTGCCTGTACCGGCCGGATCACCCGTGGACACGATCAAGGAACTGATTTCGCAATGCCCGACTTTCGCCTTTCTTCTTTCCGCCGTCCGTCTCTGCGTGACGGAGTCACCTTCATGGTGGCCGCAGCCGGTGTCATCGCCGTCGGCACCTCCTCCGTAGTGGCCCTGGCCGACGACAGCGTTCCGTCCCGCATTGCCATGGTCGCCGAGGAGCAGCCCGCCGCCGCTCCCGCACCTGCGGCCGAACCCGTGGCCGCGGCCGCGCCGATCGACGCCCCGGTCATCCCCGGTCTGCCCGCACTGCCCGAGCTGCCGGCGATCCCCGGCGTGCCCCTGCCGCCGCCCCCGGCCCCGGTCTACGAGGACAACCTCGACGGCTGGATCCGCCACGCCCTGGACGTCATGGCCGTGCAGGGCATCCCCGGCAGCTACGACGGCATCTACCGCAACATCATGCGCGAATCCGGCGGTAACCCCCAGGCCATCAACCTCTGGGACTCCAACGCCGCCGCCGGCATTCCGTCCAAGGGTCTGCTCCAGGTGATCGACCCGACCTTCAACGCCTACCACGTCGAGGGCACTTCCTGGGACATCTACGAACCGGTCGCCAACATCACCGCGGCCTGCAACTACGCGGCCCACCGCTACGGCTCGATGGATAACGTCAACTCGGCGTACTGATCCGCGACTGCTGAACAATGCCTCCCCGCCGACCGCGGGGAGGCATTGTCGTAGGGTCGTCCAGGACCGACCACCACCGATGCGGATTCCGCCATGACCGACTACGCCCACTCCGACCACGCGTCGAAGAGCCGCGCCGAGAAGGCGCGCCGACTCGCCACCTATATCTGGGATCGCGGCATCACCGGGACGGAACTGCTGGAGATGCCGTCGGCGGTCCGCCGGAAACTTGCGCGCGCGGCCGAAACGAATCCACCGAGCACCGACGAGACATGGACGACGGTGGCGAAGTTGCTCGACGAGAAGGACGCCTGGGCCGCCCGGAATCCGAATCATCCTGCGGCACAACGCAATAACAGCGACGAAAAGCTACTGTGGGTGAAGCCGCCGATCACCCCGTGGTGATTCAGTAACCGAGTTCGGACTCGCGCTCGGCCTCGGCGACCACCTTGTCGGCCAGCGATCGCAGCGCACGCGCCTCCGTGGGCGTCATCGGATCGACGAAGATCCGGCGCACCAGTTCGACATGGTTCGGCGCGGCCTTCTCGAGCACCTTGCGCCCCTCCGCGGTGAGTTCGACCAGAATCCCCCTGGCATCGTCCTCGGCCGGACGACGGTCGACGAGTCCGCGAGCGGCCATGCGCGCCAAGTGTTTCGAGAGCCTGCTCTTCTCCCAGCAGACCTCGGCGGCCAATTCCTTTGCGCGCAGACAGCCGCCGGGCGCGGCCGACAACGGCACCAGCAATTCGTAGTCGGCGGCGGACAGGCCGTCCTGCGCCAGCCCGGCCGACAGCGCCGCGTCCAGGCGCTGGCGCAGCCGGATGAAGGCCTGCCAGGTCTGCTGCTCGTCATCATTCAACCAACGCGCCACGGGAATGATCCTAGTCAGCGTTTGGTTGACATGGACACCAACTATTCAGGAGGTGCCGATGCCAGCCATCACCGTCCCCGACATCATGGTGCTGCCGCGGCTGCCCCGCCCCACGGATTCGACGCGGGAACGGCAGGTGCGCAGCATCAGCACCGCACATAAGCAGCGCGAAGGCGCGGGCTTCGAGGTGCGCAGGCCGTTCCCGAGCATGGATCTGCGCTCAGCCGATCCGTTCATCCTGCTCGACCAGATGGGTCCGGTCGCCTATGAGCCGTATGAGGCCAAGGGCGCGCCGTGGCATCCGCATCGCGGCTTCGAGACCGTCACCTATGTCATGGACGGCACCATGGTGCACCACGATTCCAATGGCGGCGGTGGCGTCATCAGCGAGGGCGACACCCAATGGATGACAGCCGGTTCCGGCATTCTGCACGATGAACTGCCCGCCGAGGAATTGGTCATCGCGGGCGGCTGGTTCCACGGCATCCAACTATGGGTCAATCTGCCGCGCACGCAGAAGATGGCCGCGCCGCGCTATCAGGATCTGCGCGGCAGTGAACTGACGCTGGCCAGTTCGCACGATGGTGGCGCACTGGTGCGCATTATCGCGGGCGAACTGGGCGGCTTCGAAGGTCCGGGTTCGACCTACACCCCGATCGCCTACGCACACGCCTCCGTCACTCCGGGTGGTCAACTGGAAACCCCATGGCCGCAACGGTTTACCGCGATGGCATATGTACTGTCCGGCACCGGGACGGTGGGCGCCGAGCGCCGACCGATCAGCGAGGGACAACTCGCGGCGTTCGGTCCCGGTGACTCGATCAGCATCGCCGCGGATGCATTGCAACACAACCGAACCGGCGACCTGGAGGTGCTGCTGCTCGGCGGCCTGCCGATCAAAGAGCCGGTGGTGCAATACGGTCCGTTCGTCATGAACACCCGCGCCGAAATCATCCAGGCGATGGAGGATTACGAGGCCGGACGCATGGGCAATATCCCTGCCGAACATCTGACGGGCAGGCGGTTGGGCGAATAACGGATGACGGGGTGTTGTCCCCTAATGCCCCTAATTGTTTTGCTGCGCGGTTGACAAGTACGCGGCCCGTCACAACAGTGGATGCGGCGTCTCCCCCTGGACGCTACTCCACCGCAGCACACAAACAGAGGAATATATGAACGTTCGCCGGCTCACGGTCAGCATTGCCGCCGCAGGACTCGCCTTCCTAGCGGCACCCACAGCTCTGGCCGACGTCCCTACCGGTTCCGCGGGAACAGGCTCATCCGCCATCGATACCGGATCGGCCGCGACCGGTTCGGCAGGCATGTCCCAGACCGGCTCGGCCGGTGGCGCATTCGCCAACTGCGATGACGCCCGCGCGGCCGGTCGGGCGCCGCTGTTCCGCGGGGAACCGGGCTATCAGCCCTCCCTGGATCCGGACGGCGACGGCTTCGCCTGCCCGACGGTCTGAGATAGCCCTGAAACGTAAAACACCCGGTGTGGCTGGCCACACCGGGTGTTTTACGTTTTCGGCTCAGCGGAAAATCTTGACCAGCACCAACCCGATAACCACCGCGGCCGCGCCGATCAGGCTGTACTTCACCTTCGGCTCGTTCAGCTTCGCCAGCACCATGTGCTTGGTGTCATCGGCAATGCGCTGCGGATCAGCCCGTACGGCGATTTCGTCGAGCGTGCTCGCGAGCTGTGTCCGCGCGGCCTCGATCTCCCGCTCGATCCGCTCGGTATCCCTAGCCACGTATATCCTCCTGTGTTCAATTTGCGGTGCTCGCGGGTCTGTCCGTGGTTACGCAGGCTGCCGCCTCCGAGCCCGCCGCTCACACCACGTATCGATGTGCCGCGAACGCGCTCGCGACGAGTCTAGCCAGCCGAGTTGCGTCGGTGCGGCGGCGTTGTCGGGTCATTCGATTACCGTGCAAGACGTGACCGACAACCAACGACTCTCCCCCGGCGACCCCGCCCCCGAATTCACCCTGCCCGACGCCGACGGCAAGGACGTGTCGCTGTCCGGCTACCGCGGCCGCAAGGTGATCGTCTACTTCTACCCCGCCGCGAGCACCCCCGGCTGCACCAAACAGGCCTGCGATTTCCGCGACAACCTTGCCGACCTGGAGGGTGCGGGCATCGAGGTCATCGGTATCTCGCCGGATAAGCCCGCCAAATTGGCCAAGTTCCGCGATAACGAAAAGCTCACCTTCCCGCTGCTCTCGGATCCGGACAAATCCGTCCTCACCGCATGGGGTGCGTTCGGCGAGAAGACCATGTACGGCAAGACCGTCACCGGCGTTATCCGCTCCACATTCCTGGTCGACGAAAAAGGCGAAATCGAAGTGGCGCAGTACAACGTCCGGGCCACCGGCCATGTCGCAAAACTTCGTCGCGACCTGTCGGTATAGACCTATTGTTCGAACGAGCGCGCGAACTGTTCGCCACCGATCCGGACCGAACCGCGAGTCGGCTGGCATGAAACAGGTTCCGCCCAGGTCGAAGGCGCATAAACGAAAGGTCCGGAGCCACTGGAGCACCGGACCTTTCGTACATTTCTCCTAGGTGGGCTGCAACTGCTGTGCCGCCCATTGCGCGAGCAGGCGGAAGTGGTTGTCCCACCAGCGGTAGAACTCGGGAGTGAAGGCCGCGGGCGGCGGAGCCTCACCTGGGAACAGCATGGCTTCGTTCGGAGCACCGATCTTGGTGGTCGGCCCCGGGATTCCGGTGCCCGGCAGCTGCTGAGGCGATCCGGCCGCCTCGTTTCCGTGCTCGTGTGCATCCGGAGCGACCAATACGGGCGGTTGAGCGCCCCAGCGTTCGTTGTATTGCGGAAGGTTGTCCAGATCGAGGCCGGCCACCGCCGAGTCGGCGGTCGATCCGGCGGAGGTTGGCTGTCGAGTCTCCGGACGATCGAACGGGTTGACATCCGGCTGCACCGAGGAGCCAGCGGTGGAGCCACTCGCCGATCCGGTGTCACCGTCGACCACGCGGGCATCCGCGGTGACCCGCGCATCCGCGACGACCGCGCCGGTACTCCGCACCGTCACATACAGGCCACCCGCGACCAGCCCACCCACCAAGACACTGGCCGCGGCGAACAGCGCCGTGTGGCCACGCGTACTCGGCACCCGCTCGACCGGTTCGCCGACATCCGTCGCATCGCTCATCGCGAACAGCGCCGCTCCGACCGCCGAGGCGGAAGCAGCGATCTTGCAGGGCAGCACCGGCGCGCCGAAGCCGTCCATCGCCGCGGCCACCACCGCGCCGCCCGCGCCCGAGCCGATCGGCACCACCGCATCCGGCCGGACCGTCGCCGCCTCGAATTGATCCCAGGCATTCGACACCGCCTCATCGAGCGCGTCGGCGGTCGCGGGGCCGGTCTGGCTCGTCGCGGCCAGCACCCGGCTGCGCTTGCGGTCGATCAGCGTGAACGCCTGATGCCCGGAGACCACCTCGCCGATGAGCAGATTGTCGAATTCATCGAGCCAGGTCATGACCCCGGCCACACTCAGATGCGCCGCCTTGGCCGAGACCAGCGAGGCGGTATGCCACGGGCCGGACGCCAATTTGGTGACGATGGCGCGCCGCTCGGCGGCATCGCGGTAGGTGACCGCCGCGCCCACGATCTCCCGCTCCGACTCCAGCTCCGCGGCTAGGGTGTCCATCGCCGTCTGGACCGCGACCGCCAGGTCCGCCTTCGAGTCGCCACGAGTTTTCACCACCCGCTGCAGCAGCACCCGCTCGGTTAGCTTCTCGCCGCCATCGGCGAGGGCTACCGCGTGAACGGCGCCGCGTTCGGTGGAAACGCCTAGTGTTACCACAGATCGAGCTCCCACTGATCACGCCTTCCCAGTGCAATTGCCGAGCTCACGAGCTTGCCGAAACCCCTGAGCCCCTTGGATTCCCCGGCCCGAAACGAGCGTCGAGATGCACGCACGCTCGGTTATGTGTTCGGTGCCATTTCCGCTTTGGATGGGTGATGAAATGTGACAGTCCTTAACACGCAGATACGGTGCGCGTGTCGCAGATGTGTCGATACCGCTAGCCTTGATGCGTGGATGTACGCACGGAGGCCAGGTCGAAGCGACGACCGGACCCTGCGTTGGACCTGCAGGACGACCCGCAGGAGCTCATGCCGCGGCGCAGGCCGACTCAGGAACGCAGTAAACGCAAGTTCGATGCCCTCTTGCAGGCGTCCCGGGAATTGCTCGTCGAGGTCGGGTTCGAATCGTTCACCTGTGAAGAGGTGGCGGCGCGGGCGGAAGTGCCGATCGGCACGCTGTATCAGTTCTTCGCCAACAAATACGTCATCGTCTGCGAGCTGAATCGCCAAGACCTGGTTGCGGTTTCCCAGGAACTCGCCGATTTCCACGGTGAAATCCCGTCATTGGACTGGTTACGGCATATGAACCAGCTCGTCGACCACCTGGCCAACCTGTGGATGAACGACCCGTCCCGGCGCGAGGTCTGGCTGGCGATGCAGTCCACCCCGTCCACCAGGGCCACCGGCGCGATCCACGAAAAGGAATTCGCCGAGGTGGTCTCGCAGATGCTGCGCCCGCTCACCCCACGCACCCCACGCGCCCGCCGCACCATGATGGCCGAGGTACTCGTCCACGTCGTCTACTCGATGCTGAACTTCTCCGTCCAAGACGAACAGAGCCACACCGAAGCCGTCTCCGAACTGAAACGCCTGATGGTCGCCTACCTGATGGTCGCCGAAAAAGAATCCCGAACCGCCAGCCAACGCTGACCACCAGCAACCTGGGCACCCCCAGTGCGAGCCGGGCACCCCGTGTACAGCGTGCCGGGCTCGTACCGGGGGTGCCCGGTTCGGTTATTGGGCTTCGCGGCCTTCGATCAGATCGGCGAGTTCGCCCGGGTCCTCGAGGACGACCATGGCGGCCGCGGTGTCGCCGTCATGGGTCAGGGACAGGTGAACCCTTGCGCGGGGCAGGAATTCGGCCGCGAGGCCGTGCAGCTTGATGCTGGGGCGGCCCCAGGCGTCGTTGACCACCTCGATGAGGGGGTACGGGTTGTCGCCGATCTGCGGACGGCGCGCGAAACGCGAAGACGCCCATGCCTTCAGCACTGCCTCTTTGGCCGCCCAGCGCGCCGCGTAACTGCGTGCCGGATCGGTGCCCTTGCTCTGGCAGTAGCGCCGCTCACCTGCGGTGAAACTTTCCCGGAGCATGGTGGTTCCGGACCGTTGCAACTGTTCGGCGAACTCGGAGATGGTCACCAAGTCCAAGCCGATACCCAGGATGGTCAATGCGTCACCGCTCCTCAGCCTTCGAGCCCAAATGAAACTCCCAAACAAAAAGTGAGAGTGCGGCCGCCGTGGCGACCGCACTCTGCACGGTAATGGCCGAAGCCGCTATGCCATAGAGCTACCGGCATCCAGTTGCCCGAGGATCACTGCCCCGGTGCCGCAACCCGCGCCGTCGGCCCGGTAGGTGCCGTTGCCGGACAGGCGTGCCTCCGGCGAGAGCAGCACGTCGGCCTCCAGCTGCCGCTTCTGCTCCGACGGCGTGCCATCGGCACCGAGACGCCGATCCGCGGGCCGCTCGTACAGCGGGGCACCGCCACACATGGCCTCGGTGAACCGCTGCCGTCCGGCGAGCTGACGCTCCTGCGCCCGGCGCTGATACTCCTCGCGCCGTCCCGGCTCGATCGCCTGGATGAACGCCTCCGGATGCACCACCGCGAGCAGACCTGAGACGTGGCCGAAGCCGAGCGAGGTCAGCAGACCGGCCTTGAGCGGGAACCGCTCACCGAAGCGCAGCGGCTCGCGCGCCCAGACCAGATGCGGGTAGGCCTGCATCTTGTCGTCGACGCAGTCCAGGCTCCGATTCGGCGGCACGACACCGTTTTCCAGCACCTGGCACAGGCCGATGAGCTGGAAGGCAGCCGCACCACCCTTGGCGTGTCCGGTCAGGCTCTTCTGCGAAACCACGAACAGCGGCGCGCCTTCGGAGCGTCCGACGGCCGTGGCCAACCGCTCGTGCAGTTCGGACTCGTTCGGGTCATTGGCCGCGGTGGAGGTGTCGTGCTTGGAGATGACCGCGATATCGTCCGGCGCCACACCGAGTTTGCGCAGTTCGGCGGCGAACCTGGATTCACGGCCGCCACGCCCCGCACCGAGCGCGCCGAGGCCGGGTGCCGGAATGGAGGTGTGCACACCGTCGGCGAAGGACTGTGCGAAGGCGACAACACCGAGCACCGGCAGGCCCATGTCCACCGCCACGTCACCGCGGGCGAGCAGTACGGTGCCGCCACCCTGCGATTCCACGAAGCCGCCGCGACGGCGGTCGTTGGCGCGGGAGAAGTACCGGTCGCTGATGCCCTTTGCGCTCATGGCCGCCGAATCCGCGGTGGCCGACATATCACCGAAGCCGACGATGCCCTCGATACCGAGATCGTCGAAACCACCGGCGACCACCAATTCGGCCTTGCCCAAACGGATCTTGTCGACGCCCTCCTCGACCGACACCGCTGCCGTCGCACAGGCCGCCACCGGATGCACCATCGCGCCGTAGCTGCCGACGTAGGACTGCACCACGTGCGCGAGCGCGACGTTCGGCAGTGCCTCCTGCAGGATGTCGTTCGGGCGCGACTCCCCGAGCAGGTTGTCGATGTAGAGCGAGCGCATCGAGGACATGCCGCCCATGCCGGTGCCCTGGGTGTTGGCGACCAGGCTCGGGTGCACCCAGCTCATCAGTTCGGCCGGGCTGAACCCGGAGCTGATGAACGCGTCGACGGTGCAGACGATATTCCACAGCGCGACCCGGTCCACCGAGGCCGCCATATCGGCGGAGATGCCCCAGATCGTGGGATCCCAGCCGGTCGGGATCTGACCGCCGACGGTACGCGACAGCTTGGCCTTGCGCGGCACCCGGATCTCGGTGCCCGCCTTGCGGATCACCTGCCAGTCACCGGAATCGGTGACCGGCGTGATCACCGTGTGCTCCGGATCCGCGGCGTAGAAGGCGCGCGCCTCGGCCTCGCCGCCGACCGTGAAGGTCAGGTCCTGGTCCAGGAAGACCGAGGTCATCAGCGGTGCGGCATTGTCGATCATGGCGCCGTCGTCCTCGTAGCGACGCACACCGCAGCGCGCGACGACCGCATCGTGGTACTTCTCGGCCACCTCGTGTTCGGGGACGTAGTCACCGGATTCGGCGTCGTACCAGCCGGGCTTGGGATCGTTCTCCCAGGCGACCATGCCGGTGGTCCAGGCGAGTTCGAGCACACCCGCGGCCGAGAGCTCGTCGGAGACCTCCATCTCGAACCGGGTACGGGCCGAACCGTACGGGCCGAGCTCACCGGCACCGACGATGACGACCATATCGGCGAGATCGGCGGTGACCGAACCCCATTCGGGCACCGGCAGCGCCGAGCTCATGGTCGGCGGTGCGGGCAGCGCCGAAATCGTCGCCGCCGCAACGGCTTCCTCGGTCTCGGCCGGGGCGTCCTCCTGGGCCTGCTTGGCCAGTGCGGGCAGATCGAGCTTGACCCTGGCGAGTCCGCCGGTGAGGTCGATCTGCTGCGGTCCGGTGGCGGTCACCTGACGGGCCCGCGAGGTGCACCACTTGAGCAGCTCATCGGCCATCTCGGTGGTGGACCAGGTGTGCACACCGGCCTTTTCGACCGCGGTCACCATCGGATCGTTGTGGCCCATGAGCCCGGTGCCGCGCACCCAGCCGATCAGGGCGTGTACCAGGGTGACCCGGCTCGACCACGACTTCTCGGCACGCCACTTGGCGACCACGGCGTCGAGTGCGGCCTTGGACTCACCGTAGGCACCGTCGCCACCGAACATGCCGCGGTTGGGTGAACCCGGAAGCACGACATGCAGTTTCGCGTCGACATCGTGATCGGCGCCGATCCTGGACAGCCCACCGATGAGCCGCTCGACCGACCAGAGCAGCACCCGCATCTCCAGTTCGGCGCGGGCGCCCGCGTCGGCGAGATCACCGGCGACCCGCGGCGCCGCGAACGGCAGCAGCAGGGTCGGGGTCATCGCGTCCTTGATCTTGACCTTCGCACCGCCCGCAGTGTCGACCTGCTCGCTGCCGACCCAGTCGATCAGCGCGTCGACGTCCTGGTAGGACGCCATATTCGCGGGCACGACCCAGAGCGCGGCGCCGTGGCGCGCGTTCTCACGGTAGAGCTTGCGGTAGAAGCCGAGCCGCTCGTCGTTGAGGCTCGAGGTGGTGACCACGACCGTGGCGCCGCCGCTGAGCAGCCGGCCGGTCGCCGCCGCCGCGATGGAACCCTTACTGGCACCGGTGATCACGGCGATATCCGAGGACCACAGACCGGACTCTTCGGTGTCGAGTGCCGCATCGGCGATGCGCTCGTACAGTCCGGCGAGCACCGAGCGGGCCTGGTGCTTGGCCTTCTCGCGCCACCAGTTCGCCTGTGCCGCAACGGCAGCACCGGCACCGAGGAAGCCGTCCACCGCCTCCTCGGCGGACCCGATGTCATCGAGCAGCCAGAGCTTGGCCAGATCCTCCCGCGCGGTCGCCCAGCGGTCGTCGATCAGCACGGCTTTGCGGGCATCGAAGCTGGGCGCGACCAAACGCGGCCAGTCCGAACCCAATTCGGCCGATACCAAGTCGACCAGGCTGTCGTCGGTGGCCTCCGGCGCCGAGATCTGCTCGGTCAGGCCGAGTTGTTCGAGCACCACGCGGGCGGCCGTGGCCAGCACGCCGTCACGACCGGTGATCTGTTCGGTGAACTCACCGAGCGCCGCGGCGTCCACGGTGGCGCCGCCACCGCCGCCTGCGCTCGGCAGCGATACCGCGACACCGCGCCGGGCCGCGACGGCCTGCACGGCGGCGTCGATGGCCGCATCGACCGAGGCCGCATCGCTCACGCCAGCGACGAGCCCGCCGAGATCGCCGCCGCGCACGCTGACACCCTCGCGGGTGCCGAGCGAAACCTCGGCGGTGACATGGTTGGCCCAACCGTCGCCCAGCTCCCAGACCTTCTTGACCCGCTCAGCGATCGCGGCGGGCCGCTTACCGGACGGACCGAAGACCTTGCGCAGGTGATCGCCGATGGCATCGGAGAGCACCGAACCGAATGGCTTGTAGGTACGGGCAAGTCGCTCGACCGTAGCCGAGAGCGCGCCCATATCGGCATCGGCCGCACCGTCGATCGCACCGAGGGACAGCTCGGAGCCGAGGTCGACGAGCAGCTGATTACGCCGCGACGAGACGCCGTCGCAGAGTCCCTCGATGGTGTCGACCGGGCCGATCTGATCCAGCCGCAGCTTGGTCCACAGCGCGATGAGTATGCGGGTGGCGTCGGCCGCGGTGAACGCGATGTCGTCCGGACGCGGACCACCCGAGCTCGCGACCGGTGCGGCCACCGGAGCCGCCGCGACCGGTACTGCGGCCGAAGCGGTTTCGACCGGCTCGTCGGCGGGATCGTCGACCGGTGCGGGATCGGTATCGGTCGAGTAGACGATCGCGGCCTCGCGCTCGATATTCAGCACCTCGACGGTGACCGTACCGAAGGCGGGCAGCTTCAGGGTTTGGCTGGCCAGATTCGCCACGGTCGGCGTTGCGCCCAAACCGATTTCGACGAAACGCTCCACGCCGAGTCCGCCGTCGGCGGCAGCGGTGAACAGCAGATCCTGGGTCTCGATCCAGCGGACCGGGCTGGCGAACTGCCAGGCCAGCAGCTCGATCAGCACCACGCGGCACAGTTCGGTGGGGCGCGCGGCCCAGTTGTCGAAGTCGGCGAGCACGGCGGCCAGCGGCTCCGAGGGCACCAGATCGGCGATCTCCTGGATGAATGCGCGCTCCAGCGAGAACGGCTTGGGCACCAGGTTCGGAACGTAGCGTCCGAGCAGAATTTCCGGGTGCAGATCCGCAGGCAGCAGCTGCTCGAGCTTCTGCCGGAACTCCGGCACACCCTCGCGCAGCACGGTGGAGTGGAAGGGCACATCGATGCCGGGGACCAGGATAAACGCCCGCTTACCGCCGAATTCGGCACGGCGGCGGTCGATTTCGGCCTCCAGCGCGTCCAGCCCCTTGACCGTGCCCGCGATCGCGTACTGCGAACCGCGCAGGTTCAGGTTGACGACCTCGAGGAACTCCCCGACGCTCGCGCCGATACCGGAGACGAAGTCGATGACCTCGTCATCGGGCAGCCCGATCTGCGACGGCCGGATGGCGGCCATCCGATAATCGCTGCGGCCCTGCGCATCCCGGGGCACCAGCTCGTGCATGGCCGAGCCGCGCTGGAAGACGACCTCGAGCACCGCCTCCAGCGGCAGCACACCGGCGACGGCCGCGAGTGCGTTGTATTCACCGACCGAATGTCCGGCCAGCATGGCGCCCTCGACGTAGGCACCGGCCTCGCGCAACTCGGCGACCTGGGCCACACCGAGCACCGCCATGGCGACCTGGGTGAACTGGGTCAGGTGCAGCACGCCGTCCGGGTGCCGGTGTTCGACACCGCGCGCCTTGAGATAGGTCGGGTTGTCCCGGACCACGGCCAGGATCGAAAAGCCGAGTGCCGCACGGGTGTGCTTGTCGGCGCGCTCCCAGATCTCCTTGGCTGCCTTGGAGCGGGCGCGGGCGTCCAGGCCCATACCCTTGCGCTGAATGCCCTGGCCCGGGAAGGCGTAGACGGTCTTCGGGGCGGCGGTGCGACCGGTCGCGGTCATCACCAGGTCGCCGTCGGTGCGGCAGGAGACCTCTACGATCTCGCTGCCCGCGTCGACCGCGATCCGCTCGACGCGCACGTCGATCTGCGCACCGGGGCGGACCATGCCGAGGAAGCGGGTGGTCCAAGCGGTCAAAGTCCGTGCCGGAGTGGAGCTTTCGGGATCCACCGCGGATACCGCGTGCTGCGCGGCGGCCGAAAGCCACATGCCGTGCACGATCGGGCTGCCGAGTCCGGCCAGCTTGGCGGCCGAATCGCTGGTGTGGATGGGGTTGTAGTCACCGGAGACCGCGGCGAAGGCACGCATGGTGCGCGGCGCCAGGACGGTGATATTGCGGCGGCGCCGACGCGGGGTGTCGGTGGCCGCTTCGGAGGCCGCACCGGCCGCGCGGGGCGGATCGGTCAGCTCACCCGCACCGTTGCGGCCGCGGATGGCGAAGCGTTCGGTCAGCGTCGCCAGCGGGACAACGTCGAGCCCTTGATCCCGCATTTCACCGACGGACACCCGCACCTCGACGACACGTCCCAGGTCGGTGTCGACGACGTCACCCGATTCGGCGCGGACAACGAGAATGCTGGTGTCCTGCGGCAGGGCGCGCTCGAGCGCGATCTGGTGATCGAGGTGGACCAGATCCAGCATGCCCTCGATGACGCTGTCACCGTCGCTGCTGCGCGCGGCGCCGAGCACCGCGAAGACCGCGGGCCAGCATGCGCCGACGAGCACATCGGGCACGCTGCGCCCGAGCGTGCTCAGGGCGCCGGGCAGGCCCGAACCGGTGACGCCCGCGTGATCGGCGATCAGGTCCGGGGTCCAGGCGACATTGAGGTGTGCGGCCTTGCCCTTCACCTCCGGCAGCGCCTGACCCGCGGCGACCGCGAGCAGTGCGGACATGGCGGTGTCGGCATCGGTTTCGGTGATGACCGGCGCGCCGCCGTTGTGCAGCGAGGTCGGCACGGTGATGCGCAGCCGGATACGCACGGCATCACCGCCGAACAGCGGCACGGTGAGCTCGACGTAGGCGTGATCGACGTCCGGGCCGGTGGTTTCGGTGATCGTCGCACCGGTCGGCGGATGTACCGCACCCTTGTCGTCGCCGGTCCATTCGGCGATGTCGCCGAGGCGGTGAATCGGGTTGACCGTGGTGCGGCCGGACCATTCGACATCCGGCGCGGCCAGCACCGCGTCGATCGGCCCCGTGGTGACACCGGCGCGCCGGCGCGCGTCGACCGCGACCGGCGCCACATCGGCCCGGATCAGTGCGTAGGCCGTGTCCTGTTCGAAGCGATCGAGCAATTCGCCGACCGGCTCGTCGACGCGGGTGATACCGGCGACCGAGACCGTGCCCGGAATGACACAGACCTGATCGGCCGAGTAGCGCGGATCATGGGCCTGCCACAGCGAATCCGAACGCCACCAGCGGCGCACATCGCCATCCACCACGGGCACGAAGTTCACCGGCTTACCCGGGGTCTTGCACAGGCTCACGAAGAACGGCACATCCGCCGGGTGCAGCAGGGTCTGCGCGGCCGCCGGGTACTGCTGCTTCAGCGTGCACAGCGCGTCGACCGGGCTCTCGAAGGCCTCGTCGGATTCGAAGAGCGTCGCAATCTCTCCGCGGTCGGCCGGATGCAGCCGGGCTTCGGTGCGGCGCATCATCTCCGCGAACCGCTCCCGCCAGGTGATATCGAGCCAGACCGAACGGGTGGCATCCAGGATGGCGTCGCCGAGGTCGCTGCCGCAGTCGAAGTCCTTGCGGCGGTCCAGGCCGACGGCCAGCTCGACATAGCGTTCCAGCCACTCGAGGTAGGTCATGGTGGCGATATCGCCGAAATACGGCTTGGCCGTGGCATTCAGCGCGGCGATGATCTCGTCGCGACGCTCCGCGACCGCGTCGGCGTCACCGGCGACCTCGTCGAGCAGGCGGCCGGTGCGTGAGGCCGCATTGTCGATCTCGTGGATGTCGGCGCCCAATTGGCTACGGCCGGAAGCCATTCCGCCGGTCGCGGTGCCCGCGCCGACCCAGTCCGGGGTGCCGGGGGTGTCGACGAGCAGCTGCTTGACCTCGGGCGCGGTGGTGGCCTCGAGCGTCGCCATGGCGGCGGTGCCGACCAGCACGCCATCCAGCGGCATCACCGGATAGCCGTGCGGCACAGCCCATTCGCCGATCAGATATTCGGTGGCGCGCTCCGGGGTACCGATACCGCCGCCGACGCAGACCACCACATTGTCGCGGTTGCGCAGCTCGGCGTAGGTCTCCAGCAGCAGATCGTCCAGGTCCTCCCAGGAGTGGTGTCCACCGGCCCGGCCGCCCTCGATGTGCATGATCACCGGGTAATTCGGCACCTCGTCGGCGATGCGCAGCACCGCGCGGATCTGGGCGACGGTACCCGGCTTGAACGCCACATGGGTGATGCCGACCTCGGTCAGCTCGGCGATCAGCGCGACCGCCTCTTCCAGCTCCGGAATGCCCGCGGTGACGATGACTCCGTCGAACGGCGCGCCCGCCGTGCGGGCCTTCTGCACCAGGCGCTTACCGCCGAGCTGCAGCTTCCACAGGTACGGGTCGAGGAACAGCGAGTTGAACTGCACCGCGCGGCCCGGATGCAGCAGCGTCTTCAGCTCGGCCACCCGGTCGGCGAAGATCTGCTCGGTGACCTGACCACCACCGGCCAGCTCCGCCCAGTGCCCCGCATTCGCCGCCGCCGCAACGATTTTCGCGTCGACCGTGGTCGGGGTCATGCCCGCCAGCAGGATCGGCGACCGACCCGTCAGCTTGGTGAACGCGGTCTCGACCACGATGCGTCCGCTCGGCAGGCGCACCGGGCGCGGCGCGAAGGCCGACCACGGCTGAGCGACCTCGGGCGTCGCACCGGGAGTCAGCAGACTGCGCTGGCCAGCACGGGTCGCGGCCGCCACGATGCCGACGCCCGTGCCCTTGAGCGAGCCGCCGGTGAGCCGACTGAGCAGATCACCCGGGCCCAGATCGAGAATCCACTGCGCACCCGCGGCAACAACGCCGTCGACCTCCTCGACCCAGTCGATCGGGTCGACGAGGATCTCCTTGGCCAGCGAGCCGGCGAGCTCCGCATCCAGACCGCACTGCGACGCCCAACCGCTCACGATGTCGACCGTGTCGGCGAGCGCGGGGTGATGGAAGGCGACATCGACGGCCAGATCCTCGAAGACCGGTGCGAACACCGCACCACCGCGTGCCTTCGCATCGCGCTCGCGGGTCTGCGCGTCATGGATCTGGGCGCAACGCTGACGCACCCGCTCCAGCTGGGTCGGGGTTCCGGACAGCACCACGCGCCGACGACCGTTGCGAATCGAAACCACCGCGGCCGCGGCGGGATCCACGCCCGCGGACACCTCGGCCACCACCGTGCGCAGATGCTCGGGATCGACATTCGACACCGCGACCATCGACGAACGCTCGCCCACCGGCATCAGGCCACGTCGGCGGGCAACCAGACCCGCCGCGGCACCGATCATCTGGGCGATGGCGAGCAGTTCGGCGTCGCGCTGTCCACCGGCCTGCACCGAGGTCGCGGCGAGGCGGCCCTGCGAATGCCCGACGACCGCGACCGGCGCGTGCTCGTTCGCGTCCAGCCCCTGCAGCCGCAGGGCGCGCACGGCGGCCACCTGCGTCAGGAAAACGCCCGGCATCGAAACCACGGCCGAGCGGAGCACCTGCTCCGAAGGCGCGCTGGACACCTCGGCGTCATCCCCCTCGGCGAGCTCGTTCTCGAGCATCCAGCCGATCGGGTCGAAGCCGACCGGTCGCACCACAAGCAGTTGTGCCGCAACAGGTTCCAGCAGTGTCGCCGCTTCATTGACCAATGCGGTCAGCTCGGGCTCCAGTGCGGCATCGCGCCCGATCTCCTCCAGCTCACCGAGCCAACGCGCACCTTGCCCACCGAAGGCCAGCGCGTAGGGCGTTCCGCCCAGCAATCGATCCAGCAGCGGGGCCCTCGACCCTCCCTGCTGTGGCGCCCCAACCACTTTCGGGCTCTGTCCGGTTCCGGCCGCAGTGCTCTCATTGATCGTCAAGACGCTTCGACTTCCTTCTCCTGGCGACATGCCGTTCAAGACACGCCGCTCCCTCCGGTGCGCAGGTGTTCCTCACCAATGAGCCCTGATGACCGCAAGGATTCCAGAAAATCATGAGGAAATCCTCACGTTTGCCCCGCCGCGCCCGGCTTACCGCCGAGTATTTCCGTACATTCGTACCAGAATGCTCAGAAACATGACTCCGCCTCATGTTCAAAGCCGCTGGTCTACCTGGTTACCAACGCGTACGAAACATGAGCACTCCTCATGTTGACCGTTACCGAATTGTTATAATCCCAGGTGGGGTTACCGGCGAGTACGACATGCCCGGGGTGCGCTTCGCGATGTCGGTCAAGCCCGGTAGAGTTTGGACGGTCGTACCATCAAGCGCGAGTGGCGAAATTGGCAGACGCGCCAGATTTAGGTTCTGGTGTCCACGGACGTAGGGGTTCAAGTCCCCTCTCGCGCACCACTCGAACACCGATTTGGCGTCAGATATGACGCAAATCGGTGTTCGAACACCCACTCTTTCCCCTCCGACTCGCTCGCAGCCGCCCCTGCCGTGGCGCACATGCGCCGAGGTGCCACTCGCAGCACACATTTACCTCAGAAATGACGCTCGTGCGTTCAAGTGAACTTCGCCCGGTGCTCTACCACGCACAATCGGCGCAACTGAGCCATCCGCGTGCACGAGGGCTTCCTCTATCCCCCCACCAGGCGGGGCGGCTCAGAACAGACCGAGGCTAAACACCGAGCGCAGCGCGGTGAGCACCGCGCCCTGGAAGCCTTGACGTTGATCCGCACCTGGGCGAGTCGGCGGGTACGGGCGTCACCACGACCACACCGCGCCCGAGGGTCAGTCCTCATGATCCTCGGGTGGTTGCGCGCAGTACCGGGACCGATCTTTTCGAGATAGTCCCCCCGGTGGGACGCCACCGTCCGCGCAGCCGGCACGTCAGTTGATTCCGTCAGCGTGCACGACCCGGTTGGGGCGGTAGGTGTGTGCCCGCTGACCGATCTGTGCGCCGATGTGCCGCAGTTGGGTGGCAGTGCGCTTGGGATCGTGGGCGGTGTCGGTACCCGCATAGTCGACGACCGCGTATGTGTCGGCGAAAAGTGTTGTGGGACAGGTGAGATCGTTTCTGCCTACCACAGCGACGACGGGTATGGGAGCGGCGCGTCGAGCGACGACGGCGGGCAGTTTGCCGGTGAGTGTCTGCTGGTCGAGTCGGCCTTCGCCGGTGATGACGAGGTCGGTGCCGAGCAGGTGTCGGTCGAAGTCGAGGAGGTCGAGGAAGTAGTCGGCGCCGGACACGATGCGGGCGCCGAGCAGCAGCCCCGCGAAACCGCAGCCGCCCGCGGCACCGGCGCCGGGTGTGGCCGCGTGGGCGGCGGCGTTGTCCCAGCCGGATCGTTGTAAAGCGGTGACAAGGTGGTCGAGCCCGTTTTCGAGGCGTGCGATATCGACGGCGGTCGCGCCCTTCTGTGGACCGTAAACGGCGGCCGCGCCGCTGGGGCCGGTGAGGGGACTGGTCACGTCGCTGGCGACGACCAATTCGATTCCCCGCAGGTCGGGTGCGTCTGCGGCGCACACTACGTCGATGCGATGCAGATCGGCCGCAGTCGGGGTCAGGCGGCGGCCGTCGTGGTCGTGGAATGTGTACCCGAGCGCGGCAAGCGTGCCCACGCCGCCGTCGGTGCTGGCGCTGCCGCCCAGGGCCAAAACCACCCGGCGTGCACCCAGATCGATCACGTGGCGGATTGCTTCGCCGAATCCATAGCTACTGGCAGTCATCGGGGCAAGCACACCGCGGGGCAGTGTCGCCAGGCCACATGTGTTCGCGACTTCCACCACGGCAGTCGCCTCGTCGATGGCGATCGTCGTATGGTGCGGACGGCCGAGCGCGGCGGCGACAACGCAGGTGCGCGAACGCATCCCGGCGGCGAGCGCGGCGGCGACGCTACCGTCGCCGCCGTCTGCCAGCGGCAGCGTCACGCTGTCCACACCCGCCCGCGCAAGTCCGTGGGCGAGATTGTCGGCGACTTCGGTGGCCGACAGGCTGCCCTTGAACTTGTCGGGCGCGATGAGGACCCGCATACGAGTCTCCTTTCTCGAAACCGGCGCGTCCGTTCAGGACCGCGCGGCGGGACTGACGAGCACCGAGTCGACAGGGGCGGCGGACGACGTGATCACATCGCTTTCGGCGTTCCCCGGTACTGGCGCAGGATCGTCGAGCGGCGCAACATCCTGGCCCGTGAACACTTTTCGAGCTCGATCGAGGTCGAGTTCGTTGTTCCATTTCGCCACGAACAGGGTGGCGACCGCGTTGCCGATGAAGTTGACCAAGGCCCGGCATTCGGACATGAACTTATCGATGCCGAAGACGAGCATGATGCCGACCGCCGGAATGTGGCCGACAGTGCTCAATGTCGCGGTGAGCGCGATGAAGCCACCGCCCGCGACGCCCGCCGCGCCCTTGGAGGTCAGCAGCATGACGGCGAGCAGGCCCAGTTGCTGGCCGATGGTCAGGTCGGTGTTCGTGGCCTGGGCGATGTACATCGCCGCTAGCGACAGGTAGATGGCGGCGCCGTCGAGGTTGAAGCTGTATCCAGTCGGCACGACCAGACCGACGGTGGTCTTGCTGACCCCGGCGTGTTCGAGCTTGCGCATGAGTCCCGGCAGTGCCGGTTCGGCGGTGGACGTGCCCAGGATCAGCAGCAACTCTTCGCGCAGGTAGTCCAGGAGCTTGAAGATATTGATCCGCAGATACGCCAGCACCGAGCCGAGCACCACGAACACGAACAGTGCCGAGGTGGCGTAGAACAACAGGATCAGGCTGCCGAGGCTGGTCAGCGTCGAAACTCCGTACTTGCCGATCGCAAACGCCATGGCCCCGAACGCGCCCAGCGGGGCGAGTTTCATGATGTAGGACAGCACCTTGAACACGATCTTGGTGAGCCGGTTCACCGCATCGAGCACCGGCCGGCCGAGCTGGCCGACCGCATTGAGCGCGATACCGAAAACGACCGCCAGGAAGATGATCTGGAGGATGTCGCCCTCGACGAACGGCCCGACAACACTGTTGGGCACGATATGGGTAATGAACTCCCACCAGTGCTGTTTCTCACCGGCGCTGATCAATTTCTGTGCCGACGCGCTGGCCTCGATCTTGGTGGGATCCGCGTCGACACCGTCGCCGAGGCGGAACACATTGATGGCCACCAAGCCGCTGATCATCGCGAGGATGGTGCCGATCTGGAAATAGGTCAGCGCCTTGATCCCGGTCAGACCGACCTTCTTCAGATCGGCCACACCGGCGATGCCGCCGACGATTGTGAGGAACACGATCGGCCCGATCAGCATCTTCATCGCGGTCACGAATGTGGTGCCGATCGGCTCCATCGCGACCGCCGCGTCCGGCGTCAACCAGCCCATCAGCACACCCAGGACAATTGCGACCAGCACCCAGATGTACAGCTGCTTGTACCACCGCTTTGTGGCCGGATGGTTGGGGCCCGAGCTCTGTGTTGCCATGATGACGTAACCTCTTGTGGCCGTTGCGGTGTCGATCAGGCGTGGGTGAGCGCCGAAGTCAGCGCGGCGATCACGGCTTCGGTGAGGTCATCGGTGCTGGCGGTGCCGCCGATATCACGAGTGAGCACGCCTCTGCCCGTTGCGGTTTCGATCGCAACCTCGACCCGGCGCGCCTCCTCGTGCAAGCCGAAGTGTTCGAGCATGAGCGCGGCACTGGCGATCGCGCCGATCGGATTACTGATCCCTTGACCGGCGATGTCCGGGGCCGAACCGTGTACCGGTTCGAACATGCTGGGGAACCGTCGTTCGGGGTTGAGATTGGCGCTGGCGGCTACACCGAGGCTGCCAGCAAGTGCCGACCCCAGATCCGACAGGATGTCGGCATTGAGATTGGAGGCCACGACCACCGACAAATCCTCCGGATGCAGCACGAATTTCGCGCTCATCGCGTCGACAAGCACGCTCTCGGTCGCCACGTCCGGGTAGTCGAGCGCGACACGCTGGAATACCTCGTCCCACAGCACCATGCCGTACTGCTGCGCGTTGGATTTGGTCACACTGGAGACCTTCTTGACCCGGCGGGTGCGGGCCAGGTCGAACGCGAAGCGCATGATGCGCTCACAACCCTTTTCCGTGAACAACGCGGTCTGCAGTGCGACTTCGTTTCCCGGCCCGCGACCACTCAGGTTGCGCCCGCCCAGGCCCGCGTATTCGCCCTCGCTGTTCTCCCGCACGACCACCCAGTCCAGTTCGCGATCGTCGGCAGCGCGCAGGGGCGATACCACGCCGGGCAGGAACTTCACCGGTCGCACATTGGCCCACTGGTCGAAGTTCTGGGTGATGTTGAGCCGCAACCCCCACAGGCTGATGTGGTCGGGTACGTTCTGCCAGCCGACGGCACCGAAGTAGATCGCGTCGAAGGACCGCAGCGTCTCGAGACCGTCGGCGGCCATCATCCGGCCGGTCTGCTCGTAATACTCACAGCCCCACGGAAACTCGGTCCACTCGAAGCCGAACTTCCCCTCCGATTGCGCGGCCGAGATATCGAGCACCCGTCGACCAGCCGCGACAACCTCCTTACCTACTCCGTCCGCGGGAATAGCGGCGATCGTGAATGTTTGCTGTGCCATGAGATAACTCCGAGCTGATCGACTGTTGTGTGCGTCACATTGCGTGTCGGATCCATTACGCGTCACACGGGCGGCGGGCGTCTAAGACCAACTTGCGATCCGGGGTATAGGTTGAGCCTATCTATCCAGGTAGAGTGGATGCTCGTGGACGTCAGACAGCTGAAGTTCTTCCTGGCGGTGGTCGACCACGGCGGTTTCGGCAAGGCCGCACAGCAGTTGATGGTCGCGCAACCGTCACTGTCGCAAGCGATCGCGGGCTTCGAACGCGAGCTCGGGATGCCGCTGTTTCACCGCGTGGGCCGCGGGGTGGTGCTCAGCGATGCGGGTAAGGCTCTCGTCGGACCGGCGCGCGTGGTTCTGCGCGACGTCGACGAGGCGGCCGCGGCAATGCGCGCGCTGAAAGGCCTGCGCGGCGGCCGGGTCGACGTGATCGCCATGCCGTCACCAGGAATGGAGCCGCTGACGACAATCCTCACCACGTTCCTCCGAAACCATCCGGACGTGACCGTCAATGTCGAAGCCGGTTTCACCCCAGACGAGGTGCTCAGCAGCGTGCGCAGCGGTGTGTGCGAGATAGGTGTGCTCGGATCCGCCGAGCCGACCCGCGCTCCCGACCTGGACGTGATCCCGCTGGAAAACCAAGCGCTGGTATTGATTTCGGGCCCACACGACGAGGTGCCGGCCGAACCGACCATCCGTCGCGAAGACCTCGGCGGCTGCCGATTGATCGTGTCGCAGCGCGGCTCGCTGATGCGAGCACTCGTCGACGACGTGCTCGCCGAAGGCATCCAGGTCACCATCGTCGCCGAGATCGCGCACCGCACCTCGATCCTGCCGATGGTCCTCAACGGCATCGGGCGCGCGGTGATGCCCTCATCGTGGACACAGTCGGCGCAACGCGCGGGCGCGCACGTACACCGCATCGTCCCAGAGTCGTACCTGCACGTCGCCGCCGTCAGCCGCCGCAACCACCTCACGGCACCGGCGACCGCACTCATGGCCGAGGCACGACGCAGCGGAATACGAACTCACCGGCACGCGGCGTCGAAGTCACACGATTCCGGCACCTGAGTTCACGATCGAAGCCAAGATCTGCGCCGCATCGCGAGTCGATGTCCCGCGGGCACCTCCGCACCACGCCACGACCAATCGCCGCACCCGTAGATCCCGACATCGTCTACAGCATGTGCACCATCGGCACCGCCGGACGCATCCACGACCGCGCAGTCCTCGACGTACTCCGCTGGCAAACCGGTACCCACCTCGGAATCCGCGCGCCTACGACGGATTCGGAACCATCACATTTGTAGAGAGCCGATACGTCGTCACTGCCACGCGCGCAGCAGATCCTCTGGTCCCCAACAGGCGGCGATCGGCAAATCACCAGCTACTCCGGACCGCGAAACCGCCACCAACGGGGTATCGAACCGCGTGCCGGGAACGGAGAGCACGCCGCGAGCGAGGGCGTCGTAGTCATGACGGTCGAACGGACGGTTTTCGAGCCACTTGATCGATCCGACGAAATGCATTGCGCCCGCGACAGGTTCGCGGTCGGCGCCGATGAGATCGAGTTCCGGGTTGTTCTGGCGGTTCCACCATCCACCCACCGCTTCGGTCTCCGGCCACCGGTCGTTCGGCAACAAACGCAGCAGCGATTCCCGAATCACAGGTTCCACCGCGCGACCACGCCACGTCGTCCACGAACGCTCGATCCGCTCCAACGCCAGATCCCCCCGACCACGCTCGATCAGCGGAATCCCGCGCTTCAGGAAAGCCAGCCAGAACCGCAAATAGGAGTCGGCGATACGGTAACGCTTGTTCTTGCTATCCGGTTTCGTGGACAGCGGCAGATCCGCCGCCACAATCCGCTTGCCCTGCAAGGTATTCAGCAACGGCGTAAGAGTTCCGGCCGCCAACACACCCGAGCCACCCGCTGCCGCGGCGATTGTGCTGTAGGTGCGTTCACCGCTGCCGATCGCCTCCAGCACGGCCCGAGAACGCGACGCCTCGGGGAACTCGCCGAGCAGCGACAACTCTCCCGCCACCAAAAGCGGTGACAGCGGATTCGTCGTGGCATCGCGCAGGAAAGCCTTGCGGCTCATGCCCGGTCGCCAGGACTGGACGATCTCCGGGAACCCACCGGTGATCAACAACGCGTCCATCGCCTCGGCCGCCGACAGCTCGGTCATGGCCCGAACATCCGCCAAATGCAACGGCTGCACGGTCATCTTCGTCGCCCGCCCGAAGAAGGGACGACCATGCGACTGCAACGCCTCCATCACCGAGATATCGCTGCCCACCAACACCAACAGCACCGGCTTGGCCGACAGGTGCCGATCCCACACCGTCTGCAGCGCCCCTTCGAACTCCGAGTCCTGCTCCACCAGCCAAGGCACCTCGTCGATCACGACAATGCTCGCAGCGTCATCCGGCAGGGCGATGGCCAAGGTCCGCAACGCCTGGTTCCAGTCGGCCGCCGATATCCCCGCAACGAGTTCCGCCCCCCGCAGCGGCGAGTAAGCCAAGGCCGCGACAAAGTCCTCACGTTCAGCCACCGGATTGCGCCCACGCGTCGCTTGGAAGACCACATACGGAACACCCGAGCGATCACAGAACTCCTGGACCAAACGCGACTTCCCGACCCGCCGCCGACCGGTCATGATCACGGCACATCCCCGCGTCACACCCGTTCCACCCGTCACCTGCCGCAGCTGTCGCCCCAGCAGGTCGATGTCCGCTACACGCCCCTTGAACTCCACCCAGACACCTCCGCAACGAAATATAGGACATATCTTACATAGATTCAATCTAAGTAAGATCTAATCTATGTATCTTGTCCATATTCTCGTGCCGCGCTCCCGACGCCCAACTTCCTCGGCACGACATACATCCGCGACGCCGACGCGCAGCAGGTGGCGAATAGACCCAGGTTCGATCGAGGCGCTCGAACACCCACTCTTTTCCCTCCGGCTCGCTCACAGCCGCCCGGTCGTGGCGCGCATCCGCCGGAAGTGCCACTCGAAGCACACATTCACATCAGAAATGAACCACCTGCGTGTTCGAGTGAACTTCGCCCAGCGCTCTACCACGCGCAATCGGTCGTACGACGCAACGGCCGCAGTACGCGCTCGGCCGCCGAATATATGGTCGGTGCGATCGGCTACCTATCCCGATTCGCGGCAAACGACGGCGTGGTCTCTGCGTTCCGCAACGCGTTTCTGCACACCGACAAGCCCAGACGACTTCCGAGCGCCCGCCTGGCGCTGTCCCCCGCCAACTCGCACAGATCAACCACGCCGCCGCGACAACGGGGGCCCGAATCCCGACGAGATACCCCGTCGCAGCCTGGATCAGCGCCTCTGCCAGCGCTTCGGGCTGGGTCGGCTGCGATTCGTAGCTGCCCAGGGCGTAGATCGGCGGTCGCCGTAGACGCCGATCTCGACGGCCGCCGCGCGCTGGCTTTTGCCTCGAACCCCGCAGGGGACACGCGTCTCGAGATCATTGCGGTGGTTCGACCCGTACCAGACCTGATTGGAAGGCGACCACTACCAGTTGGGCGCGGTGGCGGGCGCCGAGTTTGGTCATGGCGCGCTGGACGTGGGTGCGGATGGTCAGTGGGCTGAGGTACATCTGTTCGGCAATTTCGTCGTTGGACAATCCCTCCGCGACCAGCGCTACGACTTCGCGTTCGCGTGCGGTGAGAACCTCGAGCGCATCGGCGGTGGCGGTGTGGCCTTCGGGGCGTGCGAGGAAGCGGGCGATGAGTGTCTTTGTGGCTGTGGGCGAGAGGAGGGTGTCGCCCGCCGCGACGGTGCGGATGGCGCGAAGCAGTTCCTCCGGACCGACGTCTTTGCCGAGGAATCCGCTGGCACCGGCGCGCAGTGCCTGGGCCACGTACTCGTCGAGTTCGAAGGTGGTGAGGATGAGGACGCGGGTGGCTTGCAGGGATTCGTCGCGGCAGATTTCCTGGGTCGCGGCCAGTCCATCGAGACCGGGCATGCGGATGTCCATGAGCACGACGTCCGGTTTGGCACTTCGCACGGTTTCGATTGCCTGCCTGCCGTCTTCGGCGACTCCGACGACCTCCATGTCGTCGGCGGAGTCGATCAGCAGCTGGAAGGTTCCGGCCAGCAGGGCCTGGTCGTCGGCTATCACGACGCGGATGGTCATCGCTCGCTTTCCTTCTCGTCCTGGCCGGATGGGCGCGGCTCCAGGGGTAGCTTCGTGGACACTTCGAAGCCCCCGCCCTGCCGGTATCGGGCGAGCAGCTCGCCGCCGACGGAGAGGGCTCGTTCGTTCATCCCGATCAGACCGTAGCCGGGCTCGCCTGGTTGCCTCGATCCGTGACCGCTATCGGAGACGGTGATGGTCAGCAGCGACTGTGCGTAGACGAGCCGGACCAACGCGGATTGTGTTCCGGCGTGTTTGGTGACATTGGTCAGCGCCTCCTGCACGATCCGGTACGCGGTCAGGTCGACACCGGGTGACAGCGGCTGCGGCTCGCCTGTCACCGATATCGAAACCTCCAGCCCTAGCGGCTCGAACGAGGCCAGCAGCTTCGGGAGCCGGGCCAGTCCCGGTGCCGGTTCGAGCGGGGTTTCGGGGTCGTCCTCTTGGCGCAGGAGCCCGACGGTCGCCTTGAGTTCGCGCAGTGCCGAAGATGTGGTGTCGGCCAGCTGATCCAGAATCTCCTGTGCCTGTTCGGGTTTGGAGCGCAATAGATACGCGGCGGTGGATGCTTGGGCGTGGGCCAAAGCCATGTGGTGCGCGACGATATCGTGCAGTTCCCGGGCGATGCGGACCCGTTCCTCGCCGACGCGGTGTCGTGCCTCTTCTTCCCGGGTGCGTTCGGCCAGTTCTGCGCGCGCCCGCATCGCCGCGAGATAGTTCTGCCGGCTTCGTGTCGCTTCGGCGAAGGCGCCGGTCAGCAGGAACCCAGTAAGAAGCGTGACCTTCCCGGGAGCGAACAGCGCCCCGGGGCTCTGGAGTACAGCGGCAATCAGCAGAATGATCCCGCAGATCGGTGGGTAGAGGTGAGCCGAGCGGCGATCGGAGCGCCAGCCCACCGAGTACGCGCAGACGAGCGCGGGACCCACCAACGACGCCGAGATGTCGAATCCCAGTGCGCCGATGGCCAATCCGCACGCGGTGGTCACTATCAGCATGGTGCGCGGATGGGTGCGGTGCCACAGCAGGGCAATGGCGGCCGGCACCGCGATGAGGACGACAAAGGGCGATATGGCGCGGGAAAACACCGGAACGGAAGTCGTGGTGTCCAGTGTGCTCGAGACGATGGTGAGCCCGCACAACGCCCCGGCGAGTGTCACGTCGACGGTTCGGGGATAGCGTTGCAGTACCTGCCACCAGTCTCTGGCCACCGGCTCTCTTCCTGTCGTATCGAAAACTGGTCGATGGGACGGATTCGACCGGGTAGGCCGTCCCCGACGGGCGGCCTACCCGCAACACATCGCGTCACCCATGTGTGGAGACCAGTTCCTCCTTGTCGTCGGGTGCGTCATCGGTATGTGTGTCGATCCGACGCAGATCCTCACCTTCGATATCCACGTTAGGCAGGATCTTCTGCAGCCAGCGTGGCAGCCACCAGGCCTTGTCGCCGAGCAGTGCGAGGATGGCCGGGACGATGGTCATGCGGACGATGAAGGCGTCGAAGAAGACCGCGGCCGCCAGACCGATGCCCATCATCTTGATCATCGAATCGCTCATGCCGACGAAGCCGGCGAATACGGCGATCATGATGGAAGCCGCGGCGACGACCACTCGACCGCTGTGCCTGAATCCGGTGACTATCGCGTCTTTCGCCGATTCGCCGTGGACGTAGGCCTCACGCATGCGGGTGACGAGGAAGACCTCATAGTCCATGGCCAGGCCGAACACCAGGCCGATGAGGAAGATCGGCACCATGCTCATCACGGGCCCGGTCGACTGGACCCCGAGCAGGTCGGCCAGCCAACCCCACTGGAAGACGGCGACGATCACACCCAGCGCCGCGCACACCGAGAGCAGGAAGCCCAAGGCCGCCTTGAGCGGAACCAGCAGCGACCGGAACACGACCATGAGCAGCAGGAATGCCAACCCGACCACAACGGCGAGATAAGGCAGCAGCGCGTCGGTGAGTTTCTGCGACATATCGATGTTCAGTGCGGTCGTGCCGGTGACCAGCATCTTCGCGCCGGTCGCAGACTGTAGCTCACCGGCCTCACCACGAAGGGTGTGCACGAGGTCCTTGGTCGCGTCGGCGGCCGGAGCTGTCGTCGGGACGGCATTCAGTACGGCGGTGTCACCGGCCTGATTGAACATTGGCGGAGAGACAGACACGATTCCCGGTGTCTCGGTGACGACCTCCAGCGCTTCAGCCACCGTGGCTTGCGGGTCGGATGTGCCTTTCGCGTCCACGACGATGGTGAAGGGGCCGTTGGAGCCGGGCCCGAATCCGTCGTCAAGTGCGTCGTAGGCGCGGCGCTGGGTGGTTGAGGTCGGCTGCGACGAGTCATCGGGAATACCCAATGTCAGGCTCTTGATCGGCAGCGCCAGCGCACCGAGGCCGACGACCGCCAGCAGCAGGATCGGAATCGGGCGGCGCACCACGAACCGCGCCCAGCGAGTTCCCAAGCTCTCCTGGGTGTTTCGCGTATTGGTGTTCGACGCCTCGTCCGACGCCTCGTCCGACGCCTGTACCCCCTTGCGCAGCGCGCGGGGCAGCACGGCGTCCTGCACGAACCCGAGCAGCGCGGGCAGCAAGGTCAGCGCGACCAAGACGGCGATCAGCACGGTACCCGCCGCAGCCAGTCCCATGCTGGTGAGCGTGGGAAGCCCGACCACCGACAGCCCGGCTAGGGCGATGACGACGGTGAGCCCTGCGAAGACGACCGCCGAACCCGCCGTGCCCAAAGCGTGTCCTATCGCCTCGACCGCGGTCCGACCGGCTGCACGTTCGGCTCGGTATCGCGAGACCACGAACAGGGCGTAGTCGATACCGACAGCAAGCCCGAGCATCATGGCCAGCGTCGTGGTGGTGAACGACAATCCGATGGTCATGATCGCGGCCACGCCGGTCCCGATGCCCACCAGCGCCGTAACGAGCGGAAGTCCCGCAGCCGCAAGGGATCCGAAGGTGATGAGCAGCACGACCGCGGCGATGGCGACGCCGATGACCTCGGTCGCGCCCGCCTCGGGTGCGGCCTGCATAACCGTGCCGCCGAACTCGACGGTGAGCCCGTCCATGCGGCCTTGGTCGACCGCGTTCTCGAGGGCCGTCTTGGTCACGTCGGTGATGTCGGTGCTCGACGCGGCGTAAGTGATCGTGGCGTAGGCGGTCGACCCGTCCTTGCTGATGGCGCCCGGCGCCTGGAAGGGGTCGAGCGCGTTGGCCACCTGAGGGCCACCGGCCACCTGGGCGACGACCTTCTCGACCACGGCCTTGTTCTGCTCGGCGCTGATCTGCTGGCCAAGCGGCGCCACGAAGACGATGCGCGCGTTGGCGCCATCGGATTTCATGCCGGGAAAGCGCTGATCGAGCAGGTCGAATGCCTGCTGCGATTCCGTACCGGGCATGGACAGCCCGCCTTCGGAGGCTGCGGGCGCTCTGGCCGCACCGAATACCAACGCGGCCAGTAGACCCAGCCAGAGCAATACGACCACACGCCGCTTCTCGAAGCAGAACCGACCTAATCGGTACAGGAATTGAGCCATGCATCGATGCTCTCGGGGCCGCTCTGTAATCGTCATCGTGCACATGCAGGCAGTTGGTCATACTGCAGATGCAGTACCTCAGTGCCCTAGGCTGGGAGAAGTGAGTACAGGACCTGGGCTGCGGGAACGGAAGAAGGCGGCCACCCGCACCGCGATAGCCCAGGCAGCTGCGGCCCTGACCCAGCAGATCGGCTTCGAGAAGGTGACGATCGACGCGATCGCCGAAGCCGCCGGGGTCTCGATACGCACCTTCCACAACTACTTCACCAGCAAGGAAGCCGCCGTCGAACACGCCATCCGCAGCGACTTCGCCGACCTCGTCGCCGCGCTTGCGGCGCGCCCCGCCGACGAGCCGGTCTGGGATGCCCTCCTGGCCGTCATGCTCGAATGGCTCGGCACCGTACCCGGTGGCATCGACGGCATCGCCGACATGCTGCGGATCGTCGAATCGACGCCCGCGTTGATGGCTCGGTTCGCCTCCGCCCACATGGCGGACAAGCAACTGATGGCCGAGGCCGTGGCCCGGCGGACCGGCACCGACGCCGCCACCGACCTGTTCCCGATGCTCGTGGTCACGGCCTCGGAAGCGGCGCTCGAATCCGCAATGGCCTTGGCGGGCAAGGTATCCGGTCGCGAATTCGAGGATCTGCTGATCGAAGCCTTCGAGTCGCTGCGGCCCGTTCTCAACCGCGCTCGGACCGACTCTTAGAATTTTGCCAGACTCTGCAATCTTGCATAGTTCTGCAAGATTTGCTTATCGTGAGACCCGGACACAGCGCCGGACCCTCTGATCGGCGCATCGACGTGTCGTTCGAGCCACCTGACACACATCGTTGCCCGAAGGGTATTTCCATGTCTGCACCCGTTGGAGAATTGCGTGATGCAAAAGGCCGCTTACCGGCGCTGCCATCGCTTACTGGATTGAGGTTTGCCGCAGCATTCGCCGTATTCCTTTTGCACTCGGTGATGTTCGTGCAGCTCTTCCCTTTTATGGAAACCGACTCTTGGAAAAATCTGGGCGACGTCTTTCCCATGCAACTCGGAGCAACCGGGGTCGCATTCTTCTTCGTCCTTTCCGGATTCATAATCGATTGGTCCTATAACAGTGTCAGGGACCTTCGTCATCCAGTTGCCACTCGCCGCCGCCCTGTACCACCTGGTGGACAAGCCGATCATGACCCGCTGGGCACGCAAGAAACCGAAGCTCACCGCGCTTGCGCCGACGACGGAAATGGCGAAAACGCCGTCATGACCACGCCACCACTCGCGGTGACCGTTGCTGCCCCGCCGCCCCTTGTCCTACGCCTGACGAACCCCGTTCTGAACCTGCTGCTGCGCAGCCCGACCGGTAAGGAGTTCCGCAAGCGGTATCGCACACTCACCTTCACCGGCCGCAAATCCGGTGAACTCTATACCTTCCCGATCCGAACTCATCACGTGGACGGCAACCTCTACGCAGTCACCAACAGATGCTGGCGGCTGAACTTCCGTGGCGGCCTCCCGGCCCGGATCACCTACGACGACCGCACCTCGGAATACCAGACCGAACTAGTCGAAGATCCCGCCACCGTCGCCGAGTTGCTGATGAAACTCACCAACACGTACAGCAAGTGTGCGCAGCCCGCCGGGGCGCCGATACCCCCGGCGGCCCCCTGACGGCGCTGGAATTCGGCTTCACCCTTGATGATCGGGGCCTGATCAGTGAAATCAGCCCGCGCCCGCACCGCGCCGAGCCGTCCGACCTCGTCACGCCGCGCCATCGCGCGCCTGGTCGACGACACCTCAGCGGCGTTCACCGAGTCACCGCGATGACTGTCCGTCCCGTGCAGCGGGTTCGAGGCGGGAGGTCCGCGAAACCTTTGCCGTGCAAACACTTCGAAAGGAATCCTCATGACGGATAGACTCCGAGCCCTGGTGGTCGGGCTCGGGATCGCCGGTATCGCCACCACGGTGCGGCTATACGAAATCGGCTGGGAACCAGTGATCGTGGAGCGGGCCGCGACCCGGCGCACCGGCGGGTACTTCATCATGCTGTTCGGCACCGGGGCGGCCTCCGCCCGGCGGCTGGGCGTGCTGGATGCCATCGGAACCCGCAGCGGCCCCGAGGTCAGCGTCTACGAAGTGGACCGCGCCGGACGCCGCCGTCCCGGAATGAACCCTGACGCCTTCGGTTCCGGAGGTCCACGACGCCTGCTGCGCGGTGACGTGGAACATGGATTGTTCTCGGCGCTACCGCAAGACGTGCAGATCCGCTACTCCACCGTGCCGGTCCGCATCGAACAGGACGGCGCGGCAGTGGATGTGACGTTGCACGACCTCGCTGCCGATACCACTGCCACCGAACGGTTCGACCTGGTGGTCGGAGCCGACGGGATCCGGTCGACCGTGCGTGAACTCGTCTTCGGCCCTGGCGGATACGAGCTGCACCCACTGAGCTACATGATCGGGGCCACCGTTCTGGACCGTCCCGTCGACGGCTTCGGCCTATCCGAGGGCCTGGTGCTGGCCGAGCCGGGCCGCTCGGCAACGGCGTTCCCCTTCGCCGACCACGCCCCAAGCCTGCTGTTCTCCTACCGCACCAACGACGTCGACGCCGAATTCGCCCGTCCAGCAATCGAATCCATCCGCACCGCGTTCGGCCCTCGGTCGCCCGGCCCGATCCTCGAGGACCTGTTCACCCGCTACGAACAAGCATCCCACGCCCTTTTCGATTCGGTACAGCAAGTCAAGATGCCGCAGTGGCACCGCGGCCGGGTGGTACTGATCGGCGACGCCGCCTGGTGCCTGACCCTCTACTCCGGTATGGGCGCCTCCAGCGGCATCGCCGGCGGTGAACTGCTGGGCACCATGCTGACCCGGCACAACGACGACGTGCCCGCCGCGCTGCGCGCATGGGAGGCACGGATGCGGCCTTTCATCCACACCCAGCAGGCCGCGGCCAAGACCGAGCGTCGCATCTTCACCCCGCACAACCGCAGAGAGCAGATCATGCGTACCGCGACGATGCGCCTGATGAACGTGATGACCGCACCGATCATCGGCAAGGCCATGGGCAAGGTGATGGCCGGGAACGGATTCATGAAGGCCAAGAACATCGACATCGCGGCCCCTGAGCAACCCGACGGCGCAATCCGCGCAGACCTACATAGAACCGAGAACTCATGAGGAGATTGCGATGGACGATACAACCACGGTAGACCCGGCGATCGCGAAAATGCCGCGCGGCGGACCGGATGCCTCCTGGCTGGATCGACGGCTGGAGACCGACGCCTTGGAGTACACCGACCGCTACGACATCCCCGACGAGGTCAAGCAGACGGTAATCTCCTTTCTCGACGAGACGGGCACCCGCAACGGCCAGCACGAGAAGTTCGCCCGCACCGCACTGGGATTGGTCGCCGACAGCGCCAACCCACGCATACTCGAACTCGGCGCGGGGCACGGCAAGTTGTCGGCCCACATCCTGGACTTGCACCCCACCGCGACGGTGACGGTCAGCGATCTGGATCCGACCTCGGTGGCCAATATCGCCGATGGCACGCTCGGCGCGAATCCACGAGCACACACGCAGGTCATCGACGCCATCGCCATCGACGCCACCGACGGCAGTTACGACCTGGTGGTGTTCGCCTCGGCATTCCACCACCTGCCGCCAGCCACCGCCGGGCGGGCGATCGCCGAAGCCACCCGAGTCGGAAAGCGGTTCGTCGTGATGGACATCCCCCGTCCGTCCCCGCTGGTGATGATCGGCATGGCCGTGCTGGCCGCACCGGCGGCGGCCGTGCTGGCCGTGGTGCGCCCGACATTCAGGCGCGTCATACATGACGGGGCGATCAGCGTGTTGCGTTCCTACAGCCGATCCGCGTTCATCGCGCTCGGCAAAACGGCTGATCCGGCGATGAGCATCGAATTCCTGCCGTCGCCGATTGTGTCCGGCCCCAAATCGGCCGTCGTGCTCTTCTCCCGACCAGCGCCGACCGATTCGTGAAGAGTATGCGCCCCAAAAGGATTCGTTGGCGATCGGCTGCGGTGTCGATCCTGCTGACTGCCGGAGTCGCGGTGTCGGCCGCGAGCCCGGCAGCCGCGCAGTCGTCGGCTGGATCGGTCCCGCTCACTCCGCCGATGGGGTGGAACTCGTGGAACTCGGGGATACCGCTGTCGGAGATGAACATCATCACCGTTATCGACGCGATGGTGTCCTCCGGGATGCGGGACGCCGGATACCGTTACGTCAATCTGGATGCTGGTTGGGCCGCGCCACAACGTGACACCGCAGGCGATCTCGTCGCCGATCCGGCCAAATTCCCGCACGGCATCCGCCTTCTCGCCGACTATGCCCACGGCCGCGGGATGTCCTTGGGCCTCTATTCCAGCCCTTACAACCAGACGTGTGGTCAGGCACCGGCTACCGCCAGTGTTGGTCGCGAGGTTCAGGACGCTCGAACCTTCGCCGACTGGGGTGTGGACTACCTCAAGTACGACTGGTGCGGTTCGGATGCCGATCTCGGTGAACAGGTGCGCGTATTCACCGCCATGCGCGACGCGTTGCGGGCCAGCGGGCGCGACATCGTCTACAGCATCAATCCCAACAGCAACGGCCTCGCCGAGTCGACGGCCGGGCGCTACGACTGGTCCGAGATCGCCGATGTGGTGCGCACCGCCGGTGACCTGATCCCGCTCTGGGACAACACATTGCAGCCGCAGGTACTGCCCGGCGGCATATCCACCCGCGGATTCATCGGCGTCCTCGACGAACTCACCGCCACCGACCGCGTCACCCCGAGTCGGCCCGGCTACTACAACGATCCCGACATGCTCGTCGTCGGGCTACAACTGCCCCAATACGTCACGGGGCTGCTCAGCACGGCTCCGGAAGCAGCACTCCGGGATACCGGCCTCAGCCCGGAACAGCGAGCGCAGATCACGGATCGAATCCGCTTGCCCCCGTATCTCATTCAGCAACTCGGTGCACCCGAGACCAATCTGACACCCGACGAGCAACGCGCCCACTTCTCGCTGTGGGCGATGCTCGCGGCTCCGCTGCTCGCGGGAAACGATGTGCGGACCATGTCCGCCGAAACCGCCGCGATCCTCACCAGCCGCGAGGTCATCGCCATCGATCAGGACCCAGCCGTCGCCCAGGGCAGGTTCCTGCCGGGTAACGACCGGGTCATGGTCAAACATTTGTCCGACGGCTCGGTCGCCGTGGCGCTGTTCAACCCGAGCAACGCTCCCGAGGCCATCACGACCTCGGCCGCCGAGATCGGCCTCGACCATGCCGATCACTACACCATCCGAAACGCGTGGACCCACACCACAGCAGTGACCGAGGCGACCATCAGCGATCTCGCCGTCCCGGCTCACGGAGTCACGCTGCTGACAGTCCACCACTCTCGGTGAGGCGCAGCCCAAGGAAAGGGAACTATCGAAGGACACCGAAATCACCAACGGAGACATCGGAATTCATTGGAAGCATTTCCAGTGAACTCAGAAAGAAAGAAGGAAATTCTCTTGCCCATTATCGCATCTCATTCACGCCGAGCCGCGGCGCGTGTCGCGATCGCCGGAGTACTGGCTATCGCACCGATCTCAGTACTGGCGGCTACAGCGTCCGCCGAGAGCACAGATATCGTCGCCTCCACTACAGCCACTCCAGTCCACGGTAGTCCGGGATTTGATGGTCCGGGATTTGATGGTCCGGGATTTGATGGTCCCGGGTTCGGCGGACCCGGGTTCGGCGGACCCGGGTTCGGCGGACCCGGCTTCGGCGGACCCGGCTTCGGCGGACCCGGCCCGCATCTCGGGCTCCACACCGGGTCCTTCGGGAGCTGATCCGCGACACGCATAGCCCGTGGGCACTCCTCGTCGATAATGGCGAGGAGTGCCCACGTCGCAGACTGCTCAGGCGAGAAGGTGGCACCGATACCACCAGTGGTTCGTTGATCGCTGACCTCACCCGACCGGCGTCCCCTACCCGGTTTGCCACACTGGAGCAGTTGTGGGGCGGTCGCAGCGGCACGCAACGGTCTTGTCGCACCTGGCCATCACGGACATTCACGCCCCACCACCGCTCTGCTGGAAATCGTCCACCAAGCCGAGGGCGCGCTTCGATGCCGCCGTCTCCGCCGCAGTGACCAACATTGACACCACCGCCACCTACGTCAAAGCCAACCTCCACGAAATCACCGCAGCACTATCAGCACTCACCCAAGAAACCCCACCCACTACTCACCAACCAACCCCGATCACCCCCTGACAACCACGGTGCCGGTCCCCACCAACACCCGACCGGCACCACCCAGAGCAGCCCCCGTCCAACGATTCCACCCCCGCCACAACACATTTGAAGCAGACAACACACCGAAACCAAATCAACCGACAGAACCTACAGCAGCCCCTCCCATTCAGCTACTCACACCGAAATATCGAAAAGCATTGCAGCTCAACAGCATACAACTACCACCACATGACCACAGATTCTGTGCTACATTCTCGCTACGCACAATAGAAGCTACTCGTGCACACATCTGCACCAATATTGTTGCCTCCGCGTGATCGACTCCCCTCTCGCGCATTACTCGAGCACGTATTTGCATCAGATCTGATGCAAATACGTGTTCGACCACCTCCTCGCGCACGTTCCCCACCGGCTCGGGCAGTCAGACGTGGCTCAGATGCGACAACGAAGCGGCTCGCGGCACACAGTTTCGTCATTGGTGACGTTTCTGCGTGCGCGAGTAGAAGGTCGCTCCCCCCTCTAACACGCGGCGACGGTACATGAATCCCGCCGGGTTTGGTGCTCACCTCCTTTGTTGAGGAGGATGGGCGGACCATGCCATCGAAGTACGACGAAGCGACCAGGGCCAAGGCTGTCCGGCTGGTCGTCGATCACCGCGACGATTACGACAGCGAGTGGGCCGCGATCAAGGCGGTCTCGGCCCGGCTGGGCATGACCGCGGAAACCTTGCGCAAATGGATCCGTCAGGGCGCGGTCGACTCGGGTGAGGCCGAAGGCGTCTCGACTGAATCGGCGCGGGTGATCAGGGAGCAGAAACGCAAGATCGCCGAGCTGGAACAGACGATCGAAATCCTCAAGGCCGCAACGAGTTTCTTCGTGCGGGAGAGCGACCCGCGACAGCGGTAATCTGCGCGTTCATCGCCGAGTATCGCGCTCGGTTCGGGGTCGCTCCGATCTGTCGTGCGCTGACCGCGCACGGGTGCAAGATCGCCCCGAGAACGTTTTATGCGTGGCTGTCGCGGCCACCGTCGAAACGAACCTTGTGGGACACGGCGGTGACCGAGATCCTGGCTGGGATCTACGAACCCGACGAGACCGGCCGCCGCAAACCCGAGTCCCTCTATGGGGCGGAGAAGATGTGAGGGCACCTGCAACGGGAAGGTATCCCGGTGGCCAGATGCACGGTGGAGAGGCTGATGCGCGCCAACGGGTGGAAAGGTGTGGTGCGGCGCAAGGCGATTCGCACCACCGAATCCGATCCGGCCGGGACACGGGCGGCCGATCTGGTGGACCGCAACTTCCGGGTTCGGGCACCGAATCTGCTTGTCGTTGCCGATTTCACCTATGTGCGGTTGGCCAGCGGCGGGTTCGTCTACACCGCGTTCGTCGTCGATGCCTTCGCGGGCCGGATCGTGGGCTGGGAATGTTCTACCAGCAAACGGACCGCGTTCGTGGAATCGGCGATTCGGCAGGCGGCGGCGTTGCGGGCGCGTGAAGGGCGGCCCTGGACTGGGTCCACGATCCATCACTCGGACGCAGGATCGCAATATACATCGGTGAAATTCGGTGAGACACTGATGCTTTCGGGCTTGCGCCCGTCGATAGGTTCGGTTGGGGACGCCTTCGACAACGCACTCGCGGAGACCACGATCGGGCTCTATAAGACCGAAGCGATCCGTGATGATTCGCCGTTCCGGCGATCCCCTCTGCACCGACTGGCTGATGTCGAGCTACTCACCCATGAATGGGTGAGCTGGTTCAACGACTCGCGCCTGATGCATCGGCTCGGCCGCCGACCACCGGTCGAGTACGAAGCCGACTACTATGCCAACTGCTCCGAGCAACCGGCTGGAGACAGATAACTGGGGTGTGCACGGAATCCGGGGAGATTCACCCGCGCCCAGATAGCAGCCTGGATCGCGGAAAAGGCCGAACAAGAGAGTTGACGATAGCCTGGATTTCGAAGGCCGGGCAGCGGCGGTGCGTTCGACAAGCACAGGCTCCCAGCGGATCAGCCCGGCCTCCCAAATTCGAGCGGCGTGACGGCCACCGGTCAGAATGCGGCTTCGTCGAGTCGCATGATGCTGTCGTCGATGTCGGAGATCATCGACCATTCCGCGCTCAGGTGCGGCAGCACGGTCTTGGCGAAGAAGGACGCCACCGCGATCTTACCGTCATAAAAAGCACGGTCCTGCTCGCCGAGGTCGGAATCCATTGCGTTGAGAGCGATTTCGGCCGCCACGATGAGCCGCCAGCCAATGAGGAGATCGCCGACGGCGAGCAGCAGCGGCACCGCGACCAACCCGATCTTGTACAGCTCCGTGGGCTGTTCCCGGCCGGCGAGTAGATGCTGGGTCAGTTTGCCCACCATGTCCTGCACATCTTCCAAGGCGGTGGCAAGCAGGATCTTCTCGGCTTTGAGACGGCCGCCGTCGCTGGTGGATTCGGTGGTCTCGCGTACCTTGCCGGCCACGTGCGCGAGAGCGACACCGTGGTCGCGGGCGATCTTGCGGAAGAAGAAGTCCTGGGCCTGGATAGCAGTCGTGCCCTCATAGAGCGAGTCGATCTTCGAGTCGCGGATGTACTGCTCGATCGGGTAGTCCTGCAGGAAACCCGAGCCCCCGAAGCACTGCAGGGATTCGGTCAGATACTGATAGCCCCGCTCTGATCCGACGCCCTTGACGATCGGCAGCAGCAAATCGTTCACCCGCGCGGCCAACTCGGCGTCGGCACCGGAAACATGCTGGGCCGCAAAGGTGTCCTGGTGGGCGGCGGTGTAGAGGTAGATCGCACGCAGTCCCTCGACGTAGGCCTTCTGCATCATCAGCGAGCGCCGCACATCGGGGTGGTGGGTGATGGTCACCTTCGGCGCGTTCTTATCGGCGCTGCGGGTCAGGTCGCTGCCCTGTACGCGGGTCTTGGCGTACTCGAGGGCGTTGAGGTAGCCGCTGGAGAGGGTGGCAATGGCCTTGGTGCCCACCATCATCCGGGCTTCCTCGATGACCTTGAACATCTGCGCGATACCGTCGTGGACCTCGCCGACGAGATACCCGACAGCCGGGGTGCCATGCCCGCCGAAGGTCAGCTCGCAGGTCGCCGATGCCTTCAAACCCATCTTGTGCTCGAGGTTGGTCACGAAAACACCGTTGCGGTCACCGATTTCACCGCTTTGCGGATCGAACAGATACTTGGGCACCAGGAACAGGCTCAGCCCCTTGGTGCCGGGGCCAGCGCCTTCGGGGCGGGCGAGCACCTGGTGGATGGTGTTCTCGAACAGGTCACCGCAGTCGGCGGAGGTGATGAACCGCTTGACGCCCTCGATGTGCCAGGTGCCGTCGGCTTGCGGAATCGCCTTGGTGCGCCCTGCACCTACGTCGGAGCCCGCGTCGGGTTCGGTGAGCACCATGGTCGCCGACCAATTGCGCCGCACAGCGAGTTGGGCCCAGTGCCGCTGCTGCTCAGTGCCGAGACTGTGGACGATATCGGACATGACGGGCCCGCACAGGTACATGTACGCCGCGGGCTGGGCACCGAGGAGGAACTCGTTGATCGCCCATGCCAGCATCCGCGGGGCGGGCACCCCACCGATCGCTTCGGCCTTGCCGACCCGCCACCAGTCACCGTCGTACCAGGCGCGCACGGATCGCTGCAGTGACTCGGGCAGCCGCACCGAATGCGTGGCCGGGTCGAGCACCGGCGGGTTGCGGTCGGCGTCGGCGTAGGACTCCGCCACCGGTCCCTCGGCCAGCCGTGCCGCCTCGGCCAGCATCGACCGCACGGTCTCGCCTTCGAGGTCACCGAACTGCCCGGACTGCAGGACCGCCTCGAGACCGAGCACCTCGAACAGGTTGAACTCGAGATCACGCACGTTGCTCTTGTAATGCCCCACCAGCACTCGCCTTCGCACAGGCCCGGCCTGCAGCCGGGCGAGATGATACGCGCGCCCGCCGACCGCCCGTGGAAATCTCAGGCACCTCGGGAGCGCTGCTAAGTTACTCGACGCTAAGCTACAGTCTGATGATCCCGCCCAGCAATAGCCCAAAGACGGTCAGTAAGTTAATGGTTGATAAATTTCTGGAGTAGCGCGGAGCGGAATCAGGAGCGGGTGTCGCCCGAGAACGCGATCGCGTCGCCCACCGCCACCAGAGCCTCGACGATGTCCCCTCGGCGGCTCAGCCGCGGATTGCGTGCCGCGTCGATAACGACGGTGGTAACCGCCTGAATGGACACCCGCGCCGTCGGCAGGGATAACCCGGGCCGCACAGTCTGCAGCATGCGGGCCCAGCGGAGGATGCCGTCACGATGTGTTTGCCGATAGCGGGCGGCCAGGTCCCGCGGCAGATGCGCGACCTCGCTGACCGTCGTCCCCATCAGATCAGGCTGCTCGACAGCGAAGCGCGCGAAGTAAGACAACAGCAACAACAGCGACTGGCGTGGATCGTCACCCTCGGTCAACGCCCGCGACGTGTAGAGGCGAATCCACTGATCGTTGCGATCGATGATCTGGCTGAGCAACTCCGCCTTGCCGTCGAAATGGTGATACAACGCAGGACCACTCACCCCCACCGCCGCGCCGATGTCATCGATACTCACTGCGGCGTACCCGCGCGTGTTGAACAACCGGGCGGCCGCGACGATCAGCCGTTCCGGTCGTACGCCGCGATCGAATTCGGCATCACCGGTCACCCACGCCGCCCGCACTGCTTGCCTTCCCGCGGCAACACCGGTCGGTAGCCGAACGTCGATCGTTGCGGCCACGGCCTCGTCGAGCACCTCGGCGAACAGCGATCCCGGCAGCTCGACCCGGTGGTAGGACGGACTGACCGCGACCGACAGCACACACCAACTCAGCATTTCCACATCGGCGGCGGCGAGGTCGGTGCGGCGCAATCGGATCGCGGTGCGCAGATAGCGAGTAAGACGCACCGCACGCGCGAGCACCCCCATGCGATCCGTCGGCCGCAAATTGCGGAACTCGAGCTGCCACAGCCTCGGCAGACCGCGCAATTCCAGCGCGACCCGCACCAACTCGGTCAGCACCGATCCCCCTGCAGGGTCGGCGCGATGGGCACTGTCGAGCCGCGCCACGGTAGTGTCCAGACCATCGAGCAAACACTGTCCGAGCAGTTCTTGCTTACTGCGGAAATGCCGATACAGCGCCGTGGAAGTGATGCCAACCGCCGCGGCGATATCCGACATCGAGGTGCCGTGATAGCCATGCCGGGCGAAGGCCTCGCTGGCCGCGCGCACGATCGTAGCGCGACGATCGCGCGGTCGACGGCGGACAGATGATCGCACGGGCTGACTGGTGTCCATCACCGACCAGTCTCCCAGGCAACTCCGGATCCGCGACGGCCAGCAGGCCAGCCAGGGCCGTGGGCCTGACGGACAGGCAATGCCCGAGTAGAACTGCCTCAGCGCATCCTTGCGGCGTACGCACCAGATCAGACACGCCTCGGAATGGGGCGGGAACGTGTCCGATGGGAGACCAGCTTGCCCCGCGTGACTACGGCCAAGATCTCCTTTGGCTTACGTTCGAGCAGGTGCGGCCCTGATCATGCGGTTTCGCAATTCACCGATGCCGTCGATTCGGCTGACCAGCGTTTGTCCTGGTTTGAGGAACCTCGGTGGCCTCATTGCGACTCCCACACCTGCGGGCGTTCCGGTGAAGATCATATCGCCCGGCAACAAAGTGATCACCGAGGAAAGCCGCGAAATGATTTGCGGCACAGAGAAGATCATGTCCTTGGTACTTGCCCTTTGAACCTCTTCACCGTCTACTGTGCAGGTCAGCATCAGGTCGTCGCGGTCTACGAACTCATCAGGGGTCACCAGCCACGGACCCACCGGACCGTAGCCCGGTAACGACTTGCCCAGGTTGAACTGTTGTGGAGCCGGGTCACGAAACTGAATCGTTCGCTCCGAGAGGTCTTGCCCCACAGTCAGTCCTGCCACGTAGTCCCACGCATGCGCGGGCGTGGCGTTCTCGACGCTTCCGCCGAGAACGATAACTAATTCGATCTCCCAATCCGTCGTCCCGCCCTCTCGGATCGCCACATCATCGTAAGGACCGTTGAGACAACTGACGAATTTCGTAAAGACCACAGGTTCTTTCGGCTCTTCGAGTCCAGTTTCGGCCGCGTGCTGGGAATAGTTCAGGCCTACCGCGAGGATCTGCGGTGGAGACGGCGCGGGTGTCCGCAAAGATGCCGGATCGAACGGCCGCCACAGGGTGGAGAAATCGAATTCCTCAGCCCAAGAACGGAATTCATGCCAACGTGAATATATCGCTTGCGGATCCGACGAGAACAGACCCTCGCTCGCACGCTGCACGTCGACTGCCATATCGGCGGTCACGACAACAAGACGTCCGTCCAGATCGGCGATACGCATAGCACTCCTGAGGATGACGTTACCCGACCAGTCAATATCCGAGATCTGTTGGGGTATAACCGTTTTCGAGTCGGGTCTTGATAGTTGCGAGGAATCGGGAGGCGTCGGCGCCGTCGACCAGCCGGTGGTCGTAGGTGATCGAGAAATAGGCCATCGCACGCACACCGAATCGGAATCCATGTTTCGCCTGTGCCGCGGCCCTGGCGTGCTTGAACCGCGCGGAACAGTAGTCCCGGGCTGGTGATGCAAACAACGTCGGTCGCGACGCCGGACAGCGTGAGTCGTTCGGCGGCCGCGATAGCCTCGGTCATCATGGCACCCATCGCGGCGATGGTTATTTTGGTGTCGTCGTGACGGATCAGCGGATATCCACCCGCGACGACCTGCCGGCGGCGACGTTCACGCGCTGCCGGGTCGGCCGGAACAGCGGCCAATGTCTGATCGACTGGCCGGGTCGACAGCCGCAGGTAGGCCGACGTGCCGCCGGGGCGGCCGAGCCGGCTGAGGCAGGCGAGCAGAGTCCACTCGACATCGAGGGAGAATGCCGGTTCGTAGCTGATACAGCCGGGTTGTTCGAGACCGATCGACGGTGTCTTGATGGATTGGTGGGCTCCGCCTTCGGCAGCCAGAGTGACGCCGGACGGGGTGCCGACCAGAATGGATTGACCGCCAGCGTAGACGCCGTATGACCACGGCTCGAGCGCACGCTCTACAAAAGGGTCGTAGAGGACTCCGATGGGCAATAGTGGCTGTCCCCATCGACTCCATGTGGCACCGAGTTCACCGATGAGGCCGACAAGGTTGGTTTCGGCCCCAACTCCATATGCTGGCCGGTGGGTCGTTCGCGCCAGTGCAGGATGGTCTCGGCGTCGTCGGCGAACCAGTCGTGCCGCTCGACCGAGACCACACCCCGACCTTGTTGACCCACCCGGCAAGAACACTTCATCGCCAGCGGCCTCGAATTCGGCTACACCTACCGGGCCCCCTCATCTACTCCGAGCCCGGCCGGCCATCGGTCGACAAAGACGCAACCATCAACTACAGGCCGACAACCGCGCCAGGAGCACGACTGCCCCATGCCATGATCCTGCGCGACGGATCCGCACAGCCAGTCCACGACCTGCTCAGCCGAGACGGACTCACCCTCCTCACCGCCGATCCACACGGCTGGACCGAAGCCACCCGTGACCACGACAATCCGATACCCCTGCCACTACAGGTGATCGGGCTCATTTCCCGGCCCCCTTCGACCAGCAGCCACTGATCGACCGCTACGAAGTCGGCGACAGCGGCGCCTTGCTCGTCCGACCTGACGGCCACATCGCCTGGCGGACAACAAAAGACGCCCGCACAGGGGTGATCGAGCTCTTCGCACAGCTACAGCAGAAGTGGTGCCCGCATTGGCGCGCACAAGCAATCAGCCTCAGCGCCTAGCGATCTCGTCGAGACCGATTCGCCGCCCAAGGGGTTTGGCGGCAGATCACGGCCGGGCCATGGCCCGGCCGTTCATGCTGCGCGGCAGTTTCATCAGAACTTCCAACGGCATCGCACACAGAACGGCTCTGATACATGATCAACTGGAGGTGCTCTACGACCTCGGCGCCCTGCCCGACATCCTGGCCGGGGCAGCCTGTATCCGCCGTTGACAACATCGGCCACATCGCCACACGCGATCTGTCCACCAGCACTCACGCCGCAATCCGCACTGTCACGCCTGCCAGCGGCACGCAAAACCACACGGGGTGAGCACGACTGACTCCGTTCACCGACGGCGGCCGGATTCCTCGGCACGGCGGCAACGCTCACACCGGACAGACAGCGCGAGCCAGACGGTCAGCGATCACACCCGTCGACCGAACTTGACAAAAATCACATTTAAGGTAACACTGTTGCCATTATGTGTTCGTCCATGAATCTGCTGCAGACTTCGGCGTCTGCCATGTTCGCTGCCATACCGGGGACAGCCCTATGACGCGAGTTATGTTGCGCGGCGCACAGGTGATCACGATGTCATCGAATCGACCCGACGCCGAATCCATCGATATTTTGATAGATGGTGATCAGATCGCCGATATCGGCGCCGACCTCTCCGACGATGGCGCCGAAATAATCGACTGCACCGGACGGATCGTGATGCCCGGCTTGGTCAATGCCCACTTGCACACGTGGCAGACCGGGCTACGAACCCTCGGCGCCGATTGGACATTGTCAGATTATCTCGGCCACTCCCACGGCACCATAGCCAAGCATTACAGCCCAGAGGATATCCGGATCGCCACCCTCGCCGGAGCGCTCGGCCAGATCAACAGCGGCACAACCACTATCGCCGACTGGTGTCACAACACAAAGTCCCCCGATCACTCCGACGCCGCTATCGAAGGGCTTGCGACGTCAGGTATTCGGGCGGTCTTCTTACATGGCACGCCTTATTCGACGTCAACGGCACATCCTATCCATGAGATCGATCGTCTGCTCGACGGCTCCATCCGATCTCACGAATTGCTTTCGCTGGGCATGGCCATCCGGGGACCGCAATTGTCGCCGCCCGATATCGCCGTCGCCGATTTTCGTGCTGCCGGCGAGCGCGGTCTTGTCGTCTCGATGCACCAGAGCGGCGGAGAGGCCAGATCCGGCTGGGACGCGGTCTATTCCGCCGACCTTATCGGGCCCCGGACCAATATCGCCCATGGCGCCGGGCTGAGCGATGATTGGGTCAAACGACTCACCGATGCCGGTGCCACCTTCACCGCCACCCCCGAGAACGAACTCGGGCAGGGCCACGGTGCACCGATCACCGCACGCCTGCTCCCGATCGGTGCCGCACCGTCGCTGGGAACCGACACCGACTGCGTCGTGGCGGGCGACCTCCTCACATCCGCGCGAATCGCGCTGGCTCACCAGCGGGGGCTTGATCACGACCGGCAACGACGGTCGACCGGAGTGTTCTCCTTCGATCAGACGGTCACCAGCAAACAGGCGCTGGAATGGGCGACCACCGAGGGAGCACGAGCACTCGGCCTCGCTGATCGAGTCGGACGTATCGAGCCGGGGATGCAGGCAGATCTCATCGTCATCGACGCTCGTGCCCTGAATCTCTGGCCGGCACACGATCCGGTCGCCGCGGCGCTGCATTCGAGTTTCGGCAATATCGAAGCGGTCTTGATTGCCGGACAGTGGCGCAAACGCGATCACAATCTGGTCGACAGCAATGTCGAGAACGTGAAAACCGAGTTGGCACGATCCGCCGAACGACTGGTGCGCAAATTCCGGACCCCGGGAATTCTGGGCGGGCTACGACAGAAGGCCGTTCGAAAAGTGGTGCAACGTCGCATGATTCGCGAGCTGAGCACAGACTGATCGACACCATCCATATTACCGGTAACAATGTAACCATTATTTGCCCTGCTGGGTCGACCTCGACGGCCGCAACTCCCGGCCCGAGCCCCTCTGCCGAGTTGACCGGCCGGGAGTGGGAGGTGGCCGACGCCATGGCAGACGCTGGCAGCCCTGTCACCGACGCTGATGCGGCACCTGCTCGACCACACCACGAAGCGCAACAGTTCACAGTCCGGACAACTGCCGCGTAATCGCAGGAGGAGGCGTGTGCGGTAACTCTCCGTGGCGCATATGACATCGCCGCGTTGTTTCCATTACGGTTACCAAGTAACCATAATGGTCACCACGAAGGGGTGAGTCACTTTTGACGAACAACGGAGAACTGACAGGAAGCAGGCTGGGGCCGCGATTGTGGCTACCCCCGGCAGTCATCGTCACCGTCGTCATGGCAGCACTGGCAGCGCTGTACCTGGGCAGCACGGTCAACTCCTCCCACGACCTCGACAGCTTTCCCATCGCGGTCGTCAACGCCGATACCGGCGCGACCAGCACATCGGGGCAGCACGTCGACATCGGCGCGCAGATCACCGACAACCTGCGCAAGGGGGTCGATGACAACAAGTTCGACCTGCGCTTCGTCAGTCTCGCCGAGGCGAAGGAACAGATGAGCAAGGCGAAGCTCTACGGCGCGATCGTCCTGCCCGCGGACCTGAGCGAGCAGCTGATGACGCTCACGAAGAGTGCGACATCCGGCGGAGCCGCACAGCAACCCGAGATCACGGTGTACACCAATCCCCTCGCGAACACCTCCAGCGTCTCCATCGTCAACTCGTTCGCCTCTCAGGCGCTGACAGAGGCGAACCAGGCAGTCGGTGGGCAACTGCTCGCGGGTGCGGCGCAGGCTCAGGCTCAGGCTCAGGCCACGACAACCGGTCAGCCTCTCGCCGGGACCGCGCGCATTGTCTTATCCGAGCCCATGAAGGTACATATCACGCCATTCAACGAGGTTCCGGACGGCACCGGCGCCGGATTGTCGGCGTTCTACTACGCCTTGCTGCTCGCGCTGGCCGGTTTCACCGGCTCCCTGATCGCCACCAACCTCGTCGACTCGCTGCTCGGTTTCACGCCATCGGAGATCGGGCCGCTCTACCACATGGAGAGCCCCTCGGGACACAGCCGCCTGACCACCCTCATCGTGAAGTGGGGCCTCATGACCGGTATCGCGGTGGTCGTCAGCACCGTCTACCTGGGGATCGCCTCCTGGATCGGCATGCCCATAGGCCATCCAGGACAGCTGTGGCTGTTCAGCGTGCTGATGATCACATCCGTCGCAGTGGTCGCACAGGCGATTCTCGCCCTCCTGGGCGGGCTGGGCATGGTGGTCAATCTCTTCCTGTTCATCGTGCTGTCGATTCCCAGCTCCGGGGGAACAACACCACTGGAGGCCATGCCGCCCGCCATCCGATTCCTCAGCCATTTCGAGCCCATGCACCAGATCTACCTCGGAACGCGGTCAATCCTGTACTTCGGAGGTACCTGGGAAACGGGGCTGGGACGTTCCGTGATCGCCGGCGTGATCACCATCGTTCTCGGCCTTTTTATCGGAGCCTTTGGCACTCGCGCTTACGACCGCCGTGGACTCACCAGAAAGCACCACCCAGTCGTAGCCGAGCAGTGACCGACTGGCGCTCGGCGCGAGCAGTCGCATCGGTCGACCACCACACGAAGTGCGTAACCATTTCAGTCACTTTGTGAGCAATTTGGTAACATTCTGTTGTGAAGTCGACCCTGAAGCCTACGAGCGAGGAAATAGACCGCGCCTTGATCGACCTGGCGGCTGTTGTGTTCGCTCGGCATGGCTTCACACAGGGGCCGGTGCAGGCGATCGCTGATGCCGCCGGTTACTCCAAGGCGGCAGTGCTGAAGCGGTTCGGCTCGAAGGAGCGGATCCAGGATGCCGTGGTCGCCCGCGCAGAGGAGCATGCCGAGCGGGTGGCGGCTGCGGCCGAGGGTCTTCCAGTCGGGCCGGAGCGGGACGCTGCGCTACTCGGTGCTCTGATCGAGCTGATCGAGGAGTGGCCGGGAACGGGCGCGCTCATTGTCGGCGCGTTCTGGCTAACGCGAGAGCCGGAGATCATGCAGCGTCTTTCGAGGGCGCAGCACACGCTTATGGAAGCCTTCGACCCTGACGTGTGGACGGACGAGGAGCGGCATGTGCGGGTGGTATCCGCGATCGGCGCGGTGACGGTAACGATGATGGCGAACCGCGATGTCAGGTGGACCGAGCTCACGGATGTCGTGATTGCGGCGGGGCTCGGCGCGCTGGGGCACACCGCGCGGAGTCGCCGGGTGGCTAACAGCGCAGCGCGCCCGCCGGAAGATCGCCCGCGTCGGTGAGCGGAAGCTCGAGGGAGATGAGTAAGTCTCGATACCTTTGCGCCAGTTGTGTCGGCTCGCTGCGGCTGTAGGCGACGATCTCGCGGTAGACGCCGGGACCGATACGTCTGGTGTGCTGTACCCAGCCGCCGGGTACGGCATTGTTCGGCACCAGTGCTACGCCGAGACCTTCCATCGCGAACAGCAGTGCGGCGCTCACCTGCCCGGTACGAGCTACGGCGCGTGGGGTGAATCCGAGGGCGTTCGCTGTTCGTTCGGCGATTTCACTCATGCCTTGTTCAGGCTCGTACAGGATCCAATCGGCGGCGGCGAGTTCCTCCACTTCCGCCGAGGAACCCGTACCGTGTCCCGTCGGGCCGACCAGCACCATCTCCTCGTAACCGAGTGATGCGACCGGTCCGTCCCACAATTCGGGCCGCGGGCCGACCGCGATGTCGCCCTGTCCGCTGCGAACAGCGTCCTCGAGGGCACGGCGATGCGAGAAGTCGTGCACCCGAAGGACAGCGGTCGGGAACAGAGCGTGCCACCGCACCGCGCTGGGCGGCAATATCCCCGAGGCGATGGACCGCACGGTGAGCACGTGCACGTCGCCGCTTCGACCCTCGACAACCTGGCGTACTGCGTCCGCTGCTTCATCGGCAACCTGCAATACCCGCTGGGCCAGGGGCAAAAAGACGCGTCCGGCGGGGGTGAGGGCAAGACCATGCCGTCCGCGCTCGAGCAATACCGCGCCGAGTTCTTTTTCCAGCGAACGGATCTGCTGGGACAGCGACGGCTGCGAGACATATAGTCGCGCCGCGGCGGCGCTGAAGGATCCGCTTTCCCAGACGGCGAGAAAATACTCGAGTTGACGCAGTCGCATCAGACGAAGTTACCGCCGCGAACGGCGGGCGCAAATGTGCAGAAAATAGATTCACCCGACCAGTTCGACTCGGCTGTCCTGGCGACCGAGCCGGGTGAGCAGTAAGTCGATTTCCGCCCGCGCTCGGCTCGACAGCATACTGCGCGGCAAGCGCTGAGCATCGGAGGCGAGCAGTCCGCGCCGCTTCATGACGTACTTGCGTACCGCCAGACCCACACCCGGTTGCTGTTCGTAACGCAACAGCGGCAGGTGCGCGTCGAAGATGTCGTGGCTTTCCTCGATGCGGCCGGCCGCGGCATGTCCCACCACGTCGACCAACATTTCCGGGAAACAATATCCGGTCATGGCGCCGTCGGCCCCCCGCTCGGCCTCGAAATCGAGGAAGAGACCGCCGTTACCGCACAGGATCGAGATCCGGGGCATTTCACCGTCGGCTTCGAAATTGCGCAGTGCGCTGATTTTCTCCAGCCCCGGCCAGTCCTCGTGCTTCAGCATTACGCAGCTGGGTACAGCGCGGGCTATGCGTGCAATAACCGAGGGACTCATGACAACCGAGAACGACAACGGGTAGTCCTGCAGGACCAAGGGGACCGAGTCGCCGAGCGCGTCCGCGACACCCTCGTAATAGGCCACGATCCGATCGTCGGTACGCAGTGTGTTGGGCGGTGCGACCATGACACCCGCTGCTCCGGCCGCCATGACATCGCCGGTGAGTGCGCGCATCGCCGCGTAGCCCGGGGCGGAAACTCCGACGACCACGGGGAGCCTGGTCCGCTGCAGAACGTTGCCCACGATTCGTGTTGCTTCGTGGTGGGACAGTTTCGGTGCCTCGCCCAGCTGGCCGAGGAGGGTAATCCCGGTGACACCGGCTGATTCGTAGAAATCGACGAGTCGGCCCAGTGAGTCGAAGTCCACCGCGCCTTCCTCGTCGAAGGGTGTCGGCGAAATGGCGAAGACGCCCTTCGCCTCGCGCGTGAGCAGGGCCATGGTTGAAATCCTTGTGGCTGTAGGGTTTCGGTATCAGAGGCTGGGAATGAGCCCGCCGTCGACGCGCACCACCGAGCCGGTGATGTACGACGCCGCGTCACTCGCCAGGAACGCCACCGTCGATGCGTACTCGTGCGGGTCGCCGTAGCGGCCGACCGGAATGGTGGCCGCACTGGCGGCCGCGATCTGTTCGGCGGTCCGGCCTTCCGCATCGGCCTTGATCTGGTCGAGACGCTCGACCCGCTGGGTGCCGATACGTCCTGGCACGATGACGTTGCAGGTGACGCCGTCCGCGGCAACCTCACGGGCCAGCGTCTTGGACCAGCCGAGCAGCGCGGCACGAAGGCTGTTCGACATGCCGAGATTGGGGATGGGAGCGACAACCCCCGAACTCGTGCTGGTAATGACACGACCCCACCCGCGCGTCCGCATACCTGGGACGAGTCTGTCGCTGATCGCGATCACAGACAGAACCATGGACCGGAAATTGTCGAGCCACAGGGCGGGGGGCTGGCCGAGGACCGGCGCAGGCGCCGGCCCGCCGGTGTTGTTCACCAAGATGCCGACCGGACCGAAGGTCTGCTCGATCGCAGCGACATTGCCTTGGATGGCATCGAGGTCGGCGATATCCCATGCCACCGCCATGGCCTGCCCGCCGGCGGCAACGATCGCGTCGCTGCGTGATTTCGCGGCTTCGAGATGGATATCCGCGAGGACCACCTGGGCGCCCTCGGCCGCGAGTCTTTCCGCGATCGCACCTCCGAGGCCGCCGCCTCCGCCCAGAACCAGTGCCGTTCTGCCGCCAATCCAAAGATCCAACGTTGACTCCTCGACCGCATGCCCGATGAAACTCCGGCATTTTCCATGGTTGATAGATTCCGGCATTTACATATATTTCGGACCGTACCACCGCATACACGGGAGCACGAAATAGCGAAAATCATCACCCCCCATAGGCAAAACTTATACATCCAGTACAGCGTCGACACCGGCGAAAAGAAAAAATAAAACTCAGACACCAGAGATTTCCTTCAAGTAGTCTGCTCCTAATTCATCGATAACCAACCGAAAGGCGATCTTGTGCCCATTCCGGATACGATGCTCGCGGCCGTAATCGGCGAGCCGGGAATTATCGGAACCAAAACTCTGCCGGTACCGCGCCCGGGTCCGGACGACGTTCTCGTGCGTGTACACCGAGCGTCGCTGTGCGGCACCGACCTCAAGATTCGCAGCCGACGATTCTTCGGGGGCGCAGGCCCGGCGCCGGACACATTCGTGCCCGGCCACGAATACGCCGGCGTCGTGGCAGCGGTGGGGAGTGCCGTCGACGAGTTCGCGGTCGGCGATCGCGTTGTCACGGAGGCACATCGGGGTTGCATGCGCTGCGTCAACTGCCTGTCCGGTGCTTATACGGACTGCTTGAACTACGGCAACCAGGCCAAGGGCCATCGGGTGCAGGGCATGACGGTCAACGGCGGCTTCGCCGAATATGTCGTCAACCACGTCTCTACGCTGCATCGGCTGCCCGCCTACATCGACTTCGACTCGGCCGTCGTCCTCACCACCGCAGGCACCGTGATGCACGCCTTCGACGTGCTCGGCTCGCTCCTGGTCGGTGCCGAGGTCGCGGTGATCGGCCCCGGCCCCATCGGGTTGCTCGCGGTGCAGGTAGCCCGGGAACTCGGCGCGGACCTGGTGACGTTGGTAGGCACCCGCCCCGATCGACTGGAAATCGGCAAGCAGTTCGGGGCCGACCACCTGTTCAACGTCCGCGAGGAAGATGCCGTCGCCGCGGTCCGGGATATCACGGGCGGCCTCGGAGCCGACATCGTCATCGAATGCTCGGGCGCTACGAGTGCGGTCGACGACGCGATCCACATGGCCAAGCGCTCGGGCAAGGTCGTTTTGGCAGGGTTCTTCGAACAGCCGGTGTCGGTCGACCTCAACCACGCTGTCATGAACGGAATTTCGATCCAGACCGTCCGCGGCGAAGGCACCGGCTCGGTAGCCCGGGCGCTGTCGCTGGCGTCCCATGGGCGATTACAGACCGCCAACCTGGTGACACATCATTTCGCGCTAGAGGGCATCGGGGAGGCTTTCGATACCTATGCCGAACGTCGAGACAACGCCATCAAGGTGATGCTCGATGTCGCCGAATGAGGTGACCACCCGCTCCGTCCGCGAGCTGGTCGCTGCCGACATGGCGGACCGGGCGGCAGAGTGGCTGGCCACCCTCACCGTCGAACAGCGAGTTCAGGCACAGTTCGCCTCCCCCATGGCACCGGACGCGGAGGCCGAACGACTCCGATGGTTCTACACCCCGACCGACCACGGTGGACTCGCCCTTCGCGATCAGACCGCACACCAGCAGAGCTTGGCGATGCAACTGGTCGCGTCGGGTCTGTCGAGGGCCGGATATGCCACGGTCGCAACAGTGATGGGTTTAGAGAACGTCCTCGATCAGGTGGAAGGATGGCATGTCCGTTGGGGGCGGCAACGGGGCCGAGATCCGAGCCTGTACTGGCTCAGGTTGTTCGGCCGACCGGGTGACCCGGTGTGGGCATGGCGCTTCGGAGGCCACCACATCTCGCTGAACTACCTGATCGTCGGCGGTCGCATCGTCTCGACGACACCGTGTTTCATCGGAGCCGATCCGGCCAGTACCGCCTTGCTTGGCGCGGCATTGCGGCCACTGGGCGGACCGGAGGAGGCGGCGCGGCAATTGGCCCGGTCGCTGGACTCGGACCGTTACCAGGTGGCGTTATTCCACAAGAGCGCGGTATCCGACATCGTCTCCGGTAATCGGCCGACCATCACACACGGCGACACGATGATGCATATGCAGGATTTGTGGCGCGGCAGGTTCACCGATCCGGCGCTGCGGGATCTGGTCGACGATATCGACCGGCGTGCCGAAGAAGGAAGCGGATACACCGAAGCCGACCACGCGGCAACGGCAATCTACATTCCGCCCACGGGATTGTCCGCACGCGACCTCGACCCGGATCAGCGCGGCATTTTGCGCAACCTCATCGATCTGTACAGCGGTCGTGCACCGAGTGCGCTCGCCGATGCGCACACCGCGCACTACGCAGCCGACGACGTACTCGACCATGTCCACTTCGGCTGGGCGGGCAGTCTGCAGGCCGGTGAACCGCACTACTACCGCATCCAGGGCCCGGAGCTGCTCATCGAGTACGACAACACCCAGCGCAACGCCAACCACGCACACTCGGTCTGGCGCAACCCGCGTTCGGATTTCGGGCTGGACAGTCTCGCCGAGCATCGCCGACTCGCGCATTGAAACGATGCTGCCCCGGTGACGTGGTTCACCGGGGCAGCATCGTGCTTACCGCGTTCAGAACATAGGCGCGGCGTCCGGGCCGCTCGGCGCATACAGGCATTGGCACGGCATCGCCGGATAGCTGTGGTCCACTCGATCATCGACAGCGACGGCGCGGGCCCAACCCTTTTCGATCGCCTCCCGTGCGAACGTCACCGCCGCCTCATAGGAGGCAACGAAATGCAATGGTGAACCGAGACCGAAATCGACCATCAGATGCCACATCATCGCACTTCCGAACTAGATATCCGAACTGGATATAGGCCCCGTCAGCAATGCCGACGGCAGCCGCCCGATCTTGCCCGCGCACTCGGCGTCCGAAGCTCGTCCGACCACGGCGCATCCGTTCCACGCGGGATGTTGTCGCAGTTCACGCCTTCCTCGCGATGCCGGGTACGGCGGGTGCCTCGATGGCCGGGGTCATCGCGGCGGCGTATGCCAGGGTTGCCCGACCCATATTGGTGGTAGCGATGGAGCCGATATAGCCGTCGGGACGGATCAGCAGCAGGGTGGATTCGGTCAGGCCGTAGGTCCGGGCAAAGGAATCCGTGATATCGGCGAGCACCACGTGGGCATTCGCCTGATCTGCGCCATTGATGGCAACCTTTTTCAGTCCCGCGCCCGCCGACGGCCATGACAATGCTGTCAGTTCCTCGACTGCCGCGGGACCGTAGGCGATCGCGGTGAAATGCGGCCCGGCGAAGAGGTCGAAGAGGAGTTGGGCTCCCCCGGTGGCATCCAGCAGTTTCGCGTCCGGCGCGCGGTCGCCGACGTGCAGCGTCGCGGTTCGTTCAGCATCGGCCGTTACCAGTGGGCCGCCGCGATAATGAAGGCTGAGCTGGCGTTCGTCGTTGCCGCGTTTGATCGCCGACGGGTCGAGTTTGGCCAGGCCCTCGTACTTCTTTGTCGACAAGCCCAGGACCCCGGCCGCGATCGGCTGCCGCTCGGCCTCGTAGGTGTCGAGCAGGCTGTCCGGCGCCCCTGCGAGCACCTGTCCGAGTTTCCAGCCCAGATTGTAGGCATCCTGCAGGCCGGTGTTGAGTCCTTGCGCCCCAGCGGGTGGGTGTACATGAGCGGCATCTCCGGCGATGAATACCCGTCCGGAACGGTACCGGTCCGCGAGGCGAATGTTGGGGCGGAACACCGACTTCCAGCCGATGTCCGACAAGCGGAAGCCCTTGTCGCCGGTCTGGCTGTGGATGCGAGCGTTGAGGCTCTCCTCGTCGAGGGCGGGTTCCTCACCAAGGTTCAGACGAATCATCACCTGGAACCGATCGGAGTGCGGCAGCGGGCATGCGCCGACGAACCGGCCACCCGGCCGCGGCCATACATGCCAGCGGTCTCGGGAAAGCACGTCGACCGCGGCGTCGACGATGATCATTCGATCGGCTTCGTCCGTCGAGCCCTCGAAGCCGATGCCGGCTGTTTTGCGGACCGTGCTCGCGCCGCCGTCGGCGCCGACGAGGTAGCGAGCGCCGATCTCCTCGACACCATCGGGACCGGTGACCGTCGCCACCACAGCATCCGGGTATTGCTCGAATCCGGCCAATTCACACTCTGATTCGACGGCCACGCCCATCCGCTGCAGTCCGGCGCGCAGCGCGGCGTCGGTGCGGAACTGGGGAATCAGCCATGTATTCGGGTGCGGCACATCGGATGTCACGTCGTTACGGGACTGCATGTGCCAGGGAATCGTCAGTGGACCCGCGTGGATGCCCAATGGTGGGTACGTGGCTCCGCCAGCGAGGATGTCGTCGAGGACGCCGAGGTCCTCGAGCACTTCCAGGCTGCGTGGCTGGACTCCCTTGGCTCGCGAACCGTCGAATGCGTGCGCGGCTTTGTCGATTATCCGCACCGTCGATCCGCGGCGCGTCAGATCGATGGCCAAGGCGGTGCCGGTCGGCCCCGCCCCGACGACGAGGACGTCGATCAGTTCAGTCTTCGGCTCGGTCTTCATCGTGACGACTCTTTCCTGGCAGTATCGACGAAATCGGCGAACCGAAGACCCATCTGAACCGGCTCCTCGTAGGGGACCATGTGCCCGCAGGGCGAGATAATGTACGACTCGGTCGGCGCGAACAACGCGGACACTTCGTCGTAGCTCGTGATCGGGGTGACTTCATCTTCGTCGCCCCACAGCAACATCTTCGGAAACGGCAGGCGCCCGCTCTGCCGGTAGAGGTCCTGACGGGCGCCGAGCGGAAAGTCGGCAAGGGTAGCAGCCAAGGCGTAAATCGAGCCTTCGAACTCGTAAGACTCGCGCACCATCGCCGTGAGCGCCGCGGACTGCTGCGGATTCCGGACGTTGTGTGACAGGTGCCGGCCGAGCATTGTGCTGCCCAGCTTCTTCGCCAGAAAAGTGCCCGCCGTCTCGTTGCGCAGCAAGGCGGCGAAGGCGGGCGGGGGCTGCAGCCCGGCGGGACCGGCCAACGTCAGGGTGGCGATGCGGTCGGTGTGCTGGTTAGCGAAAGCCATAGCCACCAACGCGCCCATCGAGGTTCCGACGAGATGAAAGGGCCCGGCCAGATCCAGACGACCGGTCAGGTCGGCCAGTTGCCGCACGAACAGCGCCTGATCGTAGGTGACTCGCACACGATCGGAATAGCCACGCCCGTAGGCGCTGTAGGTGACAGTCCGGAATCCGCGCGAATGCAGCTCGCCGACGAGTTGATCCCAGTAGAACAGCGGAATGGTCAGACCGCCGGTGAGCACGACGACCTCGCCTCCTGCGGGGCCCGTCATCTCGTAGTGGGTGACGCCGTCACTGCATTCGATGAAGTCACCGCGCAGTTCCGCACGCGTGACCTGGTTCAGCTGCCGGGTCTCGCCGCGCACCACGAAATACTTCATCACTGTCCCTTCTTCGGCGAGGTCGCCTCGGTCAAGAAGTTCACTAGCGCGCTGGCCACCCATTCCGGATCTTCGTCGGGAAGCAGGTGACCACCGCTGGGATGAATCCGTTCGAGGCTGCCGGGGATATCGCGAGTGAAATGCTGACCATCGACGGACGCGCTACGAAGCACCAGCGTTGGCGCTGCGATGGCCGCGATCTCGGTGGTGCGGTCGATCTGTTCGGTGTTGGCGAAGTCGATGAACGCCTCTTGGTTGCCGGTCCGGGTCAGCATCGCGTACACCCGGTCCACCATCGCGTCGTCCACCACCGACTTGCGCGACCCCACCGCCGAGCGCAGATTGCGTTCGGTGGCCGACCGAGACGATAGGCGACGCAGCAACACGCGACCGATCGGGTTACGCGCCAGGCGCAGCGCCAACGGCAACGACTTGCCCGGATAGCCGGTGGCATTGATCAACACCAGCCGGTCCACTCGCCGCGGGTAATCCAGCGCGAAGTTCCAGGCCACGTTGCCGCCCAGTGAATTGCCCACTACCGAAGCCTTGGCGACCCCGATGGAGTCCAGGAAAGCGGCGACTGTATTGGCGAAGGTCTGTATCCGGTAGTCCCGGTCGGCGCGCGGGCCCGTGAGGCCGAAGCCGGGCAGGTCCGGGCGTATCACGTCGAACGCGGACAACCCCACGGCCACCTGGTCGAAGCATTGCAGCGAGGAGCCGCTGCCGTGCAGAAGCAACACCGAGGGGCCCGTCCCGGCCCGCTTGTAGTGAATGTTGCGGCCCTCGACGATCGCGAAGCGCGAATCCCGGTCGATGTAATCATCGGCAGCTGCTCGTTGACTCATAATGGTTACAGTGTTGCCGATACATGGCGCCCAGTCAAGCGATATCGGCAACATCGTTACCTTATATACTGAACAGGTGCCCAACATCCCGATACGCAACAATGCGAGGGTGTCCACTGCCGATCCAGACCCCGCAGGCACCACGACTCGCCGCTCCCCCGGCCGCCCACGGGTTCCCTTCGACCGGATCGTGACGACCGCGCTGCGCATCGTCGACGAGGAAGGGGCCGACGCGCTGTCGATGCGCACACTCGCCCAACGCCTCGACACCGGCACCGCAGTGCTCTACCGTGCGGTCGCCAATCGCGCCGAACTCATCGGCCATGTGGTCGACTGGGTGCTCGGCGAGATCGAAATCGATGACGATGCGCCCGACGGTGACTGGCAACGCGTGTGCGTCGCGGCCGGAGAGGCCATCTTCGGGACCCTTCGGCAGCACCGCGGGATCGCGCCGCTTCTCATCGAGCAGGTACCCATCGGCCCCAATGCGCTCCTCTTGCGCGAGCGGGTCTTGGCCATGCTGCTCGCCCATGGGTTTCCGCCGGAGTCCGCAGCGCTCGTGTACGCCACTCTGGCCCGGTATGTCGTCGGCTTCGCCACACAGCTAGCGGGTCATGACACTGAAGCCAACATCGACCCCGCTCCCATCGCCGCACTCTTCCGCGGGCTCGATCCGGCGCGATTCCCCGCCACGGTCGCCGTCGCCGACTGCCTGCCGATGCAAACTCTGGAAAGTGAGTTCGACTTCGGTCTGCGACTACTCGTCACCGGCCTCGTGCCGTTGCACGAGGCAGCAGCCGATGCGGTGAGCGCCCCCTGATTTCGTCCCGCATGCCGCAGCCTGTCGAGGAGTTGTTATTTCAGTGGTAGCGCGCCGTCCATACCACCTACATCGGTAATCTTCCATCCCGCGCCCGAATCAACGGTGACGTTATAGGTCACCGTCGTCTGCCCCCCATCGGGAGTCTGGGCATTCGTCGAATTGACGTTCAAAAATACGTTCACCTTGTACACACCACCGGTCTCGGCAGTAACCACTCCTTCGGCGGTTCGCGCATGTATCGGTCCACGATCACTACGCTTGAATGACGATCTGTTCGGTAATGATCATTTGGTCAGTAGTGTTGATTGAGCTATTTCGCTCGGCGTATCGAAATGAACATCGGTTCACTGACGGCACTCACCGGAATCCGCCGCCCGTCAGGTAACAGCGCGGCACGCGTGCGCGGCACATCCCGCACGGGCGCGTTCACCACGTCGCCCCACTGCACTCCCGCCACATCGGGCTTCCGTGGACGCTGCGGTCACAAAGAGCGGATTCCGGGTCGATCCGGTCATCGACAGTGGCTCGTCCAGGCATAATGGTTACAGTGTGGCCGTTATCACTCTTGCCGTCAATACGTTTTCAACAACATCGTTGCCATTATTTTACAAATATCGAGTACGACGTATCCGAATAAGCGACCTCTCGAGCGCCGAGGGCCGATTACGCAGTGCCCGCAGCCCTGCCAAGGGCAACCGCCGCCGCTGTTCGCGCAGTTCCTCGGGCAGGCGGTTACCGCCGATGGTGGCGAACCACTCGTCGGTCGAACGGGTTTCGGGCACCAATTCCTCGACGTCGACCGCAAGGGCCGCCTCGACCGAGGCGCGGGGGCCGCATCGAGGCTGGAAAGATTCAGGCCGTCCGCGGTCGGGACGTTCCCCGCGTCCGCACGGCGGGAGCGGTGCCCACCGCGCCATCTGCGACATAGGGTGACATCGGGGTTCGCGACAACGGGCGCCTGGGGTCGAGGCGGGTTGAAGGGTGGATCGAATGGCGAGCAGTCAGCAGCAACACCGGCGACCGGTGGGCCGCGAGCAGGTAGTTGCGGCGGTGGTCGAGCACGCGGCGGATCTGTTCGCCGAGCAGGGGCCGGCGGCGACGTCGATGCGCGACATCGCCGCCCGCTCCGGTGTCAATCTGGGCTTGATCCATCGGCATTTCGGATCCAAGCAACAGTTGGTGGGCGCCGTGCTGGATCGCCTCGGCGATGACGCTGCAGCGCTGTCGGCATCCGACGCCGACCGCTCCGACATCGATGCCCGCGCCGACCGCGATATCCGGGTCGCGGCCCGAGTCATCCTCGACGGCTATCCCTTGGGTGAGCTGAAGGCCCGGTTCCCGGTCATCTCCGCAGTGCTCGAGGACGCGATCGAGCAGCACGGAGACACCGAAGATGTTCGGATGGCGGTGGCGAACATGGTTGCCCTCGAGCTGGGGTGGCGATTGTTCGGGCCGTTCATACGGTCGGCCACCGGCCTGACACAAGTGCCCGACACCCGGCTGCGAGCGGCGGTGCACATGGCCACCGCCAGGTTGTTGGAACAACCGTCACAGTGACGACGGGCCCGCTCGGTCGGTAAATCAGGAACCGAGCCCGTTGCGCCGGTAGCCGGCGCGGCGCCGGTCGAGCTGTGCCGCCCGCCGCTGCGTGGTCACCATCGGGGTGCCTGCGGGCAGCACGCCCGGCAATTGCGTGAGGTCGACGACCTGCGTGGTCAGTGGTGGGATGACCGGCAGGGGTCCACGGGGCATCGCCTGCCAGCGCATGAGCAGAGTCCCCTGGGGTAGGCCAGTGGTGTCGACCCAATTGTGTACGCCGGGGTCGCGAGTACTGATCACAAAGGTGTAGGAGCCATCCGGGTTCGCTGCGGCCTGGTGACTGTTCAGGCTGGTCTGGTGCTGCCAGTACGGCAGGGACACCGTCCAGGTGTCCGCCAAGCCCAGGTTGATGTAGGGGCTGCCCCCGGTCTGGGTCGTCACAACCAGGGCCTGGTCGTCGTTCAACAGGTAGTTTCCGAAGGTTCGATTCGTGGACATCTGCGGGATCGGGGGCGGCAGGATGTTGGGCGGCAGCGGGTATTGGATCCCCAGGATGTAGAGGTAGATCCAATTCTGGTTGCGCAGCATGCCGACGGTATCGGCGACGAGCTGGTCGAACGACTTCTCCAGCGCTGCAGCAGGACCCGCGGTTCGGCGTACGACCAGTTCGGGCGGGGTCTCCCGGCTCCAGTCACCCAAGACATCGCGGATCAGCATGTGGTCGGTTCCCGCCGCGGTCTGGATGTGGTTCGCGGCGTCACTGGGGTGTGGGTCGACGGTGATGGTGAAGGTTCCGTCGGGCGCTACCACCAGGTCACGGCCGTCGAACTCGGTCAGGGTGCGAATGTCGTCGGTGTCTGCGTTGATCTGAAACCTGGTGAACGCGGGGCGGTCCGGGAGAAATCGTCCGGTCAGGGTATAGGTGGAGGTGTTGTCGAGTGGAATGAACCGAACGATCTGGTCGGGGACATCGCCGGCATACCGCGCGCCCGGCACGTTGCTGCCGCCGCGGTTGTGCGGCGGCCCGCTCCAGCCGACCATCGGACGTGTCGGATCGCTGTTGACAGCCTTCTGCGCGTACGCGAACACCAACTCTTGAATATCCGGCCCCAGCTGCGCCTGCGCCTGTGGGCTCAGCGATGTCAGCCGGGCCGTCATCACCTGCGACCACTGCTGCTCCAACCGACCGGCCTCGGCTTGCACCTGCGGTGTCTGCACCAGCTGCTGCGCCAGCTCGTCGATCCGTTTCTGATCATCGGTCGCCAACGGACCGGCCACCCGCTCATCCGCCTTCGCCGGCACGGACACGCCGACACCGGCGGCCGCTACCCCCAGTACGGCGATCCCCAGCGCAGCCCGACGACTCAACACCATAGAACCCTCCTCCGAGCCAACTGTATACGATCGTCTACAGCAGCGACTGTACACAACTGTCACAACCGAGTGCTCATTCCGCCCCGCAGCGGAGTTCAGGGCTATTCGGATCGATTTCGGTGCCCGCGATCCACGTTGACGGATAGGTGCGAAAGGCATCGTCGCGGATACCGGAATCCAGTGTGGCCAGGGCGGTTTCGGCGGCGATGAGATATTGAGCGGTGCTCGGACAATGCAGTTGCAGACCTCGGCACGACCTACGGACGAGCACCGATGTCGAATCCCCGGTCGGCAGTGACCGGACTGATCGGCGGGCCGCACGGGGGCGCCTTTCCCACACGGCTGTCCTTTGGGCTCGGCGGCAGAAGTGGCAGCGCCTGAGGCGGTGCGAGGGCCAGCTGGCGGGCATCAGCTGGCGGGACTCCCAACGCGACCAGGGTGTGCTCGGCCAGCAGGTCGACCCAGCTCTGGGTTGCCGCGGTTTGGTCGCGCAGCCAGGTGCGCAAGATCCCGAGCACGACCGCGCCACACAGGTCCATGGCAGCTCCGAGATCATGAATATGAAAGCGCTGCGAGATAATTCCGGCGCGCATCGCCTTGGTGAGAATTCCCGGGCGCTCGAGGATCGGGTATCCCTCGGCGACGATGATCGCGGCGATGTCGGGATCGACAAAGCCGATCCTGCTCGAGGTCCGCAAGTACGTCAGGACGACCTCGGCGGGATCTTCGACACCGGCGACCGCGGTCTCGAGGATCTGCGTCACCTGGTCGACAACCTCGGCCAGAACTGCGGCGAACAGCTCCTGTTTGTTGGTGAAGTGGTTGTAGAACGACCCGGTGGCTACGTCCACGTCGTGGGTGAGGTCGTGGATGCTCGCCGCGTCGGCTACACCGTCGGCAAGCGCGCGCCGCCCGGACCGCAACAAGGCTCGGCGGGTGCTTTCCTTGCGACGCGCGCGCGAGCCCATCGGCGTTGCCGCCGCGATGGGCTGCCTGCGGGTGGGCGGTGACTCAAACATATTGTGGTTCAGCTCGGGTGCGCGTGGCGAGGACGGTCCCGATCAGCGACAGCGCCGCTAACCCGGCGACGATCACGGCGAAGGCCATACCCGCATCGGGCAGGCTCCAGCATTGCGCGGCGAAGCCCATACCGATCACCGGAAGTGAGATCGCGACGTAGCCGACGACGAAGTACGTCGACGCGACCTCACCGGTCCGTCCGGGTGGAGCGGCTACGACCACGGCGCCGAGGCCTTTGACGAAGCTTGCGCCCTGACCGAAGCCGGCAACCACCGCACCCACGACAAGAATCAGCACGGACTCGACCGCCAAAGCCATTGTGATCAGCAGCATCCCGACGACCAGACCGGTGCATCCGAGAATCAGCGCCTTCGGTACCGGCATCGTCCGGGTGAGGACCTGGGCGCTCGCCGACGCGATGAACAATGCGGTTACCAGAACCCCGGCAATGGCCTTGTTATGGATTCCGAGGGTTTGGTTCAAGAAGGTCGGTACGACGGCGGTGAACAAGCTGATGACACAGAACCCGGCGAATGCCGCCGAGGCGACGCGGAGGAAGACAGCTCGCGTCTCGAGCGGAACCGACAACCGCTGAATGGTCGGTCGGGCACCGGGTTGAACAGCGACAGTCTCATTCAGCGTGGACAGCCCGAACGCGGCAACGGCCAACATCATCAAGTGCACCACAAACGCCAAGCGCAGCGGTGCTGGTCCGTACTGGACCAGCAGCCCCGAAAGCGTTGGGCCCAGGCCCAACCCACCAATATTGGCGATGGCAGCGACCATCATCGCGCGGGCTTTCCATGACGGTGGCGCCGCCTCGGCAATGGTCGCGGTCGCGGTGCCCGTGAAGATTCCCGCCGACAGCCCGGACAGTGCCCGGCCGAGCAGCAACTGCCACACCGAGCCAGCGGTAAAGAACACCAGGGAACTGGCCATCGCGAACGCGAGACCGGCCAGCAGCATCGGGCGACGCCCGACGGTGTCGGACCAGCGGCCGAATCCGATCAGCGCGGCGATGACGCCGGCGGCGTAGGTGGCGAATACGACCGTCGAAGTGGCAATGGAGAAGCCGAGTTTGTCGGCGTAGAGGGTGTACATCGGCGTCGGCATGGTGGTGCCGAGCATGACCACCGCGAACGCGTACACCACGCGGACGAACGAGGACGGTCGGAGTTTGCTCGATGACGGCACTGATACTCCTGGAAGGGGTAGCGCTCGGGATTGCCGGGCAGCAGACGGTCCGATGCGCCGCAGGCGGGCGCGCTGGTCAGGGCTGGGCGGCGCGTTCACGAGGCATGCGAGGGGATGCCGATGTGGTCGAGGATGCGGACACTGGACTCCAGCAGTGAGGATTGGTGTTCGCTGTCGGATCGGCCGGTGGCCATGGTGACGACTTGTGCGCCACGAATTGCGGTGCGAGTCATGACTTCTTCTCGGAGTGGCGTGCTGCGATATCAGCGGCGGCGGGTGTGGTGTCCGCGATCGGCGGGGTCATCGCCTGTGCGAGTGCTCGAGTGACCGAGAGCCGGTGACCGGTGGCGATAGCACCGATGTAGCCGTCGGGTCGGATCAGCAGCACTGTCGACGCGGTGAGCCCGTAGATCTGCGCGAATGTGCCGGTGATATCGGCGAGCACGATGTCGGCATCCGCGTCCGCGCCGGCGTCGATGGCCACTCGCCGCAGCGCGGCGCCTGCGATCGGCCATTCCAGCGCGGCCAGGTCCGCGGCGGCGGCGGGGCCGTAGGCGACGGCGGTGAAGTGCGGTCCGGCGAGGATGTCGAAGAGTCGCCGCGGTCCGCCGGTCGAGTTCAATAGTTTCGCGTCCGGGGCGCGGTCGCCGACCTGCACGGTGGATGTGCGATCGACTCTGTGCAGTGCCAGCGGTCCGCCGCGATAGTTCAGTTCGAGTTGACGTTCGTCGTCGCCGCGTTTGATGCTGGCTGGATCGAGTTTGGCCATACCCTGGTACGTCTTGGTCGACAGGCCGAGCACCGCCGCCGCGATCGGGCGCCGTTCGGCTTCGTAGGTGTCCAGCAGGGTGTCCGGCGCCCCGGCGAGTACCTGGGCCAGTTTCCAGCCGAGGTTGTAGGCGTCCTGCAGCCCGGTGTTGAGGCCCTGGGCGCCCGCCGGGGTGTGCACGTGCGCGGCGTCACCGGCGATCAACACCCGCGCGGACCGATAGCGTTCGGCGAGGCGGATATTGGGGCGGAACACCGATCTCCAGCCGATCTCCGACAGCCGGAAGCTCTCGTCGCCGATGTGTGCGCGAATGCGGGCGTTGAGCTGATCGTCCTCGAGCAAGGGCTCTTCGTCGGCGCCGAGGCGGATCATCCACTGGAACTGGTCCGAATGCGGCAGCGGGCACGCACCGACGAACCGGCCACCCCGGCGCGGCCATACGTGCAAGCGGTCGCGCGCGAGGCCCTCGACGGTGGCGTCGACGATGATTATCCGATCGGCGTCGTCGGTTGTCCCTTCGAATCCGATCCCGAGTGTCTTACGGACCGCACTCGACCCGCCGTCGGCGCCGACCAGGTAGCGGGCGGCGATCTCCTCGGATCCTGCCGTGTTCACTACCGTGGCCACCACAGCATCGGGTCGTTGCTTGAATCCAACCAGCTCACAACCGAATTCGACGGTTCCCCCCAATCGCCGCAAACCCGCGCGCAATGCGGCGTCGGTGCGATGCTGCGGAATCAACCACGCATTCGGGTAGGGCACATCCGATGTCGCACTGTGGAACCGGTGCATGCGCCACGGGATCATCAGCGGCCCGGCGTGGATTCCCAGCGGCGGATAGTTCGCGCCGCCGCCGATGACGTCATCGAGCACTCCGAGATCCTCGAGCATCTCCAGGCTGCGGGGCTGGACGCCTTTGGCGCGTGAGCCGTCGAACGCGCGGGCCGCCTTGTCGACGACACGCACGGCGAGTCCGCGGCGGGTCAGGTCGATGGCCAGGGCGCAACCGGTGGGGCCGCCACCGACAATCAGGACGTCGAGCAGGTCGCTTCCCATCACCTCGCCTCCTGCTTCACCTGGTCGGCGAATGCGGCGAACTTCGCGCCGACCTGGGCGGGCCGCTCACAAGGGGCCATATGCCCGCACCGCCCGAAGATGCGCAAAGCGTGAATCCGGGTCGATGTAGTCATCGGCAGCTTCCCGTCTCATCATAATGGCAACAGTGTCTCCTTTATTATTGAGAATGTCAATAATTATCGGATACACTGTTACCGTTATGGTGGTTGAATCGTCAGCCTGCTGAATTGCGACAATGTGGGCGTGAGTACCGCCGAGCACGACGTCACCGCAGCCACCACGCGCCGCTCCCGCGGCCGTCCGAGGGTGCCATTCGACCGGATCGTGACCACGGCACTGCGCATCGTCGACGAGGACGGAGCCGATGCGCTATCGATGCGCACCCTGGCCCAACGCCTCGACAGCAGTACCGCAGTGCTCTACCGAGCCGTCGCCAATCGCGCCGAACTGATCGGCCACGTCGTCGATTGGGTTTTCGGCGAGATCGAGTTCGATCCCGATGTGTTCGGTGACGCCGACTGGCCACAAGGATGTCGGTCGGCCGCCCAGGCCATGTTCGACACCCTGCGCAGCCACCGCGGAATCGCACGGCTGCTGATCGAGCAGGTTCCGACCGGTCCCAATACCCTTGCCCTGCGCGAACAGTTCCTCGCCATGCTGCTCGCAAACGGTTTCGCCCCCGATGCCGCGGCGCGCGCCTACGCGACCATCGCGCGCTACGTGCTCGGATTCGCCGCCCAGTTGCACGGCCACAACACCGCGGAAAATATCGATGCGACCACGTTGAGCACGCTGTATCACGAACTCGACCCGACCAGGTTCCCCGCCACGGTCGCCGTTGCCGACTATCTGCCCGCACAGACGCTCGAGGAGGAGTTCGGTTTCGGACTTCAACTGATCGTCGCCGGGCTCACCGCGCACCACGAGTCGACAGCCGGGCGTTGAGGATGATCAGTATCCGCGCGCAATCCACTCGGTCAAATGTCGTGCCTCGAGGCCGATGACGGTGTCGCCGCCGTGTCCGGTGTATACCGCGGTGTCCGCCGGCAACGCGAACAGTCGATTGCGGATGGAACCGATGATGGTCGGGAAGTCGGAGTAGGAGCGCCCGGTCGCGCCGGGGCCTCCAGCGAACAGGGTGTCTCCTGAGCACATCATCGATGCCTCCGGCAGATGCAGGCATGACGATCCCGGGGAATGTCCGGGAGTGTGGATCAGTTCGAGTTGCGTTCCGGCGATGGTGATCCGCTCCCCGTCCTCGAGTGGGTAGTACCGCTCGCCGGGGTGGGTCAGTTGCCACAGGACATCGTCACCGGGGTGGAGCAGAATCGGTGCGTCGAGCGCGTCGGCCAGCAGAGGTGCCACGCTGATGTGGTCATTGTGCGCGTGGGTGCAGATGATCGCGGCGACGTGTCGATCGCCGACCGCATCGATGATCGGACCCGCGTCGTGGGCGGCGTCGACGATGATGACCTCGGAATCGTCGCCGATGAGCCAGACGTTGTTGTCTACCTCCCAGGTGCCGCCATCGAGCTGGAAAGTCCCCGAGGTGACGACGCGTTCGACACGAAGATCGATCACAGGACGACCACCGAGCGCAGTACCTGGCCGGAATGCATGGTGTGGAAGGCTGTTTCGACTTCGTCGATGGCAATCCGCTCGGTGACGAACTTGTCCAGCGGCAGTCGGCCCTGCAGGTGCAGGTCGATCAGCGTCGGGAAGTCACGATCGGGCAGGCAGTCGCCGTACCACGAGGACTTGAGTGCGCCGCCGTGGGAGAAGAAGTCGATCAGCGGCATCTCGAGGGTCATGTCGGGGGTGGGTACACCGACGAGGACGACGGTCCCCGCGAGGTCGCGGGCGTAGAACGCTTGCTTCCAGGTTTCCGGCCTGCCTACCGCATCGATGACGACGTCCGCACCGAATCCACCGGTGATGTCCCGCACTGCCGCAACGGGATCGGTGTCAGTCGCGTTGATGGTGTGGGTGGCGCCGAGTTCACGGGCCCAGCGCAGTTTCTGGTCGTCGCGGTCGATGCCGATGATCGTTCGGGCACCGGCCAACCGAGAACCGACGATCGCCGCGTCCCCGACACCACCGCAGCCGATGACCGCGACCGAATCGTCGCGACCGACGTTGCCGGTGTTCACCGCTGCACCCAAACCGGCCATCACGCCACAGCCGAGCAATCCGGCGACCGTGGGGTCGACGGCGGAATCGACGACCGTGCACTGTCCGGCATGGACGAGTGTCTTGTCGGCGAAGGCGCCGATGCCGAGGGCGGGTGTCAGTTCGGTGCCGTCTTCGAGGGTCATCCTTTGCGTCGCGTTGAACGTGTCGAAACAGTACTGCGGACGTCCGCGTCTACAGGCCCGGCAGCTGCCACATACGGCACGCCAATTGAGGACGACGAAGTCGCCTGGCTTGACGGAATCGACTTCCGCGCCGACGCTTTCGACCGTCCCCGCGGCCTCGTGGCCGAGCAGGAGCGGGAACTCGTCGGCGATCCCGCCTTCGCGGTAGTGCAGGTCGGTATGACACACACCGCAGGCCGCGATATCGACCACCACTTCACCGGGCCCCGGATCCGGGATCACGATTGTCGCGACCTCGACAGGGTCGCCCGGGGTGCGGGCGACGACGCCTCGTACGTGCTGCGGCATGAGTTCCTTATTCGTTCGAAGGTAGTGACGAGTCGGCGGGGATACGCCGCGCCGATATGGTGTGGGGTTGCGCAATGGTCAGGAGTTGCGCAGGGAGTCGGCCATCGCCCGCAGCCGGGTGACCGGTTTGCGGATGCCGTAGGCGACCACGGTGGCAGGTCCGCGGCCGTGGTTCCAGGTGAGCACGGCGGATCCGTCGGCGAGGTTTCCCTGAACGGTGCTGGGCTCGCCGGTCAGCGGCAGGGGACCAACGACTTTGATGGACAGCCCGAGGAGTTCGGTCCAGAAGTAGTCATCGTTCGGAGCTCCGAGAGCCGTCAGACCGACCGCCGAGGCCGCGGCGACCTTCCCGCGAGCAACCGCATTCGACCAGAACGGGGCACGTCGATTCTCGACGTGCAGGTAGGAGACGTCACCTGCCGCGTAGACGCCGGGAACGGCCGTCGCGCAGGCCTGGTCGACGCCGATGCCGAGGTGATCGGCGAGACCGGTGCCGTGCAGCCAGCTGGTGTTCGGTGTTTCTCCGGCACAGCTCACGACGAGGTCGGCGCCGAGTTCGGTGCCGTCGAGCAGGGCTACACCGCGGATCGGATCACCGACGAGGGAAACGAAGTCCGCGGTCCGGATCAACCGGACACCGTGACGTTCGGCGCGCATGCCGACCAACTCGGACAGGAATAGCCCGAGGATGCGCTCCAATGGCCGGTCGACGTCGACCACGGTGACCGGGATATCCCGGGCGACACAGGCACTGGCAACTTCCATCCCGAGGAAGCCTGCACCGACGACGATCGCCGAGGTGGCTGTCTCGAGTCGGGAGCGCAGCGCGCGGGCGTCATCGAGCGTCCGCAGGACGAGCTCACCACGTTGTTCGGGTCCGGCCAGGCGGCGGGCATCGGCACCGGTGGCGATGATGAGTGCGTCGTAGCCGATGGTTCGGCCGTCTGCGGTCGTGATCAGTCGACGGTCGAGGTCGGCACCGACGGCCGCCGACCGCACGACGTCGGTATCGAGGCCGTCGAGCTGGTATCCGAGTGCGGCGTCGGCGGTGGCATCTTTGAGCACCGCCTTCGACAGCGGCGGTCGCGAGTACGCGCCGTGTCGGTCGGCTCCGATGATGGTTATCCGGCCGCCGTGACCGAGCGCCCTGAGTTCACGTGCGGCAGTGGTGCCCGCGATGGATTCCCCGACGATGACGGCCGAGGTCGGTGCGCTCACGACTGTACCTCGCCGGCGCTCGGCTGCGTCGTGCGCGAGGCGCGCTGTGCCGATAGTTCGCTCCGCTGCGCTGCGCTCACGACAGTTCCCGCAACGCGGCGACAGGACAGGAAGTGATGGCCGCGCGCGCGGTGGTGACCTGATCCTCGGGTACGTCGGCGCCGTCGAAGTGGTAGGTCAACTCCGCCTCGTCGTCGAGGCTGAATACGGTGGGGGCTTGTTCGGCGCACAGCCCGTGGCCCTCACAGCGGTGGTAGTCGACGGAGATCTTCATCGGGGTCTTCTTTCAGACGGGGCTCAGTCGCAGGGGCAGGCGCCCGTAGCGGTGGATGATGTTGTTCATGGCCCATTCGGGCTGCCCGGCCACCTCTATGTGGTCGACTCGCTCGAGCAGGGCACGCAGCATCGCTTGGGTTTCCATGCGTGCCAGGCCTTGGCCCGCGCAGCCGTGGGTGCCGTGGCCGAATCCGAGTTGGCGTGCGGCGTCGCGGCGGATATCGAAGTTGTCGGGAGCGTCCCATTCGAGTGGGTCGCGATTGGCCGAGCCGTAGATCACCACGACCCGCGCCCCTTTCGGGATGGTGGTGCCGCCCAGTTCGACGTCACGAATTGCTTTGCGCGAGAACGCCCGGACCGGTGACTCGAACCGGACGACCTCGTTGACCGCGTTCGAGATCAGCGTCGGGTCCGCCTTCAAGAGCCGCCATTGATCGGGATAGGTCGCGAATAGGTGCAGCGAACTGGCGATCGCGCTGATCGTGGTGTCCAGCGACGGCGCCAGGTAGTCGATCATGAGCTCGGGGCATTCCGAATGCGCGAACTTGCCCTCATCGGCGGCATGCAGCACATCTTGTCCAGCGCCGCCGGGCAGGAGTTCGCGGTCCCGGATGACGCGTCTGGCGAATCGCATCATTTCCAGACCGGAGGCGGCAGTCTTCACCGATTGCCGATTAATCGGCCCGAGTGCGTCGAAAGTGGCTCCGGCCCAGCGTAAGAGGTTTTCCCGACCATGTTGTGGCCAGCCGATCAGATCGGGGACAACCGACATCGGCAGCGCGGTCGCCAGTGCGACCCCGTCGATGCGGCCACGCGAGACGGCCGCATCGACAGCTGCGGCCGCTTGCCGATCGACCGTCTCTCGCATCGTGCGCAATGCCTTGGGAGTCAGGCGGTGCGCGAGGAGCGCGCGACGGCGGGCATGGTCGTCGCCATCACTGTTGAGTGTGGTGCCCCGGGACAGCCGATTGGTGATCGGATTGAGGGCGACGCCGTCACCGGAGATGAACGTCGCATCGTCGAGCAGCACCTTCTTGCATTCGGCGTAGCGCGGGAGCGCATAAGCACGCTGCCGAGAAAGCCAGACGACGGGGCCGAGTTCACGCAGCCGCGCATAGTGCGGGTAGGTGTCGCGAATTGCCTGCCGCGAGTACAGGTCGGGTCGATAGGTCGGCACGTCGGCGTGCTTATGCATCGGGACTCCTGTGGCGCTGCGCTGAACGGTCGATGGCTCTAGCGGACGTGGGTGGGACGGCCGTCAACCACGCTCGGAAACTCGCCGGAGTCCCATGCTCGGGGCTCACCGCCACGATGGGTGGAGCTACCCGGGTATTCATCGGGTCGCTCCGAGCGATACCACCAGATAGCCGAAGGCAACCAAGCAAGTGATGACCGCGGGCGCGAATTCCCGCACACTGTCGCGTTTGTGCAGATGGGTAGCGGCGGCTCCGATCATCAGCAGAACCAGTCCCATCCCGGCGGCCGCGCCGACCGGCCACCAGAGGATGCCGACCAGTAGTCCGACAGCCCCGCAGACCTCCAGCGCTCCGACGCCTCGATAGGCACCGATCGAGAACCCGACATGCGCCGCTCGATCCCGCATCTGTTGTGTGGCAAGCACTTTCGCCGAGCCGAGCAAGAGGAAGAACACCGCGAGAATCGCGGCGAGGACGATCGACGCGATACTCATGGGCACACCACGACCTCGCTCACCCAGCGCGGCAAATCCGATTCGGTGATGTCGGCTTTGACGATCGGATCCGCGCACGGCCCAGCAGCTCGCCAAAGACTGCGCCGCACTCGCGGTGTAGACCCCAAATCCCGCGACCGCTCGTAATGCGGGTAGGGGTCGAGAATCGCGGCCCGGGAATACAGATCGGCCCGACAGGTCGGGGTGGTAACGCAGTTACGCATCGAAACTCCTCAAACACCGAGCTGTCATCGGCCGGTGTCAAACGGTGTGTCTTCGCCTGATGTCGAAGAACGCCCGCCAGGCGATTTCTGCCGGCGGGGGGTGCGCCACATCACATGAGCGCCGAACCCAGACTAAGCGATTGGTTGATTTGAAGTCAACGACTTAGAATCAACTTGTCTTCGGCCTGGTAGACCGCCACCATCGGATTGGGCGACCGTCGAGGGAAGGGACACCAATGACCGCAACAACAGCGAAGGGGCGCACGACACGCGCCGCGCAGGCCGCCGAGACCCGGCAGCGCCTCATCGACGCCGCCGTCGAACTCTTCGCAGAACGCAGCTACGACGATGTCGCCGTGGCCGACATCGCCAAGACAGCCGGCGTCGCCCATGGGCTGCTTTTCCACTACTTCGGCAACAAGCGCGGCATCTACCTGGAGGCCATACGCGACGCCTCCGACACGATCGTCCGAGAGCAGGACTCGGACCCGAACCTTCCAGCCGCGCAGCAGATCCGCGCCGGATTGGCCGCGCACCTCCGCTACCTCGCCGCCCACCGGGGATTGGCGCTGCGCCTCGTCCTCAGCGGGCGCGGCACCGACCCCGAGACATGGGACGCATTCGAAGCCGGGCGCTGGCGGTCCATCGAGAGATGGAGCATCTTGCTCGGAATCGATCCACAGATCCCCGCCCTCCGGATGATGATGCGCTCGAGTATCGGCGCGCTGGACGAGGCCACCGCCTACTGGCTACAGAATGGCGAACCATTCGACGTCGAATCCATGGTCGACTGCCTCCTCGAGATCACCGCGGCCGCATTGCGCGCCGCCGCGACACTCGACTCCACCCTCGACGTCACAGCCGCAGTGAACACAATGCTCGACACCTGCGGGAATGAGTGAGTCACCAGCTAACAGCTACCTCCGCATTCGCGCAGATTTCCAGGTGAAGTAGTCCGCTGGCACCAACCGCAGGCTATGCGGCCACATCCACGACCTGGCACGTTCCCCGTCGCCATATCGACCTGTCGCCTGGTCCACCGACACGGCCGTGATCGGGAACCCGCTCGGCAACTCACCACCGGGATAGCCGTCGAGCATTACCCGCGCAACCACCCGGATATGGCGTTCGAGTTTTTTGAATCCTCCCGGGTTCGACGCACACTGTGAGCACCGAACTCAGGGCGGTTCAACCGGCTCTCGGACCTCTGGTGGACCGTCTTCGTCTCCGACAACAGACTCCTGGTCACCGTGGTTCCCGTCCAGGATCAGGGTTGTCTTGCAGATCGCGCAGAGATGCTCGGAATCGGACGGCCCGCTCGATACGATCCTCGACGGCTCTCAGTCAGCGACTTCTGACACGCGTTCCAGGTAATCCGGTCCGGCGGTGTAGAAGCGTGCTCGGGTACGGCCGACCGGCTCCAACACCCCGACTGCGTCGAGGTCGCGCAGATCGCGTTGCGCCTGTTGCAGACTCAGGCCTTCGGCTTATTCGTAGCGGGTCCTGCGGACCCGGCCCGACATAGCGACATCATGCAATGCGCTGACAACTCTTTCGTCCAGGCGGATGCCAGCGACACGCGCGAACCGATCACGGCGATCTTGGTGCGCCTCATGATTCCTCCCAGGTGAAGTCGGCGGCACCGAATGTCCTTGTGCCACCGGACAGTTCGGAACGAACTCGGACGCCGGGGCGCAGCAACGCCATCGGCCCGAGAGCGCCGACGTCGAACGTCATCGCCACCTCGACCTCACGCGGCTCGAAATCGTCGAGCGAAAGCCGTTCCGTTCCGACGGCGAACCACCCACTGGAGGCATTATCAGTGTCCCGCACCAACGCGAGTCCGGCCTCCACCATCGGTTGCAGCAGACGGAGCCGTCGCGCTACAGCGGGTCGGTGCCGTTCATATCGTCGAATAGCACGCCGAAGTCGGGTAGACGCCGAGGCGGGCGGGACAGAGAGCCGATCGTCAATGCAGATATGACGTGATATCCCGCACATGACCAAACGGTCGAATCAGTAATTGACGAAATCGTCACAATATGGGTCTTTCAACCCGAACAGCTGCCAGCATGGGCTTTGCGCTGGGACAACAACCGATCACGGGTTCAAGACAGGCGTCCCCGCAGAGCCGAACCGATGGAGTGAGCATGATGCGTTTGAGAATGGCCGTTGCCGCAGCCTCGGCTGCGACGTTGTCAGGGTTGTCCTGCATTGCACTGGGAAGCGGGATCGCTGCCGCAGACCCCGACTGCCCGGCGCTGTATGTGGTGGCGATCCCCGGAACATGGGAAACAGGGAAGGCGAAATCGCCGACCGCGAACGGGCGGGGCATGCTGGCCGGGGTGACCGACGGCCTGCCCCGCTCCACCCACGTCACCTATGTCGATTACCCCGCCACCGCATTCCCATGGGAGGGCGATATTTACAGCGCATCGAAGAAGCAGGCTGTCCGGAACGCGCGTGCGGTGGTCGGCGCCATGGCACAGCGGTGCGCCGCCACCCAGATCGCGCTCGTTGGCTACAGCCAGGGCGCAGATGCCGCTGGTGACCTCGCCGCCGAGATCGGGACGGGACAGGGCGTGGTGCCGCCCGATCGGATCGCCGGTGTCGGCCTGCTTTCGGACCCCAGCCGCTCACCCAGCGACACCCAAATCGGCCAGCCTGTCGGTGGCACAGGAGCCGCGGGCGTGCGGGCCAGCGGCTTCGGCATGGTTACCGACCGAGTCCGCACCATCTGTGCACAGGGCGACCTCTACTGCTCCACCGACGATCACGACTATCTCATGCGGTTGGCCGGCTACCTCGCCCGGCAGGACACGAACCCGGGTTCCCTTTGGGGTTACGGACTCCAAGCAGCCTCGGTCCTCGTCGAGCTGAGGGCACATGGCGGCATCTCCGCCCTGCAATCACAACTCGACTCCGAGTCGACTCGAGCCCATGCCCAACAGCTCGCGAAGTTCTACGCGGCCGGAACGCACGAGTCCTATGGCACCTACCAGGTCGGCGACGGACAGACCGCGACCGGTTGGATGCACAACTGGATCTCAGCCCTAGCCGATTGAACAATCAGTTTCGATTCGCACCGAGCGTCGTGAGTGCTTTGATGGCGATGGGTGCCTGGGCGTTGAGCCAGTATTCGTTGAACTGGGCGGGCGTCATGTCCAATCGGCGGCGCAGGACGCACACCAGTTTCACCGACCGCCGGATCAGATGCCCGCGGCCGCCGTGGGCAGGTGAGACGCCAGCACGGCGGCGAAGCCGGCCGCAGTTGCGCCGGTGCTCGAGGCGCGCCTCGAGCCTGTGCCTCGGTGGGTGTTATCCGTCAAATTTTTATCCTTCAAGGCGGGAATTGCTGCGCGCGATTTTCAGCATGGTTTCGCGTTGTGCGCGAATGTCGTTGCTGTAACAGTCGATGCGGGAGCCGCTGAATCTCGCGATGCATCCGTTGCAGTAGCCGCAGACGGGGTGTTCGAGACTGTCTCCGGTGACGGCGCGGTAGAGGTACGGGTCGGCGATGAATGCTCTGGCGGCTGACACGGCGTCTGCGTTGCCGCTGCTGATGGCTGCTTCCATGGCGTTCTTGGTGTGGAAGCCGCCGACCACGATTACGGGAATGTCGAGAGCCTCGGTGAAGAGGCGGGCGTAGGGGAGGTTGAATCCTTCCTGAGGTGGCCGTAACCGTCCGGCGACGCGTTCGACGAGCGGGGCGGCGGCTCGGATGGCGAGTTTGCGGATCCGAGGGGACTGCACTCCGGGGCCCTCAGTGACGCTCGCCTTCAGGAAGCCGTGGTAGTTGCCCTGGACCATTCCTGGCCACGATTCGTAGTGTCCGCGTGAGATCTCGATGGCGTCGGCGCCGATGTCCTGCAGCCACTGTGCGACCCGGACGAGTTCGGGGGTGGTTGCGCCGCGCCGGAATGGCAGGTCGTCGGTGCCGTTCATCTTGACGAGGATGGGGTAGTCGTCGCCATGGCGTTCTCGGATGGCGTGGAGGACTTCGAGCAGCAGGCGGGCGCGCGCGTCCAGGGGACCGCCGTATTCGTCGGAGCGCCGATTGGTGTGTGGGGTGAGGAACTGGCCGAGCAGGTAGCCGTGAGCGGCGTGGATCTGGACACCGTCGAAGCCGGCCTCCCGTGCCCTGACACTCGCCGCGACGAAACTGTCGACGACACCGGGGATTTCGTCGAGCCGCAGAGGTGATGGCTTCGTCCCGTACAGCGGTTCGCGGACGTCGGATGCGGAGACGATGCGGTCGGCGCCCGGGGCGAGCTTCGCGATCTGTCGTCCGCCGTGATTGAGCTGAGCCACGAGCTTGGCGCCCCCGGCGTGGGCGAGGTCGACCCACTCGCGCAGTCCTGGGATCTTGTCGTCGTTGTCGATTCCGGCTTGTCTGCCCGCCGATTTGCCCTGGAGCGAGATGTAGAGGTTTCCGGTGACGATCATCGGCGTTCCGGCCTCAGCCATCGGATCGTAGAAGGCCAGTAGGTCATCGGTAACGAAACCGTCTGTGGTGGCGCGCGTTTCGCTCGTCGCCGACTTATAGAGGCGACCCTCGACCCGCATGGGGCCGATCTCCAGAGGTTCGCTCAGCAGGCCGTCGGCCATCTCACATTCCCTTCCAATCATGATCATTTTAATCAAATGTGATGAGGCTATCATTTGAGATCGATGTGATGCTACGGTCACATCTGACAAATTCATCAATAGGAGTTCACATGCACGGAGATCTCGCCGGGCGCACGGTCGTCGTCACCGGAGGAGCTCGCGGAATCGGTTTCGAGACGGCTCGGCAGGTCGTCCGGCTCGGCGGTCGCGTTGCCATCCTCGACGTGGACGGTGCGGCGGCGCAGGCTGCCGCGGTCACAGCGGGTCCACCGCGAGTGGCCCAAGGATTTGCGGCTGACGTCCGGGACCCGTCGGCGCTCGGCGCGACCCTGGCCGCCATCGAGGACCGGTTCGGCGGTTACGACACAGTGGTAGTAAACGCGGGTATCGGAGTCCCGCACTGCACTTTTCGCGCTACCACAGCGGAACAGTTCGCCAGCGTGATCGATGTGAACCTGGTAGGCGCCGCGAACACGGTCCGTGCCACGCTATCGTCGGTGCTGGCGCGATCCGGCCAATTTCTGCTGGTCGCCTCCGTGCTGGCCTTCAACAACGGCGCGCTGCAGTCGCCGTACGCGGCATCCAAGGCCGGGCTCGAAGCATTGGGTCGCGCACTGCGCGTCGAACTCGCACCGCATCAGGTCGACGTGACGATCGTCTACCCCGGCTATGTCGACACCGACATGCTCGCCACGTTCCGGACCGGTGAGGTCGCCCGCGAATACGAGAAGGCGGTCCCACGACTGCTCAAACGCCACGTCACCCCACAAGCCGTCGGAGTTTCAATGACCGTGTCAAGCCGCATCGCTGATCGGGGCTGGTGTCTCGATGGTGAAGGTGCGGTTGTCACGGATGAGTGCCCAGATGACGTCGATGAGTCGGCGGGCGAGTGCGATGAGTGCTTGGGTGTGGGCTTTTCCCTCGGCTCGTTTCTTCTGATAGAAGGCGCGGGAGGGGCCGTCTGGCCGGCGGATGCTCGACAGCGCGGCCATGTAGAAGACTTTGCGCATGCCGCGGTGATATCGCTTGGGGCGGTGCAGGTTTCCGGTGATCTTCCCGGAGTCGCGGGGCACCGGTGCCAGACCGGCGTAGGCGGC